>CAZYLK010000104.1:0-20419 GCA_964648365.1 uncultured Phycisphaeraceae bacterium
CAATGTGCGTGACCGGGTGCAGTTCCCACGCCGTGGCCCGCCAGTTGTCGTCGCCCCACCAGTTGCGGCGGTCGCTGTTGTCGGCGCCGTCGTCCTGCATGGCGTTGAACATCAGCCAGCCGTCCACTGTCACCCACTTGCCTTCGTACTGGTCCTTCACGTCGCGGGTCGCCCACGACTCCAGGTCGTAGTGGTTGTGGATCAGCCGCATCGGCGGCGTGATCTGCACGATGACGGGGCGTTCGAGGTCGCCCGGGCCGCTGGTGAGTTCAAGCTGGGCCGTCGTCAGTTGGCGACTCCCGGCGAGGCAGTTGCACGTTTCATTGGCGACGGCGCGGACCGCGCGGACGTAGCCGTACAGGCTGGCGGCGTCGCCGTCGTCCCAGCGGCGACGATCGTTGCCGGCCTCCCGCATGGCCTCCAGGGTGATGTTCGGGTCGACGTCCCATCCGCGCGGGATCGAGGTGCGGTTCTTGAGCCGGTTGTGCTGAAGCGTCTGCGTTGAGCGGGCCGAACCCTGCGGCGGGCAGTCGCGGTCGATGAACGGGTCATAGCCGGCGTCGGAATCGTGCAGCGCCACCGTGCGGACGCGGGTGCGGCCGTCGTCGCCGACGACGTAATGCTCGTGGCGCGTCATGCGCCAGGCGTGCGTCTGGTAGGGTACGGCTTCCAGCGGCATCTCCATCCCGACGCGCGTGACCAGCCCGTCCCAGCCGAGATACTCGTGAAACGCGGGCCGCTGAGAACACCCGGCGGCGGACAGGAAGAGCAGGCACGATCCGGCAATCCACGTTGAGCGCATCATCTCGGTCCTCATTACGGCTGTGGTGGTGACTCGCGCGGCCCAGCAGACCGCCTGCGTGTCCATTCGGACGTCCGCGCGGCCGACATGACCCGGCCGCACCCGCGGCGATCGACCTCCCACGGGTCGGGATCAGGACGCGATGTTATGGGGCAGGGGGGTTCCGATATTTTCTGACGCGACATCGGAAAGACGGGACCACCTGCGAGCGAGTATGGAGTGGCGGCCGCGCCAGGCGGCTGTACGATCGAATGGACCCTACAGGTGGGGTGCGGCGGTGAGCACGGTAACCAAAACGAGTCTGCTGGAGGGGCTGCGCGGCCGCTCTCGTCATGGTGATGAAGATCGGCCTCGGATTGCGGCAGCTAAGTCGATGCGGACTGGCACACTACGATCTCAAGCCCGAGATCATGGACGGCCTGGAGCATTGGAAACCGACGAGCGGCGCGCCGCAGGGCGCGGTGCTCAGTCCGCTGTTGAGCAACATCTACCTCAACGACCTGGATCATCTGATGGCCCAGGCGGGGTTTGAGATGACGCGATACGCGGACGACCTGGTCATCCAGTGCCGCATTCGGGAAGAAGCTGAACAGGCTCTGGCGATAGTGCAGACGTGGACCGCCGAACGCGGCCTCACGCTGCACCCCACGAAAACGAAAATCGTGGACGCCCTGACCGACGGCTTCGAGTTCCTGGGATACCGCTTCGTGAAGCACTACCGCTTCCCGCAGAACAAGAGTCTCTCGAAGTTCCGCGACGCGAATCGGAGCAAGACGAAGCGGGCCAACGGCCGGAGCATGTGTGTGATCATCGCCGACGTCAATCGAACGATGGCGGGCTGGTTTGAGTACTTCAAACACGCCCACTGGAACGTCTTCCCCGGGATCGACGGATGGGTCCGAATGCGTCTGCGCAGCATCCTGCGCAAACGAGCGGGCCTCCGCGGCCGCGGGCGAGGACTCGACCATCATCGCTGGCCCAACGACTACTTTGCCAAGCTCGGGTTGTTCAGCTTGAAAACAGCCCATGACCTGGCTGTCCAATCCTCTCGGAGGTAAGACCATCAACCGGAGAGCCGGATGCGGGAGATCCGCCAGTCCGGTTCGGAGGGAGGGGCGGCCGAACCCAATCGGCCGCTCCTACCCCTATCATAAGACCGGTGCCACACAAGTAAGCTGACGCACGATGAACCCTCGAATCAGTTCCATCGAGAATCTCATCGCCCGCGACCCGGCGGGGCGGAACGTGTTCGGGCTGCTGATTCCGGACCAGTTGCGGCTGGCGGCGCAATCGCTGCGGCTGGCGCGGCGGGTGGGGATCGTCACCGGATTCTACATTCCTGCGGCGAACGCGCCCGAAACGGACGGGCCGCACGGGGCGCACGTCGTCGGGGCCGCGATGACTCGCCTGGGTCTGCACGTCGATTACATCACGGACGAACGCAACGCCGAGGTGCTTCGGGCGCTGGGCATCCAGCCGATTCTCGATGCCGAGGCCTATCTGGCCGACGCCCGGCCGTCGCATCTGGTGTCGATCGAGCGCGTCGGCCGCGGGCGCGACGGGCGATACCGCGATATGCGCGGCCGCGACATCACCGACACGGTGGCGCCGCTCGACTCGCTCTTCCTCGAAGCGTCCGACGACGGGTTGACTACCATCGGCATCGGCGACGGCGGCAACGAGATCGGCATGGGGCGCGTCTTCGCCGCGACGCTGACGGACGTGGCCCACGGCCCCGAGATCGCCTGCGTCGTCTCCACCGATTATTGCATCGCCGCGGGGGTCTCGAACTGGGGCGCCTACGGTCTGGCCGGCGCGCTTTCCGTGCTGGTGGGCAAGGACTTGCTGCCCGACGCCGCAGCCGTGCTGAGTGACCTCGGGGCCATGGTCGATCGGGGGGGGGCGGTGGACGGTGTGACGCTGCGCCGCGAGCCCACCGTCGACGGCGTCAGCGCCGACGAGAGCATCCGCATGTTGGAGGAAATCCGCCGGCAGATCACGCCGCTGCCGGACTTCCGCGGCAAACGGAAGCTGACGGTCGGCATTCTCGGCTACGGCGAGACGGGACGCGCAGCGGCCCGGCTGCTCGCACACCACGGCCATCGCGTGCGCATCTCCGACGAGGGCCCGATCACGCTCGACGGCCCCCTGGTCGTCGACGGGGTCGAGAGCGGCGGGCACAGCGTCGCCTTTCTGGAAGGGTGCGACGCGGTTGTCGCCAGCCCCGGCGTTTCTGGCGATGCGCCGATCCGCAGTGCCCTGCACGCCCGCGGCATGCCCGTCATCAGCGAACTGGAGATGGGTTCGCAGTTCTGCACGTCGCCGATCATCGCGATCACCGGCACGATCGGGAAGCGCACCACGCTGGAGACGCTTCAGAGAATCGTCGACGGCGCCGGCGGCGCCATCCAGGTCGGCGGCAATCGTGGACGCCCGCTGTCCGAGATGCTCCTGGCGAATGCGAGCGCCGCACAGGGCGCTGCGGTGCTTTCGTCGTCACCGTTGGCGTCAGGCCATTCGTCTCCGGTCGCACCCCTGCTTGGGTTGGCCGTCTCCAGCTTCCAGCTTGAAAACGTCGTCCGCTTCCGCCCCCAGATCGCCGTCATTCTCAACATCGCGGAAGCCCACCTCGACCGCCACGCCTCGATGGCCGAGTACGTCCGCATCAAGAGCCGGATCTTCATGAATCAGCAGGCCGACCAGACCTTGATCCTCAACTACGACGACCCGCGCGTGCGGCCGCTGTCGCGAAAGCACCGCGGCCAGACGATGTTCGTTTCGGCGAAGCAGCCGGTAGATCGCGGCGCCTGGCTGGAAAGGGGGCGGCTGCACATGAACGTCGCCGGCGCGGATGAGTCGTTCGACGCGGCGCAGTTCGGCGACGCGACGTTCCCCGAAGACGTGCTCGCTGCCGTGCTGGTCGCGCGCTTGTGCGGAATCATGCCGCAGGCGTAGTGGACGCCGCATGGCTCCCGGGGCTACCGTACGCCCGCCGATGTGGCACCGGTTTTCAACGTTTTCAACCGGTGTTATGTCCGACTGAAAACAGGGCTGCTCCAGTGCGCCATCGCCTCGCGCCAGCCGCGCCCAGCGCCACGACCCCGCCTTGAAAGGCGGGCCTCTGAACAGCCCCTCCCGCCGAAGATGAAGCTGCCGCTGCCGACGCACAACTCCGCTCTTTCTGCATTCGCTATTCGCCATTCGCCATTCTCCCTTATCCCCCTTCCAGCGCCGACACCACGTCGTCCCGCGCCGCGTGCCGCGCCGGCCCTATCCCTGCCACAATGCACGTTCCCACCGTCAGCGCCGTCGCCAGAAGAACTGTTCCCCAGGGGATGACCCACTCCACCTCGAATCCCACCAGGCGATAACCCACGATGTTGTCGCTGCGGGCGGAATAGAAGCCCAGGATGATCCCCGCGATTCCACCCAGCAGGCCCAACGTTGTCGACTCGGCAAGAATCAGCCGCACGATTTGCGACCGGGTCGCCCCTACCGCCCGCAGCACCGCAAGCTGACGCCGCCGGGCGAGCACGCGCACCGTGATCAGGTTCGCGATGCCGACGATGGAAATCAGCAGCGATATCCCCGGCAACCAGGTCAATATCAGGATCGCCCGGCGCACGTCGCGTTCGAGGTTCTCGCGCAGACGTTGCAGAGAACCCATAATGGCGTCCGGTTTGCCCATCGCGTTGGCCACCTTGAACAGCACCAGCCGTTCGCGAAACGATCGCCAGTTCTGCTCCGGCGTCTGCCGTTCCCAGCGGTAGCGTGTGTAGCGCAGGGCGCGCTCGAAGCGGGTCAATTCGGTGCGGGCGTCCGCGGACAGTTCGGCGCGTGTTCCGGCGGTCCACGCGCGCAGCTCGGAAATGATCCGTTCGAGCGCGGCTCGCTCGTTGGGCAGTTGTGCGGCGATGTGTGGCACGAGCGCCGCGACCGACTTCGACGTGACGTCCTCAGGCGGCAGCTTATTCTGAAAAGCCGCCGGCACCTCGGACGGCGGCAGCTCCACGTTGCACATCACCATCGAGACGACGTCTTTGCCCAGCCGCTCGCGCAGGTCGTCGCGCGTGCCGATCACGGCCGCCGCGGCCGCGAACTGCAGATAGCTCTCCGCCTTGAAAAACGTCACGGCGATGTCCAGGGCCGGCGACTCCACCACGTCCGCAACTTCGAACTCCGCGGAGCGGCTGCCGATCGTCACCCGGATCCGATCGCCTTTCTTCAGTCCCTTCGCCCGCGCCGTCTGGGGCGGAACCAGGACGTAGCCGCCGCGCTCCAGCTTGGCCCGTACTTCCTCCTCGGTGCTCTCCGCGAAACCGAGCTTGGCCATGCTCAGGAACGTGTCAGGATCGCCCGCGACGAAGACCGGCTTGGTCATCCGGTCCAGCAGGCTCTGCAGGAACGGGTTGGCGCCGTCCGATGACGGCCGGCCCAGCACGTCGATCGTGCAGGCCAGGTCCGCCACGGCGGTGACCCTGCCGACGCCCGGGAGTTCATCAATGCCGTCCAGCGCGGCCGCGTCGCTGTACTCCGGCGCCCAGACGAAAGCCTCCGGAAGTCTGGCGGGAAAGTCCCAGATGCGCATGACCCCCTCGGAGCGCACCGCCAGATAGACGATCAGGCTTACGCCCACCATCAGCACCCAGCAGACCCCGGCGCTGAGCCACGGGGCGCGGCCGAACTGGTCGCGCGCCAGTGCTGCCCTCAGCCCGAACAGAGGCCCCGCCAGCGTCGCCATTCCCGCACCGAGCAGCGCAACCACCAGCGGCACCACCAGCACGAATCCGACGAACTGCGAGCCGCCGCCGATCCACATCCACACCGGCTCGGCCCACAATCCGGGATCCATCTTCTGCACGGTCCACTCGTGGACGCCCATCAGCGCTCCGCCCGCGAGCGCCGCGACGTAGATCCACAGCTTCCGCGTCGGCCGACTCTGCGGATTGGCGGCCCGCAGCGGTGAGACCGTGCAGACCTGAACCACAAGCAGGCCGATGCTCAAGAGCCACGTTGCGGCCGCGCACTGAATGGCGACCAGGACGCCCCAGGCGCTGGTATGGATCGGCGGGAGTTCGTCGCCGCCGGCCGTGATCGCCCACTGAATCAGCAGCAGTCCCAGCGGAATGCCGACCAGAACGCCGACGACGGTGGGCGGCGTCACCTCGACGAAAACGAGTGCGACCAGTTGCCGCCGCGTGACGCCGACGCAGCGCATCAGGCCCAGCAGCCGCCGTCGTGCATACAGCGACGCGCTCATCGTGGTCAGGATGATAAAAAACGCCGTCAGCAGCGTAATGACCGATGCCAGCACCACGATCATGCGCGTCAATCGCTCGGCCTCGTCGAGCTGCGCCAGCCGCGCCGCCGCCGATTCGACCGTGTAAGGCAAGTCCCGCGCGAGCAGCAGCGCTTCTATATCGGCGCGTGCCGCTGACAGACGCTCGGGCGTCGGGTCGTCCAGCATCACGTCGAGGGTCGTGGCGGTTCCGGGCTGCCGCTTGATCGACTGCGCGTCTTCGATCGGCAGGTAGAGCGCCTCGCGCTGAAAGTCGGCCAGCCGCTGGCTGTCGAAAATGCCCACGATGCGCAGCGGCATCGCCTCCCCCCCCCGATACGCCGCCAGGTGAAGCGTGTCGTCGAGGTCGAACGACCACCGCTCGATAAGCGTGGACTCGATCACGCAGACGCCGCGGTCGCCAGGTTCGAGAAACCGGCCGCGAATTTCCGGCAGCGATTGAAACGGCTCATCCGTGACGGGATCAATGCCGATCGCGTCGACGTAGTCGTGCTTGTCGGGCAGCAGTTCCTGCGCCTCCGGCGGCGGGACCACGACCATCGGGCGTATGAGCCGTGCGGACACGTGGACGACGTGATCCACGGCGCGGATCGGCTCGGCCAGAGCGGCCTCCAATGACCCCCAATGCGCGCCGGGCGGGTCCACCGTAATATGCGCCGAACCCAGCCAGCGGCCGACGACTTCGCCCTTGACGGCCGTCACTGCCGATTCATAGAACGACGTCACCGCCACCACAATGGCCACGCCCAGCCCGACCGCGATCACCGTCGCCAGAAACGCCGACTTGTTAGCCGACCAGTTCCGCGTAGCGAGTTGCGACCAGTGCCGCATGACCCTCTCCCCCCGGTTCGATCTGGCCGGCGATGCGTCCGTCCTTGATGACCACCACGCGGTCGGCAAAGGTCGCCCCGGCCGACTCGTGCGTCACCGCAATCACCGTCTTGCCTCGCGCCCGGCTCATCGTCGCCAGCGCCCGCCAGACCTCCTCGCCGTGCCGCGTATCGAGATTGCCGGTAGGTTCGTCCGCCAGCACGATGGCCGGGTCGTTCATCAGCGCTCGGGCGATGGCGACGCGCTGCTGTTCCCCGCCGGACATCGCCTGCGGCCGGTGCGTACTGCGATGCCCCAGATCGAGTTCCTCCAGCAGGGACCGCGCCCGCTTCGTGACCTCGCGCCCGTCAGCGCCGTCGATGATCGCCGGCAACGCCACGTTCTCCACGGCCGTCAGCGTCGGCAGCAGATTGAACGCCTGAAAGATGACGCCCATCCGCCGCCGGCGGAACAGCGTCCGCGCGCGATCGCTCATCTGTGCGATGTCGCGCCCCTCGACCGCGATGCTGCCGGCGGTGGGGCGGTCCAACCCGCCGATCAGATGCAAGAGCGTGCTCTTACCGGACCCGCTGGCCCCCATGATGCAGACGAACTCGCCTTCGTCGACGGAGAGCGACACGCCGTCCAGCGCCCGGACGGCCAGCGCATCGGTAGGGAAATCCTTGCGAACGTCACTGACAACCAGGACCGCGGCCATGCGGGCATTGTAGGGAACGAGCGGAGGCGTGGCGAACGGGCCTGGAGGCCGGCGTGCCCCGACTGGGCGGACATTGAGGGTGATCTTGGATCTTGGATCGACCCGTTGAAGATGCTACCATACGGTCCCGACCGGGCTCGCAGGTGTTCGGGGGGTGGAAGTCCAAACTCACCGGGCAACGGGCGTGCAGGCAGATTCCCGACACCGGCTGAACGTTCTGCACCCACGAATAGAGTGAAGCGGCCCCGTCGGGCAGAGACAGTGACACAGCCCCGTTCGGGCAGAGGAGGAACTGATGCTGCAGCGTGCCGCGTATCTGGTCATTCTTGCGACTTGTTGTGCCCTGCTGCCCACAGCGCGGGCGTCGGACCACAACGGCGTACCCCTCGTCACGGACGTCGAGACCCGAACCGGCCGGCATCCCGCCGCCGCGGCGACGGCTTCCCCGGTCTACTCATTTCGACGGGTAGTATCTCTTGGGGATCGGATTGACGCCCGCCGCGTCAACTTCCTCGGCTCGCCGCTGATCACACCGGATGGCCGCGTGGCGATGAGCGCGCAGATGGACAGTTTCGGCGGCGTCCTGGTCGAACGGGAGGACGGGGGGTTTCGATGGCTGTCTGCCGCAGGCGGCATTGGTGGATACTCGGTCGAGAAGGTCTACTTGCCGCGCTTCGACCGGGAAGGCAACGAGTACGTTTCGGCCGTCGTCAGAGAGGTCGGACCCGTCGTCTTCAAGAACGAGCGCCCCGTGCTCGGCCCCCCCGGGCATGAGGTACGCGTCGCGCCGATCGTGCCGTATACACTGGGTGACACGCTGCCGGGCGTTGATTCGACCAGCTTCTATGTGCTGGGCCGCGAGCGCGAAGGCAGCCCGCTGTCGGTACTTCGCATCTTCAACGATGGGCAGCGCGTCGACGTCAGGATTTCTGTCGGTACTGAGATCGACCGTTTCTCGGACGGCATCATCCGCAAGTATGAGCATCGCCGCCTGGGTAATGCGTCGCGATCGTTCGTCGCGGCCACAGAGTCGGGCATTCTGCTTGACGGGGCTCTGGCTGTGCGCCGCACGGAGCGGATCGGCGGTTACCCTCTCGGGAGCTTTCTGCAGGCCGAAATCGTCAATTCCGGAGGCGTCTTCTTCCTCAGTAGAACACAGGATGGCGTGACGGGATTATTCAGTCGTACGGCCAGCATCGTCCGCGATGGCGATGTGGTCGATGGCGTGGAGATCGTTCGGCTGATCCAGTTCGACGCCAATGCGGTGGGTGATCTGGCTTTTACGACAGAGGTTGGACCCGATTTCGATGAGGCCGTCTTTCTTAACGACAAGGTCGTTGCCGTCCCCGGCACGACGCAGATTGACGACGAACTGGTGAGCGCCGTGGCGGCAACCACCTTCGCGCTGAACGAGTCAGGACAGGTCGCGTTCCAGGCGATCGTCGGCGGCCGCCACGCGACCGTAGTGGCCACGCCGACCGGTGTGCCGGAGGAGCCCTTCTCCTATCGCGTCGCGCTGGTCGGGGGACAGGAGCTTCGCGATGGGTACTCTTACAGGGAGGGCTGGAACCTCTCGCTGACCGATGATGGGCGGGTTAGCCAGCGCATCACGGCACAGCTAGGGCGGCCGATCGCACCGATCGTGGCCTACTTCGGATACACCCACAGCTTTGCTCCGTCCGGGGCCCGTACGTTGCTGGTGACCATCCTGCCCGAGGGTAAGCGGTATCCAGACATATCCATCGTCGACGTCGACGAGGGCCGATACACACCCTTCTGGGGGCTGGACGACGTGGTCGACGGATTGCACGTGATCAACGTTCAGAACGCCATCCATCAACAGCGCGTGATTACAGATGGCGGACAATTCTGCGCCCACGCACTGGTCAATTCGGGTGAGGATGCAATTTTCATCAACAACGATGCCGTGGTTCGTGAGGGCGACGTGATCGATGGAAGGACGCTGACCGGATTCAGTCTTCCGGAAATAAACAACGGCGGCACGTTGATCTTTCGCGGATCCTATCAGGGCGGCCACGCCATCTTCGACCGCCAGTCGCGCCTGCTCGGCACCGGCGATCCGCTGGGCGATCAGACCGTGCTCTCGACCCGCCGCGCTACGCTGAACGATGCAGGCCAGTTGGCGGTCTCACTGGAGCGATCGGACCGTGAGAAAGCCATCTACTGTGATCTCAAACCGGTCGTTGTGACCGGGGTAACGGATTTGGGCGGGGAGCTTGTGGAGTACCTCGACGAGTTGGGCTGGCGCATGAATGAGGCGGGGCAAGTGGCGTTCTACGCCGAAACGGCTACCACCGATGCCCTTTGGATTGCGACGCCTACAGGGCAGCCCGATCCGCCGTACACCTATCGGCGGGCTGCTGCGGAGGGGGAAACGATCGGCGATGAACTGCTCCATCAGGTGACGCGCTATGAGTTGACCGAGAACGGCCGCGCGACCATCTTCGCCGCCGCCCAGGGTGACGATCCGACGCGCATCTTCATTGAGTCCAGCGAAGGCGTTTGGGACGCTTGGGCGAGCGGCGACGATTACGAAGGTTATCCCGTCGACCGCTTCTACGGGCCACCGCAGATTGACCACCACGGAAACGTCTACACCCGGCTCTCGATTCAAGATGCCAGCATCGTGGTCCTCGTCAATGGCGCTCCGCTACTGCAGACGCCCGATTTGCCGTCGCGGAATGCGCTGGTTATGGAAACCCAGCCCGGCGTGTTCGACGCCATCCTCGAGAACGAGAAGATCGGGGATCTGACGGTCCAGCAGGTGAAACCGTCCTGCCCGCGCTTTGATGCCGACGGAAACGAATACCTGCTCGTGTCCACCGACGCCGGCGAGACGCTCTTCTTCAATCGCGAGCCGCTGGTACAGACCCATCATCAGAACGCCACGGCGCCGATCCGGCTGGACAGCCTGTACGTCAGCAATGGGTTGTTCGACGTGGCTGACAATGGCGACGTCTACATCTTCGGCAAGCCCGAAGGCGTTGCGGGTCAGCATCTGATCCGCGTGGACCCGCACGCCAAGACGGCCGTTCCGATCTTGTCGGAGTCGATTCAAGTTCCCGGTTGGAGGATTGAGGAAATCGTTGCCGGGCCGCAGGAGGACGCGGTCGGAGCCGAGGTCAGTGCGTTCCTCCTTCGCGGCGAGGGCCGCGAAGCCGTTTTGCACGGCGGATCGGTCCACATCTCCGACGGACAGTCCGTCAAAGGTAAGCGCCTGACGAGCTTCAGCGCGGTTCAGCAGGCCGCGGATAACCCGCGCTTCATCGCAGACTTCGAGGGCGGCAACGGCGTCTTTGACGCCCAGCATCAGTACATTGCTACGGGCGACTTGGTTGAGGGCCTGGAGGTCGAGCGTATCGAGTCGTTCTCAGTGGGTGGCAGCGCCGCTACGGCGTATATCGCTAAGCTCACGGATAACCGACGCGCCGTTTTTCAGGATGATCGACTGATCGCGATCGAAGGGGAAACGGTAATCGACGGCGACGTGGTTGCCGATATCCGTCCGGAAGTCGTGCGACAGAACGCGCGCGGGGACGTGGCCTTCGTCGTGGCGGTCGGCGAAAGCCGTCGCGTCATCGCGGCCGTCGCGCCGGGCGGTCAGCCTCCCTTTCGCGTGCCGGCTCGCGTCGATGAGAAGAGCGGCACCGCCAAGGTGCAGTCGATCGACGACTTGCGACTCGATTCCAACGGCTGGGTCAGCTTTGTCTCCACGCGCACCGTGCTCAGCACGAAGCTCTTCCGGCAGACCGCCGAGGATGCGTTTGACGTGATCTACGACGGCGACCGGATCGGTGATTTGCGCGTGACTTTCTCGCTGGGCCGCGCTACGGCGCCACGTGTCAACGACGCCGGCGATGAAATTATCAGCGTTCCTGTCGAGCCCGTCGGCCAAGCCGTGTTCGTGAACCGCCAGCCGATCGCACATGGATTCGCCCGCCAGCCCGGGATTGCACCCAACGGGATCAGCCTCTTCGAGGATGACGACATCCTTCACTGCGATGATCAGGGCCGCATCCTGGTCTATGGCAAGATCAATCCCAACGACTCACTGTCACTGATCCGCGTTGATACCGTGAACAACACGGTTCAACGCGTCTTATCTGAAGGTGAGCGGGTCGAGGGGGAACGGCTGGAATACTTCGAGCAACCTCGCTTCTTCGGCTTCGGTGACGATGGTGAGGCCGTCATCAAGGCGCGGGCTGGCAGTCTGGCGTCAATTGTCTCGCAGCATCGGATCATCGCTCGATTGGGCGACATTATCGACGGCCGGCAGATTGGCCAGCCGTTCACACCCGGCCGTGACCCGGCCGGGGGCGTTTATTACCGCGCCGACAGTTGGCTCATGCACCACCCGCCTGGCCAGCCCGGGCAGGTACTCGTGCGTCCCGGTTCACAGATCGGCGACTGGACCATCCGCGGCGTCACCTCCTACGCCCTCAACGACGGCGGCCTGGCGGCATTTACGACCGTCGTGAATGACGAGGACGTTGCCATTTTCACCGTTGACGACGCAGTCGTCGTTCGCGGCGCAACGCGAATCGAGGATAGGGTCGTAAACACGCTCGCAGCGTCCGTACATGCGAATGACTATGGTCAACTGGCCTTCCTGGCCGCGCTGCAGGGTGAAGGCGACGCTGTCTTCGTCGCAACACCGCTGAAGCCGTTCGACGGCAATGGTGACTGCCGCGTGGACTTGGCTGACCACGACGGGCTCTCATCCTGCCTTGCCGGCCCGAGCGAGCCGCTTGAACGGTCGTGCCGGATTTACGATGGGAACGACGACGGTCGCGTTGATCTTCTCGACGTGGCGATTTTTCAGTCGGTCTTCACCGGTGACGAGGAAATCGAGGGGTGTCGCCCCTAGCCGTCGGGTACGCTTGGGAGTCCGCCGGGCGCTTTGGCGACCGACTACTCCTCCATCGACTCCATCAACTCCGCCATCGCCGGCCCCAGGTCGTGACCCATGCCGTGGCCGACGCCTTCCGTGCGCCGGATGCCTTCCGTCAGGACGCGACGGGCGTCGTCGTGACGGCCGAGGCGGATCAGCGCCTGGCCCAGGATGTGATAGGTCGCCAGGTGGGTCGGGTCTTTCTCGTTGGCGAACGTCAGGTGCTCCGCCGCCTCGCGCGTCGCGTCGTCGCCGCCCTCCATGAACAGCGCCCGGCCCAGCGCGAACCGGCTGAGCGGATCGTCCCGATCCAGTTCGACGATCTTTCGAAACCTGGCAATGTCAAGGGGCATACGGTCGCACTCCAGGGATCGGATGGCGGGTCGGCCGTCCTTGTAAATCAGCGTGCGCGATCATGCTCCGGCACCGAGCCGCGGGCTTCAGCCCGCGCGAACCCACGGAAAGTGAAGCGGCTACGAATCGCGCACGGTGAATGGGGCGTTACCGCTTGAAAAACGTCCGGCCGTGATACGCGTACTTGCTGAGCTTGTTCGAGACGAACAGCGCCTCCAGGATGAACTCGACGGCGCCGGCGAGTTCGGACGGGTCATCCGCGGATCGCTCGGCCGTCTTGCACAGTTTCTTCGCGGCCGGCAGCAGACCGTTCAGTTTGCCTGCCGCGGCCACCAGCGTCTCGCCGGTCACCTCGTCGCCGACTTCGATGTTCGTCTTGCCGCCCGCGAAGGCCTCGAGGATCGGCTCCAGTTCGGCCGCGTCGGCGTAATTCTCAAATACGTTCTTGACCGCCTCACCGATCAGCGCCGCGATCAGCTTGTCCTCCGCCCGCTCGTCCTCGGCGAGAATCAGTTCCATCTTGCCGCGGCAGCTTGCGATCAGATGCTGCAAGTCGCTGACCCGCGGCACGACGCGCCTCTCGCCTGTGCGCAGGCAGCGCCGCTCCGCGTTCGACACCAGGTTCTCGGCGTTGGCGATCGACGCCCGCACGCTGACGCCCGACTGCTGGTTCACGTGTGAACTTTTGCGCGCCAGCCGGGCCAGTTCCTCGATGATCTCGAACATGTAGGGCGGCACGTCGATCGGCAGCCCCACCCCGGCCGCGTCGCGCGCGAGCCAGGCGTTGCCCTTGGTGATTGCGATCGCGTGCTCCGGCCGAAGCGGATAATGCGTGCGCACCACCGAGCCAATCCGGTCCTTCAGCGGCGTGACGATCCGCCCGCGGTTGGTGTAATCCTCCGGGTTGGCGGTAAACGCCATCATCACGTCAAGCGGCAGCCGGATCGGAAACCCGCGAATCTGAATGTCGCGTTCCTCCAGCGCGTTGAACAGGGCGACCTGAATCCGCGGGGCCAGGTCCGGTAGTTCGTTGATGGCGAAGATGCCCCGGTTGGTCCGCGGCACCAGTCCATAATGCACGACCGCCTCGTCGGTCAGATGCCGCCCCTCCGCGTGTTTGACCAGGTCGATCTCGCCGACCAGGTCCGCCACGGTGACGTCCGGCGTGGCGAGCTTCTCGTGAAAGCGCTCGTCGCGGTGCAGCCAGCGAATTTCGAGGTCATCCCCCTGCTCGGCCGCCATGCGCCGATGCCGCGGGAACTGCGGCGCGAGGGGATCGTCCGGCAGGTCCGACCCAGCGATCACCGGGCACCACTCATCCAGCAGCCGCGGCAGCGCCCGGATCAGCCGCGTCTTCGCCTGCCCGCGCAGCCCCAGCAGCAGCAGGTCGTGCCGGCTGAGGATCGCGTTGGCGATCTGCGGGATGACGGTGTCGTCGTATCCCACGATGCCGTCGAACAGCGGCGTGTTCGAACGGATGCGCGCGACAAGATTCCGCCGAAGCTCATCCTTGACGCTCCGCGGCCGGTAGTCGGTCTGCTTCAACGCGCCGACGGTTTTCGGGCGGTCGGTACTCATCCGGTGCAGGTTCCCCTCGATCCTGCGCGGATCGTAGGGGTGCGGCGCGGAGGGGTCAAACGGATGACGTTCCGGGCGGACGAGGTCGATGATGGTCACCTGCGGATCGCCGGAGCCGTCTGCCCGCTCGGTCCGCTTGTGACAGTCCCCTCGAATACAGTATGCTGTTGTGCAATGGCGAAGAGGATCCCCGTACTGGACTTGGGCCGGCTCGCGGCCGGCAGCCCGCCCGGGGTCACGCCTGCGATGGGCCAGTTCGTGGCGGAGGCGGCGTCTGTGTTGCTTGAGCACAATCGACACAAGCGAGGCGTGCTCATGGAGGTGGAGGCGAGCAGCCGGCACCGCTACAGGGTGAATTGGCCGACACTGCACGAGAATGCGGTTCGCACGCACAATGACCTGTCGGCGGCGGCTGAGCAGGGAGCGTACGGTGTCGCGTTTCTCCTGGCCGAGGAGTTGACGGACTTCAGCGTCATCGAGCGAAGCCGCAAGGGAACCGGTTTCGACTACTGGCTGGGAGCGGGCGGCGACCACCCCTTTCAGCAGGCCGCTCGTTTGGAAGTCTCGGGAATCGTGAATGACGCCGACCAGCTCAATCCTCGAGTCAAAGCGAAGATGAGGCAGACGGATCGTTCCGCGGACAGCCTTCCTGCGTTCGTGGCGGTCGTTGAGTTCGGTCAGCCGAAGAGCGTCTTCAAGAGGCGAAGATGAACGTTCACGTGCTCCATTCGGCGGCTATGGACCTCGCCGAGAAGGCCATGATCGAGCGCGCTCGCGGCGACAGGAAGGCGGCGCGGAAGAGCCTCAAGGAAGCCTTCGAGCAGGAAGAACGGGCGGCTTGGCTGGCAGTCAGCAACGGCGCCCCGGAACCCACGCGATCCATTCTGCTCAAGAGCGCTGCTCACCTCGCAATCGACGCCGATGAACTTCGGCGCGCCGAACGACTCATCGGTGCCGCGCTCGCCGGCGACCCGCCGGAGGAAATTGCTCAAGAATTGCGTGTATTGTTCGAGGACGTGGGATTTCATCGACACCTGGAGCGTCACGGCGTTGAATTGCAGAACAACGACGTGCAACTTGTGCTTGTCGGGCGCGCGATCTCTCCCGGGATGGCCGATTCCCATGAGTTTGTCGACCGCGTCTCGACCATGCAACACCTGTTGAACCGCACCTGCGAGAGCGATCAGGGTATGGAGTACCGCGAGCGCGGCGATCCGAAGCTCCCGTTGAGGCTGTTCGTTTCCGTCCCTCGGGCGGCGAGCTTTGCGGTATCGTTGCGAGTTGCCAACGAGAGGGATCAGGGAGAATTCGAGTTTGCTGAATCCTCCGAAGTGCTGAATCGGTTGCTTGACCGACTGGAGATGTTCGACCATGAAGAATTCGACGCGCTGCGTCGAGCGATCCCCGGACAGCAGTACTTCGACAAATTCATCGAACTCGCTTCGCGGTTTGCGCCAGACGGAGAACGCGTGCGGCTGGTCGGACTGACCACGGTCAGGGGGCAGACGGAACGGCGCCTGCAATTAAAGCGCCCGGCGGGGCGGGATGAGAAGGGCGCGGTATTCGTTCCATCGCACGAGCCGAGGAAGTTTCATGGTCGGGTTTTCTTTATCAACACCAAAGACGAGGAGAACCCTGTCATCAAGCTCATGACCGATGACGACAGCGAATTCCGACTGAAGGCCGAGGACGATCTGTTGCAGCAGGCGGTTAAGTGTGCCGCCAGCGGCACGCGTGTTACCGTTACGGGCGTCCAGACGAGCAAGACGGTGCTGCACGTCGATGCGCTCAAGCCCGTCCGGCGGCGCAAGACTTCCAAGAAACGCGCCAGGACGCGGCGGCGTTGACCTCCGTGACTTGGCCCAATCTCATTGGGCCGTTGCATGCCCGCTTCCGTTGCGGTATGCTGATTGCCCATCGGCGTCTGCCGCAGACCCGCCGGGCTTTTTCCGTCGGGCGTTGGTGTTGTATAGCGCGCGGCCGAACTTCAGATCGGGCGTCTTGAAGGAGAATCTTATGATGCGATCGTGGTACCTGGCGTGCGTCTTGGCCGCTCTGTTGTTGTCAGCCACGCAGCAGGGCTGCGTCCTTCCCGGCGATGACACCGGCGACGACAACGCCAACGTCAGCGCCGCCAACGACAATCAATCCGAGCAGGAGACGCCCAACGAGAACGATAACGACGACGGTACCGGCTCCGGAGACAACCCCGGCCAGGACGTTCCGGCCGAGGTGAACCCCGACTGCGCCTTCAGCATGGGTGTGGTCAGTTCGCTGGACATGATGTTCGTCATGTCGGACCCGTTCGACGAGGCTGACGCGTTGTTCAGTGCCACGTTTGTCGGCGGCTACGCGGCGGAGGTCACGATCGACGTGGGCGGCGAGGAAGGTATCCGCTGCTCGGGCTACCTGCCGGACGTGGCCATCGACGTGGAGGACGGCGTCGTGAGCCTGACGGCCGCGCTCATTGACGAGGCGACGCTGGATGCCTGCACGGTCGATCTGGAAGGCGTCATCGACGACTGCGGCATGACGCTCATCGCTGGCCAGCCCGTCGAGGTGTCTCACGTCGCGGCCGAGGGGTCGGCCGTGGTCGGCGGCGAGGTCTACGCCCTGGGCGACCTTCAGATCCTCCGCATGAGCTACGGTGATTTCGACGGCGGCGCCGATGCGCGGCCGTGCGACGAACCGCCGACGGGTCTTGGCGACATGAACTGGGATCTGAGCAACACCAATTACTACGTCGATTTCCCAGGCTTCGGAGGCTTCGGCGGACTGGATGAATCTCCGCTGTACATCGACATCTCCGGCGTAGGCGAGGCGGTCGAGTATGCCTGGATCGAATCGTCGTTCGAGGACTCGGCGTGCGAACCGATCAACACCGAGGGGACGATCTCCTTCGACGGCCAGACCCTTTCGATCAGCGTGACCGTGGCCGCCAGCGTCGACGAAGGCGAGCCGGAGGGGCAGTGCTCCTTCGAGTTCACCGGCGAGGCCGGTGAGTGCCTCGTCGTGGCCGATGAGTACTACGGCGATACGACCCTCGTGGTCGTCGAGGGCGCCGGCACGTACGGCACCTACTCCGGCGAATCCGGCGAGGTGACGACGATGTACCTGTCGCTCTACACCTATTCCGAACCCGAACAGCCCGAGCCAATCGAGGACCGCTGCATCGATCCGATCGACGGCTTTGACGAGTCCGGCGGCGGCTGGCAGATCGTTCCGGTCAATCCGTATGGGGATGAAGGGTTCGAGGCGTTGCAGGGCCTTACCGTCTACGGCGACGGCCTGGAGGTCTTCGAGTTCTTCATCTACCTGGACGGCGGCGACGACTTTGACGCCTGCTACGGCGAGTCCGGCGGCGGCAGCGTCAGCTTCGACGGCCAGAACCTGACGGTCGACGTGGCTCACGTCGACGAGTTCGCCGAATGCGGGGCGACGTTCGCGGGCGCCGTGGAATCCTGCGAGACCTACGGCGGCTACTTCGGCGGCGATGACCAGGTTCTGCGCGTCGTGGGAGAAGGCGTCACGACGATCAACGGCGTCGACACGCCGATGACCGAACTCTACATCGTGCGGAACTTCGGCGGGGAGGAGTTCCCGCCGTTTGTGCCGTGATGGCGTATCGCCGCTTACCCGTCGTACGCTCGATTGAGAATCGGGCGACGGGTAGTGCTGGCGTTGTCTTGCGGGATCGCCCGACGGCGCGTGACGTTTCGTGTCTGCTTGCGTTCAGCGCGCCCCTGGATTTTGGGTTGAGCTTTACTTACTCGTGCATCCAGTTTCCAGCTCGCGGAATGGGTGAAGACCGGCTGCGCGTCGTCGAGCGTGACGGCCAGTTGATCGCAGTCGTTGCCGATGGCGCCGGCGGACTGGGAGGCGGCGCGGCGGCTGCGGAATTTGCCGTTTCCGCGCTCACGCATAACGTGGTCGAGTCGCTGGAATCACACGATCCACGTTTTTGGGTCACGCGACTGCTTCAGGTCGACGCGGCCCTCGCGAGGATCGGTGACGGCCAGGCGGCCGTCGTCGTTGCGTCCGCGTGCCGGGACCAGGTCGTCGGCGCTGCGGTCGGCGACGCCGTCGCGTGGATCATCTCGCCTTCAGGCGTCGTGGATCTCACCGCCGAAGCGAGGCCCAAGCCGTTACTTGGCGACGGCGCAGCCGTCCCTCGGCCGTTCGGTCCTGTCCGTATCGGTTCGTCAACGCTTCTCCTGGCGACCGATGGTCTCTGGAAGTACGCCGCCCAAGCGGTCATCGCCGAACGCGTCCGTGCCGCATTGATACCTGGGAGCCGCGCGAACCTCGTGGACGCCGTCCGCCTCGCCAGCGGCGAACTGCAGGACGATGTCGGTGTTGTGCTGGTGCGAGCGGACTCCGGCAGCCCAAGTTGTTGAGACGATGCCCGTCTTTTCATCGCGGGGCTGCCTGGTAGTTCTTTGAATTGCGGGGGGCCAGCTACGAAGCGACACACCCATCGTCGGTCACGACCCGGCGACCCCTGCGTCAAACCGCTAACCCGCCGCAGCCACAACCTGCCGCTGGCCGCGCCGCTTGTCTTTCGAGTTCACGCCGACATGCGCCGGGAAGGGCAGACCCACCAGGTAGCGCGCCGCGCGGATGTACATCGGCAGCGTGTACCGAAGCCACGGATGATAGCCCGGCACCAGCGTGGCCCGGCGAAGCGCGTCGGTGAACTCGTCCGGCGTTTCGAAGGGCGGCATCATCTGGTAGCACGGCCCGATGCTGCTGGGCAGGTGGGCGTCGCTGCCAACGTATCGCGGCAGCCCGTGACGGCGGGCGAAGGCGTCGGCCCGCCGGTCCGGAGCCGTCGACAGATGTTGCGCGTTGACCACTTCGACCGCGTCGATCAGGTTGATCATTTCCTCCGCGACGCTGCGCAAGCCGCAGCCGAACACGCGCGCGTACATGTGAGGCAGCAGCACGACCCCGCCCTGTCGGCGAATTTCCTCCGCCGTTTCCTGCGCGGACATGCCGGGCGGAATCCAGTCGGTCAGGAACAGGCCGATCAGATGGCCGTCGCGTGTCGTCACTTCTTCGCCGATGATGACGCGGCACGGCGCGATCTCGCGCACGCGCAGCGCGCCCTCGATCTCGTCATGGTCCGTAACGGCCAGGCACCCGACGTCATGGGCGCGGGCGAACCGCGCCAGGTCCGCGGCCGATATGTCGCTGTCCGGCGAATAGTCGGTGTGCAGATGAATGACGGTTTTGATCGTCTTCACGCCGCTTCTTTCCCTCGATGCTTGATTCGGACCGCGGCATCCCCCCGGCCGCCGCGGCCACGAACTGTAGGCGTGCCGGCCGCCGGTTTCCACGTCCGGAAAGGGCGGCCCGCCGCCAGGCAACAGAGCGGCCGCAAGAGACGGGTGTCCCTTACGGCCGCGTTGTCCTTGGATTGTCCGATTCGACGCCCCGGGCGGCAACTTGCGTCCAGCCGGGGTTATCGATCGCCGGCTACGGGCAGTCGACCTCGACCGCTGGCTTGCAGTCCGCCGGATCGAGCAGTTCGACCGTGGCGGCGCCCTCGTAGCAGCATTCCTTCAGCTTCGCCTTCTTGCCGTTGACCGGCACGTCGAAGTTGTCGCCGTTGATGGCGATCACGACCGACAGGCCGTCGCTGTTGGCGTTGGTCAGCTTCACCGTCGCCTTGACCTTGCCCTTCTTGTTGCAGTTGGTCTTGACCTTCTTGATGTCTTCGCAGGGCGGCGCCGCCGAGATAATCTTGAAGATCTCGCCGCCGATGTCGCAGATGTACAGCTCACCGTTGCCATCCTCGCCGAACGAGGCGATCGAGTTGATCGTGAAGCCTTCCGGCTTCAACTCCGTCGTCCGCTCGACGTGCTCGCTCAGGTTCTGCCCGTCGTAACGCAGCGACCAGATCCGGTTCGACCCGTAGTCGGCGTAGAAGTACGTGCCCGACAG
>CAZYLK010000105.1:0-20415 GCA_964648365.1 uncultured Phycisphaeraceae bacterium
GCGACACTTCGTCGACCGCGACGATGGTGAGACCCATGCCGCGGCCGGGGCCGAGAGGCTCCCGGCCGCGGTTGTTGCGTGGGGGGCGCGGTGCCGGACTACGCGCGAACAAGCGAGATGGTCAGCTTCGCCGCCTCAATCTCGACTGAACTCGTTACCATCCCGGGCACCGACGCCTCCGGCAGAGTATCATGAAGCTCCACCGCCAGTGTCTCCTCCTTAATGTGCTCGCGGTTGGCGTCGATGGCGGCGCGGAGCTCGGCAGAGTCCGTCTGCAACCAAAGCTTGATCCGGTCGGCGATGTCGAGGCCGGCGTCTTTGCGGAGGTTCTGAACGTTGCGGATGACGTCGCGGGCGAGTCCTGCGTGCTTGAGTTCCACCGTCACGCGCGTGTCGACCAGTACGACGGTCGGACCGTCGTCGGCGCCGGCCCAGTCGCTGCCCCAAGTTTTGCTGATTTTCACGTCGTCGGAGGACAGCTCGTGGCGGACGCTGTCGAGTTCAATGTAGAACGCGCCGCCCCTGGCGAACGCCGCGGCCATCGCTTTGCCGTCGGCGGATTCGATGGCGGCGCGGGCGGCCGCAGTCTGCTTCCCGAACTTCGCGCCCAGGGCCTTCATGTTCGGCTCGACGCTGACCTGCGTGATGTCGTCCACGCTGTCGCGCGTCGAGAGCTTCTTGACGTTCAGCTCTTCCAGGAAGTGATCCTCGAACATCGCGACTGCCTGCCGCTCGACGTCGCTTCCCGGCACGATGATCACCTCAGCCAGCGGCTGGCGAACTTTCAGATTCGAGTTCTTCCTGGCGGCACGGCCGAGTGACACCAGCCGGATGGTTGCCGCCACCGCATCCGACAACGCGTCGTCGATCAACGCGGCATCCGCCTGCGGGATGGGGACGTGGTGGACGCTCTCCGGAACCGCGGCGTTCTGCGAAGCCGGTGCGTCCGCGCGGGCTGAAGCCCGCGGCTCGCTGGCGGCGTCCTGGCTCGGCCGCACGACCAGGTGCTGATAGATTTCCTCGGTCAAGAACGGCATGATCGGTGCGATCACGCGGTTCAACGTCGTCAACACTTCATACAGGGTCGCGTACGCCGCCCGTTTGTCCGCCGGCCAGCCTTCGCCATAGAACCGCCGCCGCGAGCGCCGAACGTACCATGTCGACAGGTTCTCGATGAACTTGCGGGCGTCCTGGCAGAAGCGCGGCAGGTTGTAACTGCTGTACGATTCGTGCGCTTCGCGGATGAGTTTGTGCAGGTCTGACAGGATCCACCGGTCGAGCAGCGACCGCTCTTCCGCCGCCGCCGTGTGGACGTGCGGGTCGAAGCCATCGACGCGGGCCAGGTTGCAGAAGAACGCGTAGATGTTCCACAGCGGCAGGATGACCTGCCGGCGCGTCTCGTCGGCCGGGCCTGATGTGACCCGGCACAGCGGCTCACCGCCGACGGTGCGATCCATCACCTCGCCGTCGCCACAGTCGATCGTGATCTTCTCGTCGGGATGACGCGTGCCGAACGGCAGGTCGATGGTGGGCGTCTGCTGGCAGTACATCCAGCGCATGACGTCCACGCCGATCTGCTCTGCTGCTTCTTCGAACCAGATCGCCGTCCCATCAGACTTGTGCATCGCCTGCCGCTCTTCGTTGAGCACCAGGGCGTGGCCCAGCAACGTCCGGAAGGGGGGCCGCGGGTCGTCCTTGCCCATCTCCATCATGGTGGACATGGCAAGGATGGAATAAAACCAGTTGCGGAACTGGCCGGGGAAGCACTCGGTGATCAGGTCCGCCGGTATCCATTTTTCCCAGTAAGCGCGGTCCTTGTTATAATTCGTCGTCGAATACGCCACGATTCCCGCATCCAGCCAGGGATTGCCCACGTCCGGGATGCGCGAGACCTCGTTGTTTCCGCACTTTGCGCATTTGATCTTCACCGCGTCCACGTAGGGCCGATGCGGCGTGTAGCCGTCGAATTGCTCCCAGCCGGACACCGCCCGCTCGCGCAGTTCCTCCCGGCTGCCGATCACCTCGAAATGTCCGCACTGGCGACATTCCCAGATCGGCAGCGCCAATCCCCAGTAACGCTTCTTGGAGATCATCCAGTCGCGCATGGTGGTAAGCCAGTCGAGTTCGCGCTCCTGCCCGCGCATCGCCGGCGGCAGCCACGTCACCTGCTGTGTGACCTTCTTGATTTCGTCCCGCCATTCCATGGAGATGAACCACTCATCCACCAGCCGGAACACCAGCGGATCGCCGGTCCGCCAGCAGTGCGGGTAGATGTGAGGATACTTCTCGGCGGCAACCAGGAAGCCGGTCTCCTTGAGCCGCGCGATGACCGCCTCGGCCGTGGATTCATCCGCCGCCCGCATCCCCGTGAACTGCCCGAAGCCTTCAATGTATCGCCCCTCGTCGTTCAACGGTGCGATGGCCGGCAGTTTGAACGCCTCGCCCCAGGCGTGGTCGACGTCGCCGCAGCCCGGCGCCGAGTGAACGATGCCTGTACCTTCGCCCGCTACCACGTACGGCTCACCCTTCGAATCCGTTCCCGGATCGAACACGACGTGCGCATCCCGCCCGCAGAGCCAGTCCCGCTGCTCCGCCGGGATAATGTCGAGCGGCGCCGCGAATCCGCCCTTGTGCTGTTGGGCGGGCAGGTCGTCGAACGGACCGTCGTAGGTCCAGCCGACCATCTCGCTGCCGCGCAGCGTCCCTTCAACGTCGTATCCGCCGTGCTCGGTAAAGATCTGATGGATCGTCTTGAGCTTGGGCACACCCTTAGGCCAAGGCGACGACCCGAATCCTTCCTTGTACTCCTTCGCCAGCCGCTGAAAGTTGAGATTCTCCTTGGCCAGGTAGTACACCGCCCCGTCGCGCTTCGCCCGGATTCTCACATATTCAAGGTTGCCCCCCACGGCCGCGCCGGTATTGCCCGGCAATGTCCACGGCGTCGTCGTCCAGATCAGCAGGTACTCGTTGTCGCGCCCGCGGATCGGAAACCGCACGAACACCGACGTGTGCGTCACCAGCCTGCGCCCCTCGGCGATCTCCATGTGCGAATAGGCCGACCCCGCCTTCCCCGACCACGGCATCACGTCTGTGCCCTTGTATAGATAGCCCTTCTCGTGGCATTTCTTCAGGAACGACCAGATCGTGTAATTGTTCTCCTCCGACATGGTGAAGTAGGAGTTGTCCCAGTCCATCCACTGCCCGAGCCGCTGCGATTGCTGCGTCTGGATGCCTGCGTACTTGTGCACGCGGGCCTTGCACGCCTCGGTGAACCTGTCCAAGCCGAGCCGCTCGATGTCCGCCTTCGTTGACAGGCCCAGATCCCGTTCGACCTCGACCTCGACCCACAGCCCCTGACAGTCGAACCCGTTCTGGTAGCGCAGCTCGCGGCCCAGCCCCGCGAAGTAGCGCTGGAACACATCCTTGTACGTGCGTCCCCAGGCGTGGTGGACGCCCATCGGGTTGTTGGCGGTGATCGGGCCGTCGAGGAAGGACCACGTCGGCCTGCCTGCGTTGAGCTCGCGCAGCTTGTCGAACGCCCGGGACTGCTCCCAGAACTTCAGAACCTTTCGCTCCAGCGCGGGGAAATCGACCTTGGGATCGACCTTGTCAAACGGCATACGGGCTAACCTCAAGCAGGGTTAAGTCTCGGTTGCGACAGCGGGTTCAGTCTCGACATCCGTCCACCGGTTACAAGCACACCGGTTACAAACCGGTGCCACATCAGAGCTCCGGCATTCACGCCGGGGTTCACCGGTTACAAACCGGTGCCACATCGGAGCCCCGGCGCGTCACCGGCTCACCTTCGACATTCATGCCGGGCGGCCGGCGCGGACGCGCCGAACTAACGGCCAGACGAACCGAGCCGCCCTTATAACACGCACCAGCGACCGCGTGAACGACGAGGGGCCGCCCGCACCGAAGCCGTCCGAGCCGCGCTCGCCGGAGTCGCGACTGTCCCACGCACGAACGCGGCGCAAGACGAGAGCCGCGGATCAGCCCGTCTGCGGCCGTCGCAAAATAGTCCGATAACCGCATCGCATTGCGCTCGGGTCCAATAGGATGCGCGTAGCCAAGAGGCCGGCAATTCCGGTGAGCAGGCCGTCTCGGTCGACGGTCCCGGGTACGGTCGGCCATATCTACGGAGAAGCAAGGATGAGAAACGTTGTGTTGACATGGATCCTCGCGTCCCTATTGGCGTGCAGCGCGCAGGCGGCCGTGGTGGCCGACGACGCGTTGCTGTCGCTCGTACCGTCAAAAGCGGCCGCCGATGCGCCGCCGCAGGAAGCCCCCGAGGCAAGCACCGCAACCTGCCATTACAGGGTGAAACGAGGCGGGCGCAGCAAGGACGGCTGCAGGGAATGCCCGCAGAAGGGCGAGACCATCGATTCCGGTATTCCCTGCGGTGACGTCGGAGCGTGTCCGCCGAAGAGCAAGTGGAACCGGCTGCCGTGCCCGAACGGCGACGGACAGTGCCGGAAGGTGAAGGGCAAGAGGCCGCGTTGCCTGTAACATCGGCATCCTCTGCCCGCCGCGTTGCCCGAGAAAGCTCAGGGGTCACGTCCGATGTCCCGACGGCGGCCGCGGCAGTTTCGCGAGGTTCAAGGCAAAGCACCCTCGGTGCTCGCCGTCCGACCTTTCCGGACCCGGCCGCGTAATGATTGACGCCGCGCCTCGGCAATGACTCCCATGGCAAGCTTCGACCCCAATAACCCCACTGCGAAGGTCACCCGGCACAGCGTCTCCCGCCGATCACTGATCGCGGGAGGCGTCGTGGCGGCCGGGGGGCTGGCGGGCTACTTTGCGCGCCGGCGTCGTAGCGGAACGCCGCAATCCGCCTCCACGTCAGCCACGCGGGTCCATGAGGCGCCGACGCCGGTCGCCGAGGCGCCGGCAGCCGAGGCGCCGCTCACGAACATCACGCCCCCGGCGCCCCCCGATCCGCCGGCGCTGATCGATACGCCAACTGCGCCACCGGTTTCGGTGGAGCATCGCCTCGCCCACCGCACGACCTGGGGGATGACCCCGGCGGACATGAAGCTCATTCGCGATCTCGGGTACGACGGCTACCTGGATCAGCAGCTCGATCACCAAGCCGTCGACGATGCGGATTGCGACCGACACCTGCAAAAGCTCGAATCGCTGCGCATGCCGTCTTGGGATCTGTATCAGCTCCCCGAGCCGTTCGCCGCGCACGAACTGATCACGGCGGCGATGGTGCGGGCCGTGTTCAGCAAGCGGCAACTCTTCGAGCGAACCGTACACTTCTGGAACGACCACTTCAACATCGACATCGGCCAGGACTCGTGCAGGTGGCTCAAAACCGTCGATGACCGGGAGGTCATCCGCAGACATGCGCTGGGCACCGTGCCGGACCTGGTCCACGCCTCCACGGCCAGCCCGGCCATGCTCTTCTACCTGGACAACTACGCCAGCGTGAAGGGCAACCCGAACGAGAACTACGCCCGTGAGTTGCTCGAGCTGCACACGCTCGGCGTCGACAGCGGCTACACCCTTCAGGATATCATCGAGGTGGCGCGCTGTTTCACCGGCTGGACCTTCCAGTCGTCAAAGGTCCATGAGTGGGGCAAGTTCGAGTTCCGCCCCGAACGGCACGACGACGGCGAGAAGAAGGTGCTCGGGTTCACGATACCCCCCGGGGGGGGCATCGAGGATGGCCGCAGGGTGGTGGACATCCTGACGCGGGAGCCGCGCTTCGCCCGTCTGACCGCGGCGTTCATCGGCCGCAAGCTGGCACGGTGGTTCTGGGGCTATGAGCCGCCGCAACGGCTCGTCGAGAGCGTCGTGGAGACCTACATGGGGACCGGCGGCAGCATCCCGGCGATGGTCCGCACGATTCTGCAGCCCGAGTGGATGGCCACCGCCCCGCCGAAGTTCAAGCGCCCGTTCCACCTGATGGCGTCGAGCCTGCGGGCGCTGTCCGTCGACCAGGTGCGCCATCACCGCGGGTTGCTGCCGCACATGAAGTCGTCGGGCCACCTGCCGTTCCACTGGAGCACGCCAGACGGATATCCCGACGACCTGCGGGTATGGACCGGGCTGCTGCTGCCGCGCTTCAACTTCGCCGCGGACCTGCTGGAAGGCGAGATCAGCGGCGTACGCTTCAAACTCGAGACGTTCCTGCAAGGCGCCGAAGACACGGAGCAGATTATCGCCCGCCTCGACGAAGCCCTCTTTGATGGCCTGATAGACCCGTATGACAAGGCATCGATCGCAGAGTACCTGCAGCCGGATCCGCCCACCCCCGGGCGCACCCGCGAGGCCGTCGCGATCGCCCTCTCCTCGCCGGGGTTTCAGTGGTATTAGCACCAAATCAGCGTGCGCGATCACGCGCCAGCGCCGAGCCGCTGGCTTCAGCCTGCGCGATCCCCCGCCAGCGCCGAGCTGCAGGCTTCAGCCTGCGCGATCCCCCGAAAGTGAAGCGACCACGAATCGCGCACGCTGGTTGGGATGAACACCCTGCTTACGACCCCCGCCGCTCCGCGGCGGTCGCGGCGATCGGTCCCGGTTTGCCTCGCCACCCTTTATCGTGTAGACTTCACCCGTCGCTCCGGCGCCGTTGACGCCGGATCGACTTTGATTCTCACCCACAGAAGGGAGGCATCGCGTGTCCGACATTGCAAACATCTACACCGCGAAGCCCTCCTGCGCGCGTTGCTGCCGCTGACCAGTTGCGTCCGCGTCGCACCGCCCGCGTACGGGCTTCCACCGTTCGTCATCGTTGTTGGCTTATTCGACAGTTCAACACAAGGTGATGCTGCGCGCTGAGCGGCGGCCGCGGCTCCGAGAGTGACCGGCCGCGCTCCGTGCCGTTGGGGTACGGCGGCGTGTTTGCCCGGTTGGCATTCGCGCTGCCATCTCCGTCAGTCCGCCGTCGGTACGATCGTCGTGCCGATACGACCGACGAACTCCAGCCACGCGGTCCCACGCATCGGGTTCGCCGCCCGCACTGCCCGCGCATCACCGATCAGGAAGTCCTCATGAATTCGCGGAAGCGGAATGCGAAGAACGTGCGCGCGTTGTGCGCGCAGATGTACGACGATGACGGTGTCGATCCGCGCGACGACAAGCGGATCGATGCCGGGGTGGGCGGCGGACGAGGCGATGGCAAGCCAGACCGCAAGGCTATGCAACTCTGCAAGCAGGCGGCGGTGGCGCTCCAGCTTGCTCTGTCGGAACTGCCGGAAGCGGGCGAGCTTGCCGGGGCGTGGGTGCGCGAAGTAGTTCCCGCGCCGAACACCGGGCGCGTACGAGCGGTGGTCGTGATCGACGATGCGTCGCGGCGGGCCACGGTAGAGCATGTGCTGGAGCGGTCGGCCCGGCGGCTGCGGCGGGAGGTCGCGGCCGCCATCACTCGACGACGGGCGCCGGAACTGACCTTCGTAGTTGAAGTCGAGCACGGCGGAGAGCGGCCCGAGCCGAATGGAGGTCACTATGTCTGACGCCGCTTCGTTGAAAACGTGGCTCGCCGAGCCGCCGCCCGCCGACGTGCAACGGGCGCTGGACCGGCTTCGCCGCGCGCCGGATGTCGTTCACGTGGCCGTGATGCCGGATGTTCACCTTGCGGCTGCCGTCAGCAACGGGGTCGCGATCGCAACGCGCCGGCTGATCTACCCGGCGGCCGTCGGCGGCGACATCGGCTGCGGATACGCCGCCATCGCGTTCGGGCCGCACACTGGCGAGGATGCGGGGTCATCGCTCGCGAATCGCTGCCGTTTCGACGACGGTGCGTCCGCGCGGGCTGAAGCCCGCGGCTCGCATTCGGAGAAGCTCCCGCGATGCGCCGATCCCCCCAGTACACGAGGGCAGCCCATTCGGCGGTCTGAAGCCGAAGCCCTGTTTGCTGCGCTCCCTGAAGCCGTGCCGATCATGCGGCATCGGCGTCGCCGCGGCCTGCCCGCCCTCGACGAGTCCCTCGCTCCGGATGGGCTCTCGTCGGGTGAACTCGCGTCGCGGGCAGCGGGCGACGGCCGGCTGGAACTCGGCACCGTCGGCCGCGGCAATCACTTCGTCGAGTTGCAGGCCGACGACGACGGGCGGCTGTGGCTGATGGTCCACAGCGGCTCGCGGGCGATGGGCCAGTTCATCACGGCCCATCACTTGCAACACGCGACGCGCCTCCCCGGCGGGCTGGCGTGGCTGGCTGCGGACGATGAGCGCGGCCGCGCGTACCTGGCCGATGTGGCGTGGGCTCGTGCCTACGCCGCGCGGAGCCGCCGGCTCATGATCGACGCCGCGGCCGCACTCATCGCGGACGTGCTCGGCTGCGAGCCGGATGAAGCGACGTTTCTCGACACGGATCACAACCACGTGCAGATCGAGCGCTGCGGCGGCGGCGATCTGTGGGTTCACCGCAAGGGCGCGAACGTGGCAACCGACGGCGCCGCGAACGTCATCCCCGGATCCATGGGCACGCATACGTACCACGTCACCGGTCGCGGCGAACTGGACGCGCTCGCCTCCAGTTCCCACGGCGCCGGCCGGCGCATGAGCCGCACCGAGGCCCGCCGCCGCATCCGCCGCACCGATCTGCGCCGCCAGATCGTGGGAGTCTGGATCGACGCCCGCAGCGCCGCCAGCCTGCGCGACGAGGCCCCGGCCGCATACAAAGATGTGGATGCCGTCATGCGAGCGCAGCGCGACCTGGTCCGCATCGTCCGCCGCGTTCGGCCGGTGCTGTCGTACAAGGGGATGAGGGAACGACGAAGGCGGTAGGACCGCGTCGAGTCGAAACCGGAGTGAACCACGGGGTTTGTGCGGTTTGCGCCGGCACCAACCTAAGCCGCTCGGACGCTCAGTCATCGCGTGCCGAGTGCTTTGGAGACTTCGGATCGCCCTCGATTTCTGCAATGCGCCTTCGCTCTTCGGCGGCCTTGCGTTTGAAGTAAAGTCCAAGCCACGATTCGGACCGTGTCAGGACCAATGTCATCACTGTAAAGGGGGGAGTGATCATGTAGAGCAGGTACACGAAGAAGAATTCCTCGTCAGGCGGGGGGAGACCCTGATCCGCAGTGATGGCTGCGATGCCGACGATCATCAAGACATTCAGGACTATTGCCGCGATTCTCATTAGACGAACAGTACCTCGCGCCTACTCGATTCCCAAAGGAACCAACAGCGTGGTTATCCGAGCCCATATGTTGGCTGCCATTCAGCCCTTTTGGCACAGGGCATGTGCTGTTACGTGCAGCTCTCGCAACGCACTCACAACTGGCTTGAGCAAATATGTATCTCCTCGGAAAGTAACGGCACACTGGCCGGTGTCGAGATTTCGCAGAAAATCGCTGGGGTCCAAACCAGCGATCTTGTTAATCGAACCGACATTGGAATCCACAAAGCTCTTGCGTGACTTGGCCCAATCCTCCAATTGCTCGTCAAAGTGCTCAAAATGATTGCGGAATGTTCGCAGCCTGAGCGGCGACGAGTCGGGTACTCCGAGCGACGCTCGCAGTGTTTCCCCACGTTTGGGCACGTTGGGTCGCGGAGGCCATAGCAGCTTCGAGACGTTGCCAACTGCGATCAGGAGAGACTGAGCAGAGTACCAGACTCGGTCCATGTCGTCCGTCTTGAGCGCCGCATCTAAATCGACGGCCGCAATGAGACCGAACATCGCCTGCCGTTCCACCTCGGTATGCAAGATCCGCAGAAGCATCTTGTCCACTTACACACCTCCAAGACCTAAGTAAGCGCAGCGACGCCGAACCGGACCGAACAACACTGCGGCCGGCGCATCCTGCAGCATTGTCCCAGCCGTGACGTCGTGGCGACCAGAACGTATCCTTCGCAATGCTAGCGGCGTCGCGCTGTAGTTCAAGGCCGTCGATCGTAACTTCGCGTCCAGGAGGCCGACGAGGCCAAACCCGACGAGCGGCAAGGAAGACCCAGCGATCCTGGCCACCGTCGATATTGCCGAGTGCGGAATGTGGCGCTGAGGCGGGCGGCGGCCTGATGTCGCCCCGCTTGGCTCTCGTCGGAGAGGTCCGTTGGCCGTACGGGCCCTCCCGGAGTGCAGAAGCGAGTTTCGATAAGGGCGGCCGGACTGCCGCGACGATGGAGGCACGCCATTCCACGGCCGATCAGGCGACCAAGGAAACGACCGGCACGCTCGACCAGACCCGGGCCTGTCTTTACAATCGCGCCCGGATGATCGAGGTTCGCAACGGCTCGAACGAGGTGGACATGCAGCTCTACCACGGCACGCAGTACATCGACGAACTCGTGGGCGCCCGCCTTCCTGACGGTCCCCTCATCCGAACCGCGAGCGTCAGCGACCGGCCGCTACCAGCGAAGGAGCAGTGACATGCGCGTCCCGCATTGCCACACGATTCTCAACGCGATTGGAGTGGGGTTGGGAGTTGCCGGCCTTTACCGTGTCGCGTTTACCGACGGTCGGTTCTGGTGGGTTCTGACGCCGTTCCTGCTGACTCCGGCCATCACCACTGATCTGGCTTTCGATCGCAAGGCCAGGAGACAGAGAGCGAAGATTGCGGCGCGGACCGCTCGCCCTGTTGCGCAGCAGATCATGGAACTTGTCCCGCAATCGACGCAGGAGCACCGCGAGAGCGTCTCGCGGCTGTGGATCGCCCTCGCGACATTCTGCGACGTTGTCCCTGGAAAACTGCGGCCCGAGGACGCCATTGACGACCTTGACCACGTCCTCGGCCATCCGTCCGACGATCCGTTCTTCACGCAAACCTTCTTCAAAGTGCCGCAGCAGTACTGGCCCAACAGCGTGACGACGTGGGGGGAGCTCGTCCTCCGGCTGGCCGAAGTGGAGGGCGCTACCGGACTTCGACTGACCGAACGGTCGAGTGACGCGGCGCACGAAACCTGGATTGACGATTAAGCAGCGGTGGTGCTATGCGACTCTGCCCCCCTGATCCCAGCCCGGCCGACAGCGACGACGGTGACGTGAGCGTACCGCGCTGCACGGGGTGCGGGGCGCGGCTGCCGAGGCCGCCCGAGCGGGGCACGGAACCGTCGATCGTTAAGTGGCTCGCGATGGAAGTCAGCTTCATCCTGCTTACCGTCTTCGTCCTGGCGGCGGGGCTGCTGCTGCTGGTGTGGTTGGTCATCGTCTTTGTGATGATGCACGTGTGGCTGCTGGGCGTCTGGGGCCGGCTGGTGCGGTGTCGGCAATGCCGCAAGTGGCAGTTCGGCCTGCGGCCCTCGATGTGAAGGTGGGCCGGCGTCGATGCGGTCGGGGCGGCGATCTGGCTCGCCGTCCGGGCGACGCAGCGATGCGGCCAGGGATGGCGCGCGGACGTCGGCGCGTCCATCCGCTATACTGGTGTCGTCCGGCGGGGACCGGTGGAAAGGCGACGCGCCGGGCCGCGCCGCCGGCCGCAAGAGTTGAACGGCCCGACGCCCGAAAGCACCCCCGGCGAAGTTTGCGAATGGAGATTGGCAGGCGCATCTTCCATTTTCTGTTCGGCGCGATGCTGGCGGCGGTCGTCTTTCTACGCTTTCTCGCCCGCATGACGTGGCCCGAGTGCGCGGGCGCGGTCGTCTTGAGCGGACTGCTGGTCGCGGTGCTTGGAGATCGCTTCTGGGAGGCGTTTCGTGCGCCCGCCCTCGTGCTCGCTACGGCGCTGCCCGAGCCGTGAGCACGAGTCGCGGGTCGGCTGCGCGGTGATGGTCAGCGCCCGCGACGGGTGGACAGATTGGTCATGGACATCGGCAAGACCCTATTTCACTTCCTCGGCGGCGCGTTGCTGACGGCCGTCGCGTCACTCTACTGGCTGGACCGAATGTCGTGGTTCGAGTTCGGCGTGGCGGTGGTACTGGGCGGATTGCTGGTGGCCGTGCTGCGCGACCGGTTCTGGGAGAACCTGTTGTTCTGGCGGTGGTTTCTGCCGTGAGGTAGCGCGCTAGCGGGACGACCAAAGATGGCCAGAATCGGCGATGGGGTTTCACCGTCCCAAGGGGACGGCTCATGAGCAGCGGCCGCCGGCTGGGCAGCCGTTTTTCGCGATGGCGTGCCGTGAGTGCGGCTCTCAGCCTCGCCACCGTGATCGTCTTCTGCATAAGCCTGAAGTGGTCCTTCGGATACTGTCCGGACGGCTCCTGGGTTTATGGAATCAATGCCGGCACGGTCGGTGTCACGTTCGCCGAAGGCAGCCCGTGGGACAGCGGCGTGTACGCGTATGCGCGCGGCCAGTACTCACGCATCTTCTGGCTGCCGAAGACCTTTGAGCAGGCCGCCCCGCTCGTGAAAGAATGGCGCGTGCCACTGTGGATGCCCTTCGTCCTGTTCGCCGTGCCATCGGTCGTGCATTTCTTCCGTCGCCGACGTTGGCCGGCCGGTCACTGTCAGCGCTGCGGGTATGATCTGACCGGAAACACGTCCGGCCGGTGCCCCGAGTGTGGCAAGGCAGCAAGAGCGCCGGCCGTGAATTGACCGATCTGCCTGCCGCGGGCGCTGCACCTGGAAAGGCGCGGCGCATCCGGGTGCCGCTCCGTCCGTTCGCGCTTGAGGTGGCTTCGATCTTGCTTGGACTGATGTATGGTGGTTCGAGCACCGCTTGTGGGCGATAGCGCGCAGCTGCGCAGCTCAAACCTCAACCGTCAACGGCACAAACCCCGCGGGCATCTCGGCCAAGCTCTGCCGGCTCGGCTCCAGCGGCGGCTCGTGGGTGACGGACCAGTCTTCCCCTTCGACGCGCCACGTGTTGCCACCGCGATGCACGCGCCGGTACAGCGTGTCTCGCTCGACGGGTACGCATCCCGCCTCGCGGATGAGCCGCTTGAGTTGATCGACGGTCAGTTCCTGGTGCGTGCCGTCGCCTTCGCGCTTGGTGATGTCGTAGTAAACGACGGTGCCGTCGATGTCGTCCACGCCCCAGTTGAGCGACACCTGGGCGAGCTTGGCGGACTGCATGATCCAAAACGCCTTGATGTGCGGAATGTTGTCGCACACCAGCCGCGACAGGGCCAGCGAGCGCAGGTCGGTCAAACCCGTCGGGGCGGGGATGTCGGCCAGGGCGCTGCCGTCGGGGATGAACGACAGCGGGATGACGCAGTTGAAGTGCGCCCGGCGCGATCGCAGGCTCTCGGCCTGGTGCTCGCGCAGCTTGAGCAGGTGCCGCACGCGCTCCTGCGGCGTCTCGATGTGGCCGTAGAGCATGGTGGCGTTGGTGAAGATGCCGAGTTCGTGGGCGGTGCGGTGCACCTCGAACCACTCGGCCTCACCCACCTTCGTCTTGAACGCTTCGTCGTGGACGCGGTCGTCAAAGATCTCTGCCCCGCCGCCGGGCATCGACCCCAGCCCCGCCTCGCGCAATTTCGTGAGCACTTCCGCAAGGGTCAGCCGCGGGCGGGCGATGCGGGCGAAGTGGATGATCTCGATGGCCGTGAACGCCTTGACGTGCATGTGCGGGCAGGCGTCGCGGATGCCGCTGCACATGTCGAGGTAGTAGTCGAACGGCAGCTTCGGATGCAGGCCGCCGACGATGTGCACCTCGGTGGCGCCATGGTCGTACGCATGCTTCGCCCGGGCGACGATCTCATCGACGCTCAGCTCGTACCCGCCCTCGCCATCGAACGCGATGGCCGACCCGTCACCGACCGTCTGCAGCGATCGCTCCCGCCCATCCACGTCCCTGCCGTAAGGCCGGTAAAACGAGCAGAACTTGCAGCGGAGCACGCAGTAGTTCGTGTAGTTGATGTGCCGGTTGATGTTGTAGTACGCGGCTCGCCCGTGCAGCCGCTCGCGGACGACGTTGGCCAGTTCGCCCAGCGTGTAGACGTCGCGCGTGTCGGCGAGCGAATAGGCTTCGTCGGCCGTCAGCGACCCGCCGGCCAGCAGGCGGGCTCGGATGTCGATTGTAAGTTGCGTCATAGTGAATGTGGTGCGAGTCGCGTCATCATCCAGTCGATCCCGCTCCCGAAACGACCGGCGTTTGCCAGTGCGCCCAACGACCGGGCCATCAGCCCCGCGTGGTCCCTCCGCTCGGGTGCGGCAGTATAGGACGCGGGGTCCGGGCCAACAACGCGGTGTTTTCAGAAGAATTGTATACTTCGCGCCGAGCCGCAGGCTTCAGCCTGCGCGATCTTCCCGGGCCTGACGCGGATTCAGATCGCCCACGGTTGTTTGGCCTCTTCGTCGGATAAGGCGCGTAACATGTCTCTGTAGTCTTTGTTCAACATCGAAGCCGCTCATGGCCGCCAGTTCCACCGTCAGCGGCCAGACCATAGCGATCCGCTCGGCCATCGTGCCGGGGACAAAGCCGCTGTCCGCGGGGTCGCCGCGGCGAAGGAGCGTTGTGCGCGACCGATCAAGCGGGGGCAGTTCGTCCATGGCTTCACGTTAACCATTCGCCCGGCGGCGGGCAATTGCATGCAACGGCGCGCGTTGACGCCGGTACGTCGCGGCTCACCACTGCTCACAATGGCTCGCGCTCACCTGACCAGCCAGTTCTCCACACGCAGCCCCGGTACCCGCCGGAACTCGCGTTCGTTTCCGCTCACGACCGTCGCGCCGAGGGCCAGGCCGTGGGCCGCGATGAGCGTGTCGAGGGGGCCGATCGGCGTTCCGCGGTGCACCAATTCTGCACGAATCCGACCGTACTGCGACGCGGCCGCGCCGTCGAACGGGCAGATTTCAAGCGGGGCGCAGAATCGCGCCAGTGCGACGGCGTTGCGAGGCGGGTCACTGCTCCTCTCGACGCCGAACTGCAGTTCGGCAAGCGTGATCGTCGAGATGCCGACGGTCCCTGGTTTGCGCCGTCGCAGCCGGGCCAGCACGCGCTCGCCCCGCCCGCGGGCCACCGCAATGCACGTATCGGTATCGAGCAGCGAGCGGATCAGGGCCACAGCGAACTCAATCCACAACGAAGACAAGAGCCTGTTGAGGAACGGCTGAACCATGTGGCACCGGCTTCCAGCCGGTGGGACGAGCTTTCAAGCCGGCAGAATCACGGACGGGAAGTCCGTGCCACGCGCACATCACGCTCTCCTGGACAGGCTGCGAGAGCCGCGATCTTGGCCAGGAGCGGCAGCGGATCACAGCGGGTCACGCGGCTCGGCCTCGGCGGGCTGATCGCGATGTGCGAGGTAGTCGTCGGTGAACTGTTCGATGCTCGCGGCCATGACTTCCCAGCCTTTCCGCCGCGGAAAAGCGATCACGACGTCGCCGATGCGCGTCACGCAGACCTCCGCGTCTTCCTCGAATCGACACTCCTTGGGCAGCCGCAGCGCCTGACTGCGTCCGTTGGTGAAGGGTTTGGTAACGTGCATGGGCGGCTCCTTCGATATATACCACAGTATATACATCAATCTCCAGGAAATCCAGCGGCTTCGCGCGAAGGATGGTCAGTTCGCGTTCAACGGAACTGCACTCCGTCGTCGCGCCTTGGGTGTGCATTTCACCCCCCCAGAATCGGCAGCGATATCCCCCCGCTTTCGCCGTCCTCCTCACCATCCCCCGGCATGTGGGAATCCAGTTCCATCCGCGCTTCCGCCACGGCCGCGACGATATCGTCGAACTCGGTGGGACGGATGGTGCGGAGGTCGAAGCAGACGGCGTCGTCCTTGATGCGGGCGATGACGGGGACTTCCACGTCGCGGAGGGCGTCGAGGGCATGGTGCGGCGAGGCGGGGGCCGGGTTCCACTGGACGACGACCGTGGGAATCTCCCTTGCGGGCAGCGATCCCCCCCCCGCACAGGCAACGTCCGAGCAGACGGTGAAGGCTTCGTCGGGGAGCGACTCGCTGAGCGATTCCATCAGATCGCGGGCGCGCGCCGCCAGCGCGTCCGTCGAGGCCGCCAGCATCGACAGCGCCGGGACGCGGGCGGCCGCTTCGTCCACATCAAAGTAATGCCGCAGCGTCGCCTCCAGCGCCGCCAGCGTGAGCTTGTCCACGCGGTACGTTCGCATCAGCGGATGCTGCTCGATCCGCTCGATCAGATCCGCACGCCCCAGGATGATCCCGCATTGCGGCCCGCCCAGCAACTTGTCGCCGGAAAAGCACACGAGATCCGCCCCGCAGGCCAGCGATTCGCGTACGTTCGGCTCGTACGGCAGACCGATCGTCGTCAGATCGAACATCGCCCCGCTGCCCAGGTCATCGACGCAGATCACGCCCAATCGCTTCGCCAGCGCCGTCAACTGTTCCAGCGGCGTCTCCTCGCTGAAGCCGACCACGCGAAAGTTGCTCGTATGAACGCGCAGCAGGATGGCGGTGCGATCGCAGATCACCGCTTCGTAGTCGCCGATGCGGGTGCGATTCGTCGTACCGACCTCGCGCAGGATCGCCCCCCCCGCGTGCATGATGTCGGGCAGGCGGTAGCTGCCGCCGATCTCGATGAGTTGCCCGCGGGAGACGACGACCTCACGGTCGCGCGCCAGTGCCGTCAGGATCATCAGCGTCGCGGCCGCATTGTTGTTGACGACCGTCGCAGCCTCAGCCCCGGTCACGGACCGCAACAGTTGCACCACGTGGTCGACCCGCCGCCCACGCGCACCCACTTCCAGGTTATATTCGAGGTTGCAATATCCCGATGCCGTCTCCGCGATCGCCTCGATAGCGGCGTCCGACAGCGGCGCTCGCCCCAACCCGGTGTGCAGCACGACGCCGGTGGCGTTGATGACTTTTCGCAGCGAGGGCATGCACCGCCGCGTCAGTTCCTGCTCGGCCAGCGAGATCACGTCCTCATCGCCGACGGCCGCGTCGAGCCGTCCCTCTACCATCGCGGCGCGAACGTATTCCACCGCCGCCCGCACCGACGACACGACCACCTCGCGCGGAAACGCGTCGTTCCACGCCTGCACCTCCTCGTGAGCGAGCAGGCGGTCGATGGAGGGCAGGGTTCGCAGAAGATCCTGAGTGCGGGGCGTCATGCGTCGATCTCACAGGCCAGTTCGCGGCGATCACCGTCGCGTCGCGTCAGGCCGATTCGATCGAGGTATTCTAAGAGCGGCACGCCGTACTTGCGACTGGTGGAAAGCGCCTCGCGAACCCGGGCCACGGTGACCGGGCCTTCGCGCTGAATCAGAGCCGTCACGCGTTCGCGAAGCCGCTGCTCCAACTCCGGCGTCAGGTAGAAATCGTCTTTGATGTGGACGAGCCGTCGCGTCGCCACCGCCAGCTTCGCGATGCGGTCCAGCCGCTTGCGATCCACCTTGGGCAGCGTCAGAAGCGTATCCATCGTGGGCGGGGCGAATCCGCCCGTGGTCACATCGCCGATGAACCCTTCGAGAAGCTGCTCGTCAGCAGCCGACAGCGTCGGCACAAACTTCGGCAGCCCGACGAACGCACCGATGCGCTTAAGCCGCCCCGTTCGCAGCAATTCGTCGAGGATCGGCCGGGCCAGCGATTTGCCCGCCAGCCGCTCGATCCAGCCCAGCACCGTCTCCACCAGTCGGCCCGGCTCTTCGGGACGCTCGCGATGGAAGCGCTCCAGCCGTCGGGCGATGCGCGTGTACAGGTCGTCCAACGCGGCCGGGACGTAGTACGATTCCAGGCGGATGTGTACACCGCTCCCGTCCGCATCGTTGGCTGCCGGCATCGATGCAGTACCGTTCTGCCAGCGAGCCGCGGGCTTCAGCCCGCGCGGATTCTGCGGCTCAGCATCGGCCCCGCCGTCCGAATCGACGTGCGCCCGAGCGCACCGGCCTTGCGACGCCCGCCCTTCGTCCGAGGATCGCGCCGCATGATGCACGTCTCGTGACCACGGAGCATCCGCGCGGGCTAAAGCCCGCGGCTCGCTGAGTTTCGTTGAGCCGGCACGCCGCGACTCGGCGCCAGGTGACGCATCCGGGAACGCCACGAGCCGCCCCTCGTCGATCAAACGACGGCTCACCAGGGGCAGTCGCTCGAGCGGAATCCCGGTCAGCGCGACCAGCCGCAACGGCGCGGGCGGCGCGAACCCGTGGAAGCGCAGAACTTCTTCCAAACGGTCGGCTTCGTCGGCGGATTCCAATTTTCCCAGCGCCCGCCGCTCGGCCTCGGCCTCGCCGCGCCGCCGCCGCCCGCCCGGCCGCAGGACAACCCCCCCACCGATCGTTCGCGTCGCGTTCTCGTCGCGGAGGATGAACCGCTGGCCGTACGCCGCCACCGTCGCTACGCCGCCGCGAAGCTGTGCGTATGCGGATTCGCCCGGCGACAGCACGGGGCGGTCGAGCAGCACCACGCGCACCGGCGTCTCCGCGGTCCCCATTTCGAGCCGCACGGTGGCCGTGGAGCGAATCCCGCGCGGATGGCTCGCCAGGCACGATAGCCGCACGTCCATGACCCGCGATTCGGCCAGGTATCCGGGCGTAGCGAGTTCCGCCCCGCGTTCGAGCCGCTCGCGGTCGACGCCGGTGACGTTGATCGCTGCCCGCTGGCCGGCCGCGAGCGCATCCCGCGCGTGACCGTGGGCCTGCAACTCCCGCACGCGGCACTCGCCCCCCCCCGGCCAGACTTGCAGCACGTCGCCGGCCGCCACCCGCCCGCAAAGCACCGACCCGGTCACCACCGTCCCGCGGCCCTGCACAACGAACACGCGGTCCACGGCGATGCGAAACGGCGCCGCGGGCGTTGAACAGGCTTCCGGCGCGTCGCCTGCCAGTGTACCGGCCCCCGCCCCACCGGCCGCGGCCTCGCCGTGATCCCCTGAGTCGGCCGAGGCATCACCCCCCAGACCAGCCGCATCCGCGTCAGCAGCGACCGCCAGCGCCGCTCGAAGCTCGTCCAGCCCCGCGCCGGTCAGTGACGAGACCGGCACGATCCGCGCCGCGTCCCAGCCCTGCCCTTCGAGCAAGTCTCGCACCTCTTCCGCCACCAGTTCGACCAAGTCCGGATCGACCGCGTCGATCTTCGTCACGGCCGCGACTAATCGTCGCACGCCCAGCAGCCTCAGAATCTCGACGTGCTCGATCGTCTGCGGCATGACCGAGTCGTCCGCCGCCACCACCAGCAGCGCCACGTCGATGCCCGTCGCGCCGGAGACCATCGTACGGACGAACCGCTCATGCCCCGGCACGTCGACGATGCCGAACGACACGTCGCCGACGCGCAGCTCCGCAAAGCCCAGTTCGATCGTCATCCCCCGCCGCCGCTCCTCCGGCAGCCGGTCCGTATCGACCCCCGTCAACGCCCGCACCAGCGACGTCTTGCCATGATCGATGTGCCCGGCCGTGCCGAGGATGCGATGGCGCAGGGAGGGCGCGGCCGGTTCGCCCGTTGAGAAAGCCGTCGGCGTAGCGCTCATCCGTGGCTCCGGCCGGAGTGGAGTGATGTGATGGCCAGCATGAGCTCGCAGGAGACTCCGCGCGGGTTGAAGCCACGCGGCTCGCCAGTGACAACGAGCACGGCTGTCCCGCATCCCTCTTTCCCCCGCGCTTTCGCCCGATCCTCAGTCATCCGCTCTTCCCTTACTCCCTTACTCCCTTACTCCCTCACTCCCTTCCGAAAGAGCACCATCACGTCATTAGCCGGACAACGACACGAACCGAAGAAGCCGTCGAACAGCGTCCCGAACTTCATCAGCGCGCGGTTTACGCGAAACGGCTCGAACGCCAGGTCCAGCGTGTTGTCGTGCGCCCGCGAATACCGGTTCCACATGCGCACGTTCAGGAAGGGGATGCGCGTGTTGACGTATGGCGTATCGAACTCCCGCACGACGGACCAGCCGAGGTCGCGGCCGCAGGCGATCAGCGCCGCCTTCGTCAGAATCGTACGATGATACGGCTGATGCAGCGTATGCATGCACGTCTCGGGCCGCGCAAGGTCCACCGCGGCCGCGTTGGGTGTGCCGATGACGATCAGCCCGCCAGGGGCCGTCAGCCGGTCGAACGTCGCCAGCAGGTCGCGCGGCGCGGCCACGTGCTCCAGCACGTCCTGAGAGAACACGCAGTCATAGGTCGCCTTAAGCAGGTCCGGCGCGTTGAACTGCTCGGCAAACGCATCGAAACCCTTAGCCCGATCAAAGCCGCGCTCGCGCAGAAACGCCAGGAACAGCCCGCTGCCGCAGCCGTAGTCGAGCAGGGTGTGCTCGCGCCGCAGTCCCCCGCCCATGAGCCGTTTCAAGTTCACACGGAAAAACGCCCGCGTGGCCCCGTCGAGCCGCTGCTGTTGAAACGGATAGTCGCGGTAGTAGTGATCGAGATCGACCTCGTCGCTGGCATGAATGCACCGACACGCCGGACACCGCCACACGGCAAAGCACTCGTCGCGAAACCGCCGCACGTTCGACGGCACGTCGGCCGTCTCGACGCCGTTGCCGCGGGGCGTGGCGGCATCGCAGATGTTGCAGACGAGCGGGTCGGACATGCGGCTACAGTATCGGTGGCGGTGAGCCGCCTCAACCGGCGCTGCGTTCGGGGTGTGTGTCAGCGCGTGCCAGAGTACGCCCATCGACCGTCAAGGCGACTGCCGATCCAAGGCCGCCAGGGCTTGCGCAGCCACGTC
>CAZYLK010000106.1:0-3913 GCA_964648365.1 uncultured Phycisphaeraceae bacterium
ATTGACGAACTGGCTCGCTTCGGCGGCGTTCTGACGGGCGTCGTCGAAGGACTGTCGCCGACGGCGGCACGCTGGAAGCCGCCCGACGGCGCCTGGTCCATCCTGGAGGTCTGCCGGCACCTGCTGGACGAGGAAGTGGAGGACTTCCGTACCCGGCTGCGGTCGACGCTCGAAGATTCGACCCGGCCGTGGCCGCCGATCGATCCGCCCGGCTGGGCGATCGCGCGGAAATACAACGAGGCGGACCTGGCCGATACCGTTTCGCGCTTTCGCGCGGAGCGAGCCGCTTCCGTCGACTGGCTCCGTTCGGTCATCGCCGGCGGCGAACCGGACTGGTCGCGATCCTACCTCCACCCGAAAGCGGGGCCGATCCGCGCCGGCGATCTGCTCGTCTCCTGGCGGGCTCACGACTGCCTTCACCTGCGCCAGATCGCCAAGCGGATGCACCAGTTGGCCTGTGACCACGCCGCGGGTTTCAGCGCCGACTACGCCGGACCCTGGACCGCCTGAGGCCGCCAACGCCGCAGAACGGGCCAGGTGGCAGCGATTATCGATGCGGCATCGGCTACCCAGTGCCGGCGCCGACACCCGTCATTCGGATTCGCCTCCGCAAACCGCCCGCGCCCGTCGCCCCCCGCCCCCGCTTGGCACGACTTATGCAACCTGAATCAGGTCGATCTGCGGAGTCGATGAATCCTCCCGGCCCTGACGCGGTCGGTATTCGAGGGCCAGGGGGATTCCCATCACGGGGTTCGTTCAAGTTGTACGCGCGGCGATAGGACGCGGCCGCTGAGCCTTCGCCTCGCTCGCGCTGCATCGCCGGGGAGGCTTTTGCGATGTCGAACTGCTGCGTCTGGCTGGTTCTTGTGTCAGCCTCACTCGTTGGACAGACGCCGGAGACAACCGGCACGGCCGTGAGAACGCAGGAAACGCCGCCGGTGGCAGCGCAGGAAACGCCGGCAACGGCCGTGGAACCGGTGCCTGCCGACACACCCACCGAGGCAGGCGCGCTACAGGATGCCGCGGAGCCGCCGCCGCTGCGGGGCCTCTTCGACCTTGGCGCCGCGACCGCCACGGGCGACTGGGGCGGGGTCCGCACCGACCTCGAGGAAGCCGGGATCAAATTTAATCTTTACTACAATCAGCAGTTTCAGACCGTCGGGCACGGCGGGTTGAACACCAACGGCCACGGCAAAGGCAGCGGGTCACTCGACGCGTTCCTGTCGTTCGACCTCAGTCGGGTGTCGCCCGGGTGGACGGCGGAACTGTTCATCCACGGCCAGCGCAACTGGGGGGACGGTGTCAACGACCGCACCGGGGCGCTGACGGAAGTCAACGACGATGCCGACGGCGATATCGAACTGCACGTAGCCCAGCTCTGGTACCGGCATCACTTTTGGGACGGCCGCGTGTCGCTGACCCTGGGATTCCTGGACTTCCAGACCATCGCGGACCGCAATGCGTACGCCAACAGCGAGGACAAGCAGTTCTGGAACCAGGCGCTGGACAACAACCCATTCGTTCCGCTGGCGATCGGGCTGGGGGCCGCAGTGACGGTGCGGCCGTGCGAATGGTACACGCTGATCATCGGCGCGGCCGACGCGCAGTCCGTCCTCTACAAACCGGGCTTTTCCACCGCGTTTCACGACGAGGATCTCTTTCGGGCGTACGTCGAGAACGACTTTCACGTCAAGATCCCGTCGCAGCGCGGCCCGCTCGCAGGCAACTACCGCCTCGGCCTGGCGTACGACCCGCTTCAGCGTTCAGTCTTCCCGAGGCGCCGCCAGAAGACGGAGACGGAAGGCAACAACGCGATCCTCTATGTCAACTTCGATCAGCAGGTCTACCGCGAGTCGTCGGAGGATGACCAGGGGCTGGGCATCTTCGGCCGGTTCGGCTACCGCAACCCGGAGCGCAACCGCACGTCGCACTTCTGGTCGGGCGGTTTGTCCTACACCGGTCTGATCCCGTCGCGTGATCGAGACGTCCTGGGTGTCGCGTTCGCGATGCAGCGGGCGTCGCACATCTACCGCTACCGCGTGGACGACACGGCCGACAACGAAGTCGTCTACGAACTCTACTACGCCATCCGCGTCAGCGAGTGGTGCTGGATCACGCCTGACGTGCAGTACATCGTCAACCCCGGCGCGGCCGGCGACGTGGACGACGCGCTGGTGACGGGCGTGAGGCTGCGGCTGTCGTTCTGACCGCGCTGTGACGCAGAGGCCCGGCGTCTACGAGCCGCGACGGCAGCTCCGGCTATGGTACACCAGCACGCCGCCGCACGGAACTTGCATCCCGTCGTCACATGCGGCACTATTGCCGGTCAGGCATGCGCGGAGAGACTGAGCATTGTCGCAAACCGGGCCTCAGCCGTGGCATCCGACTCGATTCATCCGATTTGAGAAGTCCCTCGCAACCAGCATGGGCACCGCGCGCATCCTGACCGATGCGGGGAAGGCCTACTGCAAGGCAATGGGCAATCCCCAAGGCCCGCATGCCCTCGCGTGTGAGTGGGTCGGCACGCAGCTCGCCCGCTGGCTCGGATTGCCGACATTCGACTTCGCCATTCTTCGGCTGGAGGAACTCGATGAGATTCCACTGCCGGGAGGAGGTCGCATCGCGCCGGGTCCGGCATTCGTTACACGTGCCGAGACGGGTCACACATGGGGTGGCGATCCGGCCGAACTTGAACTGCTCGACAACCCGGACGACGTCGCCCGCCTGGTCGTGTTCGACACATGGACGTTGAACTGTGATCGCCACCCGCCCGACCTCGCCACGAGACGCCCCAACCGCGACAACGTCTTTCTTTCCGGAGAAAACGCAGCGCCGGGGCGGTTCAGGCTGGTGGCCATGGATCACACGCATTGTTTCACCTGCGGTCGCGACCTCAACGCCGCTGTCGCAAGGATAGATTGCGTACGCGAAGAGCGGTTGTTCGGCCTCTTCAGCGGATTTGTGCCACTGGTGAAGGACCGGCGTTCGATCGTCCAGGACACTGCGGCACGGCTTGGCTCCCTGGATGCCGAGACCTGCCGTGCGATGGTTGATTCCATTCCCCCCGAGTGGGAGGTGGATCGAACCGCCCGAACGGCGTTGGTCCGTCTGGTTCACGATCGAGCCGGTTTCGTCGCCGATAGGATGCTACAATGGTTGGCGCCGGCGTGCTGGCCGCAGGGGGATCTGGATTTCGGCAAGGAAGGAGAGCTGACATGACGCCAACCCGAGGCTACTACAGCGTCGTCCAGTACTGCCCGGACGCCTCACGGCTGGAGGCCGCGAACATCGGGGTCGTGCTCCTTTGTCCGGACATCGGGTTCGTCAGGGCGAGGACGGCTGCCGGAAACGACCGCGTCCGGCGGTTCTTCAGCGGCCAGTCTATTGACCTTGATCGCGTCAACGCCGCCAAGCGTGCCATTGTTCGCCGTGTGGAGATTGAAGGCGACTCGCTACGGACCCCCGAAGACCTGATCCGGTTCATGGACACGCGCGGTAACGATATCGTTCTGACGCCGCCGCGCCCGGTGAAAGTCGTCGACCCGGAGAAGGAGATCGGGACGCTATTCGATGAACTCGTCGGCGGCCGCGTGGGGGGGACGGGTCGGCGTCCGCTGCTGCCGGAACTGGACCGTATCTTTCGCCGGCCCTCGCTGGAGTCACGGGTGCTCTTTGACCAACGAGTGGAGGTTCCCGTTCTGCATCGGCCGCTGCGGGCACCCTACGCCTATCGCAACGGTGTGACTAATCTCGTCAAGCCGCAGCGGTTCGGGCCGGACGACAAGCATGCAACAACAGCGGCGATACGGCTGGCCGTCGAAGGCGACCTACTCCGGCGGCATCCCGTAGGCGACGAGCAGCATCGGCTGATCGTCGTTCCCGTGACCGATGCATCCGCATCGACCACGGGCTT
>CAZYLK010000106.1:4013-20369 GCA_964648365.1 uncultured Phycisphaeraceae bacterium
CCCGGAAATATTCGATATCCCGCGACGTTTGCACCGGCATCCGCGGGATTTGCTTTTGTGCCAGAAACCAGACGCCCTCACGCTGATCCAGGTCCGAGAACATCTCTGCCCGGCCATCGCGACGGTCGGCACTCGCCACACGGCGGCGGCCGGCCGGGGGGTGGATCGTTGAGTCTCGCCGAGGCGCCGCCGCCCGCCCCCGCGACCGCGCGCGTCTGTCGCGGGCCGCTCCTGGCCAGAGCACTGCGCGCCGCGTGGCGGGACGGCTATTCCGCAGCGCATTTCCGCTCAGATCTGCTCGCCGGGCTGATCGTGGGCGCGGTGGCACTGCCGCTGTCGATGGCGCTGGCGATCGCGACGGGCGTGCCGCCCCAGCACGGCCTGTATACCGCGGCCGTGGCGGGGGCCGTGATCGCCATCTTCGGCGGCTCCCACGTGCAGGTGTCCGGCCCCACCGCCGCCTTCGTCGTAATCCTCGCGCCGATCGTGCAGCAGTACGGCATCGCCGGGCTGATGTGCGCGTCGCTGATGGCAGGTGTGATTCTTATCCTCTTGGGTGTCGGCGGGTTGGGGAAGCTGATCGAGTTCATCCCCTACCCGGTCACGACGGGATTTACGGCCGGCATCGCCGTGGTCATCGCCACGTTGCAACTGAAGGACTTCTTCGGCCTGACCGTCCCGGCCATGCCCGACCACTTCGTCGAGAAGGTGGCCGTGCTGATCGGCGCCGCCGGAAGCTGGCGGGGGGCGGATGCGGTTGTGGGTGGTGTTACCCTGGCGATGCTCGTTCTGCTTCCGCGCCTCACGCGGCGGGTTCCCGCGCCGCTGATTGCATTGCCGGTGGCGGCGGTGGCGGCGTGGCTGGCGGCGCGGATCGCGCCAGGGCTTCAGGTGGCGACGATCGACTCCGCATTCGGCGGAATCCCCGCGACGCTGCCGCGTCCGAGCCTTCCGTGGAGCGAGGCGGCGGCCGCGATTGAGTGGCGCGTGCTCATCGGCCCGGCACTGGCGATCGCCCTGCTCGGCGCGATCGAATCGCTGCTGTCCGCGGTCATTTCGGACGGCATGACCGGTCGCAAGCATGACCCGGATGCGGAACTGATCGGTCAGGGTCTGGGCAACGTCGTCGCGCCGTTCTTCGGTGGGTTTGCCGCCACCGGCGCCATCGCGCGAACCGCGACCAACGTCCGCGCCGGGGCCCGCACGCCGGTGGCCGCGATCATCCATGCTGCGTTTATCTTCGCCGCGATGGGTCTGCTGGCCGGGCTGCTCGGTTATCTGCCGATGGCGGCGATGGCGGCGCTGCTGCTGGTGGTGGCGTGGAACATGAGCGAACTGCGTCACGCCATCCGCGTCGTCCGCATCGGCCCGCGCAGCGACGCGGCCGTACTGATCGTGTGTTTCGGTCTGACGGTCATCTTCGACATGGTTGTCGCCGTCGGCGCCGGCGTCGTGCTGGCGGCGTTGCTGTTCATGCGGCGCATGGCCGAGCTCTCCACGGTAAGGCTGGCGGGCGCGGATCATCCAGCCCTGTCGGCGGAGCTTCCTACCGGGGTGCTGGTGTATGAAGTGGCAGGTCCGCTCTTTTTCGGCGCGGCTCAACGCGGACTCAGCGCGCTGCGCACGATCTCGTCCAATGTGCGTGCCGTCATCCTCGACATGCGCGGCGCACCCACCATGGACACCACGGGTTTGATCAACCTCGAATCCACCATCGAAACGCTCCGCCGCGCCGGCATCTTCGTGGCGGTTGCGGGTGCCCGCCATCAGCCGCTGCGTCTGATGGCCAACGCCGGCTGGAAGCACCGCAGCGACGTGGTAGTGTTCGGCACCGTTGCGGATGCCGTCGCCGCTGTGCGGGCGCACCTTGAGAGCCGTCCGCCCATCGACAAGCCCGAACCAGCTTGATCAGGGCTGATCGACCGCTCCGCGAGACGCGAGGCGCTCCAGGTTATGGGGCCTGACGGCTCTGGCGGCGGGTCGTGTCACACATCCGACTCTGGAGAATTGAACTCCGTCGCGTATTCCGCCATACTGGTGCTCGGCGTACAGGAATCCGGGTAGCTTGCGGGTGCGACGGGGGGAACCATGAGAACGAAGACGGCTGCGATATTTGCGGCAGCGGCATGGGGCACGACCGGCCTCACGGCGGCCACGACCGGCCAATGCCCGCCTGACTGGCGTCCGCTCACACTCAGCGGTCGCGAAGGGCACGCCATGGCGTATGACTCAGCCCGCGGCGTGACGGTTCTCTTTGGTGGGCTGGACAGCGGCCGCGACGGAGAGACTTGGGAATGGGACGGTCGGCGCTGGAGGCTGGCTGCCGCCGACGGACCGGCGCCACGCGTCGAACACGCGATGGCGTTCGACAGCCGGCGCGGCGTCTGCGTGCTCCATGGCGGCTATGGCGAGAACTTCCGCGATTTCCGCGACACCTGGGAATGGGACGGAGACCGCTGGACACAGGTGTGGGACGAGGGCAGTTTTTCCATCTCCTCTCATGCGATGGCCTACGACGAGCAGCGCGAGGTCGTCGTGCTTAAATTGACGGGTCGGCAGACGTGGGAGTGGGACGGTGAGGAGTGGCAGTATGCCGACTTCGACGGCCCCGACCCCGGCTACGATTGCGCTCTCGCTTACGATGCATCCCGCGGCGTGACCGTCCTGTTCGGCGGGTCGGAAGCCGATCCATGCACGTATGAGTGGGACGGACAATCCTGGACGCAGCGAACGTGCAGCGGACCGGGCGCGCGTCTCGCGCCGGTCATGGTCTACGACTCAGAACGCGAGGTCGTGCTCCTTCATGGTTCCTCGTCTGACGTCTGGGAATGGGACGGTCAGACGTGGACTGAAGTCGACACCGAAGGACCGAGCACGCGGTATTACCATGCGGCGGCGTTCGATCAGGATCGTGGCGTGATGGTCGTTTACGGCGGTACCAGCACCGACATCGTTCGCAGCGATACGTGGGAGTACGACGGCGTGCGTTGGAATCAGGCCGTGGCCGTCGAGAATCTGCCTCCCGATCTGACCGGACCGGGCATGGTGTATGATCGCGCCCGCGACGAAATGGTCGCCTTTGGCGGATACAACTTCGAGCGGGATCTCTATCGGCGGGACACGTGGGTCTTCGACGGCGAGACGTGGACGAAGCGCGACGTGGTCGGCCCGTCCGTACGTCAGAACCCCGCCATGACCTATGACCGTCACCGCGAGGTCGTCGTGCTGTTCGGCGGAGCCGTTGCTTTGAACGACACGTGGGAGTGGGACGGCGGCGAATGGACAAAACGCGCCGACGGTGGCCCTCCGCAGGACAGCGGCCCTGTCATGGCCTACGACGGCGCTCGCCGCGTGTCGGTGCTGTTCGCGGGCGGTCAGACGTGGGAGTGGGACGGCGGACAATGGCGACGGCGCAACGTGGCGGGACCGCCGCCGCGGACGTTGGGAGCGATGGTCTACGATGCAGCCCGCGGCGTCTGCGTGCTGTTCGGCGGCGGGGGCTATCTGCGCGATACGTGGACCTGGGACGGCGAGGCCTGGACGCAGCAGCAGCCGCAGACCCTGCCGCCGAGCCGACGACGGCACGCCATGGCGTATGACGAGGCGCGTCGCGTCACGGTGATGTACGGCGGCTACAACGGCGGAAACCTCGCCGATGCGTGGGAATGGGACGGCCGCGACTGGACGCGAGTCTCGGATGGCACGCCCGATGCACGGCAGGGCGCAGCGATGGCCTACGATGCGGCACGGCAGCGAGTGGTCATGTTCGCGGGTTACGACTTCGCGCACGAGAACGGCGGCAACAATGAGACGTGGCAGTATCGGCGGTTTGTCGGCGACTGCGATTGCGACCACGACGTCGATCTGGCGGACTACGAGCTGTACGGCACATGTATGAAGGGGCCGGGCAAATCGCTGCGCGACCCGTGTGTCTGTGCCGATCGGGACGCTGACAACGATCTCGACCTGCGAGATTTCGCCATCTTCCAGCGATCGTTCACTGGCGGCGGGTAGGGATGGCCGCTGACGGGACTGACGTTTGGCCAGCCATAGATTCAGGGGGAAGAACATGAAGCGAACCTCACCGGGCATCATCGTCACATTGGCTCTGGCCGGCTCGATCGCCTGCCCCGTTCACGTCGCCGGACAGTGCGAACCCGACTGGAGCCCGCTGACGCTTAGCGCCAGGCACGGACATATGATGGCGTATGACTCTGTCCGTCGCGTCACGGTCCTGTTCGGCGGGCTGGACAGCGGCATCGATGGCGAGACGTGGGAATGGGACGGCGCCGCGTGGACGCTTGCTGCCACGGGCGGGCCGGTGCCGCGCTCGGAACACGCCCTGGCTTTTGACAGCCGGCGCGGCGTGGTCGTACTGCACGGCGGAAACGATGGCAATTCGACGCGATCCGACACATGGGAATGGAACGGCGTCGAGTGGCGACTGGCCGGCAGCTTCAGCAACCTGCGCGTCAGCGGACATTCGATGACGTTCGATTCCCGCCGCCGCGTCGTCGTGCTCCAGACGAACGCCGGCCGCACGTGGGAGTGGGACGGCGCCCAGTGGCGGCAGGTCAGTTCCAGCGGCCCGGCGCCGGGGGACTTCGCCGCCATGACCTTCGATTCGGCCCGTAACGTCTCGGTCCTTTTCGGGGGCGAAAGCGGCGACGATTGCACCTATGAATGGGACGGCCAGACGTGGGAGGAAGCCTCCTGTGACGGACCCTGGGGCCGGGCGGGACATACACTCGTCTACGACGACCAGCGCGGCGTGGTCGTGCTCTTTGGACTCAGTGGTCGCGACGGGTCGCTGTGGGAGTGGGACGGCGCAGCGTGGACGCAGCGCAGCGTCTCAGGCCCGCGCGATCGCGATTTCCACGGCATGGCTTTCGACTCGCGCCGTGGGCTGTGCGTGTTGTTTGGAGGAAAGTACCGCGCCATACAGGGCGACGCCGCCCTCGGCGACACGTGGGAGTATGATGGAGCCTCCTGGCAACGCGCGGTGGCCGCGGACCATCTGCCGCCCGATCGCACCGGCGGCGGCATGGCCTATGACCGCGCCCGCCACGAAGTGGTCTCATTCGGCGGATTCAATTCCGAGACGTTTCAGCTCCTGAGCGACACCTGGGTTTTTGACGGGCGGTTGTGGACGCGACGCAACGTAGCCGGTCCGTCTGCGCGGCAGCTTCCCGCACTGGCCTACGATGAGGCCCGCCGCGTGGTCGTTCTGTACGGCGGCACCAGCGGCGGGGATGAAACGTGGGAATGGAACGGCGCGGCATGGTCGCTGCGCGCGGAAGGCGGCCCGCCGGAAGATAACTCGCCCCTCCTGGCGTACGACAGCGATCGCCGCGTCTGCGTCCTCTTCGGCTCATCGGGCCAGACGTGGGAGTGGGACGGCGACGAGTGGCGACATGCCAGCGATGCCGGTCCGGCCGGGCGCGAACTGGGCGCCATGGTCTACGACAAGGCTCGGCGCCAGTGCGTCCTGTTCGGCGGGGGGAGCAACCTCAGCGACACGTGGACGTGGAACGGCCAGACCTGGACGCGAATAAGCCCGCGGAACATACCGCCCGGCCGGCGGCGACACGCCATGACCTACGACGAGGCCCGGCAGAAGACCGTCATGTACGGCGGCTTCCGCTTCGAGAACCTGGCCGATGCGTGGGAATGGGACGGGCAAGACTGGCTGCTGATGTCCGAGGATCTTCCGGAGGGGCGGCAGGGATCAGCGATGGCCTACGACACCCGGCAGGGCCATGCCGTCGTCTTCTCCGGTTACGACTTCAACCACCGCGGCGGCGGCAATAATGAAACGTGGGCGTACCGGGTTCTCGTGGGCGACTGCAACTGCGACCAGGACGTCGATCTCGACGACTTCTATGCCTACGATGATTGTTTCCACGGCCCCGGCTACGAAAACCAGTGGTTCTGCGACTGCGTCGATACGGACGGCGATTATGACCTGGACCTGCGCGACTTCGCCCTGTTTCAGCGGTCGTACACGGGCCGGCGGTAGCGCCTTACGGACAGGCGTAGTCCGCCTGGTCCGCCGCGCCACAGCCCCAGCGGGCGGTCGCGGTGCCGCTCCCGGCGGGCAGGCCGGTGAACTTCTCGCGGGCCTTGCCCTTGTTGTTCAACGTGCCGGCCGCCTGCTCACCGGTGGTCAGCGTCACGACGTAGGAATCGCCGGCCACTCCGCGGTCCAGCACGACCTTCAACTTACCGCCCGTGCGCTTGTGCTTACATACGGCCGACTTGATCCGCTCCGCCCCGGTACACGCTTCGCCCGTCACGACGCGCAGCATCGGCCGCATCAGCGCCGCGGTCGATTCGTCGCTGTGGAAGCGCGCCGACTCACCGCCCGCGCCCTCGGTGGGCAGGCGCAAAACAAAGCTGTAAAGCCCGTCACCGTGATACACCGTGTCCACGTCGTCGGTCACGCTCCACATCACGTGGCCCAGCGGAGCCTGCCGCGTATCGGTCGGCGTGCGGTTGTAGGTCGTGGGCGCATTGTTCCATGTGATCGTGTTCTCGCCCCACTGATCGTCGCCAAGGTAGTGAAGCGCGACGGTAGCGGTCGGCGCGCCCACCTGGAAGGCCGCCATGTGCAGTTCGGCGTTGAGAATGGTCTGGTCCGGCGGCAGTGACGACAAATCAAACCGCATGTACGTGCGGCAGATCCGGTACGGCGACTCGCCGTCCCAGTCGCCCACAATCAGGTAATCGCGAAAGCCGTGGTTTCCACCGGCGTCGGCGCTGTCGACATACGAGTCATGTCCGCCGGACAGTTCGGTCAGCTTGGCGCCAGCGGCAACGTGAACGACCTCCAGCGCCGGCCGCAGGTGAACGTCGTTGCGTTCCTTTGTGTCAAACCAGGCGCCCTGCGGGCCGACGCCCTCATTTGGCACGCGCAGCACCAGGCTGCACGTGCCATCGCCCGCGTATTCAGTCGCGACCACCGTCGTCACGTCCCACGCGTTCCACCCTGCGGCGGCGGCGATGGAGTCCGCGGGCGTGGGCGCGAAGTTCACGGGCGCGTTGTTCCACGTGATCGCCATCTCGCCCCACGTGTCAGTCGCCAGTGCGTGGGCGCCGACGGTGACCGGCGGGCTGTAGAGCCTCGCGGCGCTCACGAGCAGCCGGGCGCGGGCGATCTGCCGGCCCTTCGGGATGACGCCCAGATCGAATTTCAGGTAGCCGCGACAGGTTCGATACGGCGGCTCGTTATCCCACTCGCCGGCGAGCAGGTAATCGCGCCAGCCGTGATTGCCGCCGACGTCTGCGCTGTCGACATAGGCGTCATCCGACGGCGTAAGGAAGACGGTTTCCGCCGTTGCGTTGCCGCCCCACCATCCACACAGGATGACGACGGCCGCGCATCGCGCGGCGCTGACGCTCGAACTCAGTTTCTTTGACATGTTTGCGCTCCAGGAAACTCGATGTGAGGTCCGGTCGCGCGAAGGGCAGTCCCGCCATCGCCCGGCCGTACCGGCGCAGGCGCGCACGCGAAGCGCGTCGCGCGCACAGGGAAACGACACGGGTTTTCAGGTGTATGCAGCGCGGTGGGTGGCGGCGGCATCCGGCCCACGACGGGCGCCCGGGCTTGCAGGCGTCCGCGCGTCCCTGAGACGTCACTTCCGCCGATGCCGCAGACATCGAAAGCTCGGGTCGTCGGCCGGCTGACAGTCGCGTGCAGGACGCGGCCGACTCGGTCGACGCCTAGGAAGACTGTAGTCCGCAGCGGTGGGAAGTCAACTTGTGCAGGCAGTCGCTGCGGGCGGAGCTACGCCTCGCCGCGATCGTGACCGTTTGCGCCGCCGACTCCCATGACGGCTTCGTTGAACTGCCGCCGACGGACCGACTGAATAACGTCAAGCGCCGGGAGAATCTGATTGCGGAAATGACGTCGCAGAGAGTGACCGAAACGTACCTCGCGAAGCGCCGGGCCCTCATGGACGCGCTGTTTGACCAAGCGGCCGCCGGGCAGTTGAAGAGCGCGGGAAGCGGGAAGGCGGGCAAGCGACAAGAACCGGGGAGGTTGCCATCCGGACACAGCGCCGTTACGGTTGGGGAGGCGGTTTGGTCGGGGCGGTTTTGGGAAGGAAAGGCATGGACGGCTCAGATGCGGCGAACTCGGCGGGACGCCGATCGTGGTGGCCGGCGCGGGCTCTTCCGTTGGTCGCCGCGCTGTTCGGTGGGGCGTTCGCCGGGCTGGGAGCGTTCACGTTCGGATACGGGGATGGCGCCGCGTATTTGAAGAACGACCCCGCCTCATGCGCAAATTGTCACGTGATGCAGGGGCACTTCGATTCGTGGGTGAAGTCAAGCCACCATGGCGTGGCGACGTGCAACGACTGCCATTTGCCGCACCATCCGCTGGGCAAATGGGTGACGAAGGCGGACAACGGGTTTTTCCATTCGCTGGCATTCACAACCGGCGACTTTCACGAGCCGATCCGGATCAAACCGCGGAACGCGGCCGTGACGCAGGGCGCCTGCATCGGCTGCCACGGGGAATTCGTGCATAACCTGCTGCCCGCAACGCAGGGCCAGGGAATGCTCTCGTGCGTGCATTGCCATAGCGACGTGGGGCACGCACAGCGACGATAAGCGACAACGAAGGGAGTTGAGCGGCAATGGTAGACGCGGTGAATCGAGGCTTGGCGCCGCGGGGCCGGCGGTGGATCGTCGTCGGGGCGACGGCGCTGCTGGGGGCGGCGGCGATGTTCATCGTCGTATACGTGCTGGTGACGATGTTCGAGCGGAAGCAGGAGGTGCGGAACCCGTTCGTGCGGGTGGCGGAGGTGAGCGAGATATCGACCGACCCGCGGCCGTGGGGGCTGAACTGGCCGCACCAGTTCGACGCCTACCTCAAGACGGTGGAGGGCGCCCAGTACGGGATGTCGAGCGCCATGCCTGCGAGCAAGCTGGAAGAGGATCCGTGGCTGCGGCGTCTGTATGCGGGGTACGCGTTCAGCCTCGACTACCGCGAGGCCCGCGGGCACGCCTACATGCTGTACGACCAGACGGTCACCGAGCGCGTGCTTCAGCGTCAGCAGTCGGGGGCGTGCCTGCACTGCCACGCCTCGAACACGGTTGCCTACCGGAAGGCGGGCCTGGAGGCGATGGGCCGGCCGGCGGACGACGCAGCGCTGGCGGCAGGTTTTGACATGCCTGCGGTGATACGGGGATTCGAAGCGGTGAGCCGCAAGCCCTATGAAGAGGTTCTCGCAATGCTGGCCGCGGTGCCGGACGGGACGCCGGGCGAGTCGTCGCCGCTACATCCGGGGCTGGGTGAGCGCGGGGGCGCAACGGCGAAAGTCAAGTCTGGAGAGGTGCAACTCGGGGATGCGCACCCGGTCAGTTGCATCGACTGTCACGATCCCGAGTCGATGGCGATCCGCGTGACGCGGCCAGGGTTCATGCAGGGAATCGCGGCGCTCGCGGCCAGCGACGACCCGGTGCCGCATCTGCCAAGCGTCAACCAGTGGCGGCGCGGGGACCGCGCGAGCCCCTACGATCCGAACGCGCTGGCGACGCGCCAGGAGATGAGGTCGTTCGCGTGCGCGCAGTGTCACGTTGAATATTACTGCGCGAACAAGATGACGCTGACGTTCCCATGGGGGAACGGCCTGAAGGCTGAGCACCTCGAAGCGTTCTGGGAAGAGCAGGAATTCCCGGACGGCGGGGCGTTCTATGACTTCGCCCATGGCGAGACGGGAGCGCCGCTGTTCAAAGCGCAGCACCCGGAGTTCGAGCTGTGGAGCCAGGGCATCCACGCGCGCAACGGTGTGAGCTGCGCGGACTGCCACATGCCCTACGAGCGGGTGGGCGCGATGAAGATCAGCGACCATCACGTGCGCAGCCCGCTGCTGAACATTAACAACGCCTGCCAGACGTGCCACAACGTGCCGGAGGAAGAACTGCGGGCCAACGTGCTGGCGATCCAGGAACGGACGACCGGCCTGATCGATCGGGCGGCGGCGGCCATGACGCAGATGCTGGACGCGATCCTCGAAGCGAAAGCGGCGGGGGCCAGCGAGGATTCGCTGGCGCCGGTGTACGCATTGCAGCGAAAGGCAATGTGGCGGCTCGACTACATCAGCAGCGAGAATTCGCGCGGGTTCCACGCGGGCCAGGAGGCGGCCCGAGTGCTTGGCGAGTCGATCGACTACAGCCGGCAGGCGCAGGCGATGGCGCTGCGGCTGCGAACGCCCGCGGCGCCGCGCGTCGATGATCTGCCGCGACAGCCGGTGATCGGGGTGACGCCGACCGGGGAGCCGCCGGTGGAGCGCAAGTAAGGAATGAACGCACCGCGGCCCGGCAGCAATGCAGCCGGGGCGACAGCGCGACGACTCCGGCATGTCCACGCGAGGGCGCCAGTCGCTGACGAGAAGCCGAGGCAACCACGTGCGTTTGCTCGATCTGCCGCTTGCTCCTGGTTGTATCTTTCTAATAGAAAGCGATACCGCCCCTGACGTATGTCTTTGGGGAGATGGCGGCGCTACGTACCGCCCGTGTCGTGCCCGCTCGCGACGCCGGCCCCCATGACGGCCTCGTTGAGCTGCCGGCGCAGGGCCTCCACGTCGCACTTGACCTGTGCCAGGGCGGCCGCGTCGTGCTCGCGCTCGGTCAGTTCGTCCAGCGCGTCGAGCGCGCGTCGCAAGGACTGGCGACAGGCGTCTTCGCGGCGGCGCGTCGTGTCCAGCGCCCGCCACATCAAGGCGTAGAAGTCCTGGAACTCATCGTTCTTGCGCAAGGGGCGATACACCGGATGGCGGCCCTCGGCCACCTGGCTGAGCATCCGCTCGCACACATACAGCGGGCCGCAGATCCGGTGCGTCATGATGATGCTCCAGATGCACAGGGCCACCGCCATGACGACGGCGAAGACCGCGGCGAAGCCCACCATGACGACCGTGTTCTCCCACACGTTGGCGACGTTGGGAAACAGCACGCGCTGGCGGGCCTGCTGGTGCAGCACGCCAAAGAGCACGCAACTCATCACGGTGTAGATCAGGAACACGCCGCCGACCACGGTCAGCGTGTACTTCCACTGAAACGCCGGGTTGATCAGGCGGACCTTGCGCCGGTTGCGCGCCGAGGCGGCGCGTCTGCCGCCGTTGTGGGAGTCGGACATGGCTTGGCCTCGATTCTGCAAAAACCCGCGGACCGCCCGCTTCTGCGGCGCGCCGCCCCGGCGCAGACGTACGCACCGCCTGCAAAGCTCGGTCCGCCTTTTTCCAGATAGATCGTACGATTGGCGCGAGCCGCGCGTCGACCGGTTATCGGCGCCGCGGCGCCGACGTGGAATTTCTCCAGCCCGGCGCATGTCCGATTTGTCGCTGGGGAATTTGAATCGTACGGTTCAGGTTGAAACGCCCTGATGAGGCTTTCAAAGCACGCTCGCCTGCGCGCCCGGCGGTGGACCGGCGTTTCTTCCGAAGTCCGCCCCGCGCCTCGATCCCGATTCACGAGGGATCCGGCAGGCGGTTTTTCAGTAGGCAGGGGAAAGAACACATGCATCGCTACGCTTATCGACGAAGACGGCGCGCCCCGAGCGACGCGCGCCGGCGCGGTATTATCGCAGTTCTGATTGTCATCCTGTTGCCGGTGCTCGCGGGATTCGCGGCCCTGGCCGTCGACGTCGGGGTCATCTACAACACGAGAGCGGACCTGCAACGGGCGGCGGACGCAGCCTCGATGGCCGCGGCGCTGGCCCTGTCCGACAATCAGTTCGCGGACGATCCGCTCGAGGTCGCCCGGCAGGAAGCGCTCGAGATCATCTCGAAGAACCACGTGCTCGGCGAGCAGGTCACGCTCGACGCAGCGACCGATATCATCTTCGGTCGCGGAAACTTCGACCCGGAAGACAGCACCTACAGCTTCGTGGCGACCGACGTACTTCCGGACGCGGTGCGCATCGTCGTCCGCAAGACCGAATCGTCTCCCAACGGCGCGCTCGGACTCTACTTTGCGGGGATCTTCGGCCACAACGCGACCAACGTGTCCGCCTCGGCCGCGGCCGCCATCACGCCGCGCGACATGGTCGTGGTCTCCGACATCTCCGGCTCGCTGAAGTACGACAGCCTGCTCCAGTATCTGTCGAGCCGCGACGTCAACAACTGGGAAGTGTGGGACGCGCTGCCGGGCGGCTCCGACGACATCGAAGGCATCAGCCTGTGGGACGATGAGGAACTGCCGGGCGATCCGGTCCAGTCGGCCGGTCCGGCGTGGGGCTACTTCAAGGAACTGGCGTACGGCGACGACGTCAATTCCGACACCTACAGCGCCTCCGCCGATCCGGGCCTTCTCCGGCTGCGCTACGGCTACACCTGGAGCGACGCCAACCTGCTGGCCAGTTTGGCAGAGCGTGGCTATAACGCCGCCGAGATTGATGCTCTGACGCACGCCTACAACGAGAGCTACTACGGTAACCGCGTGGCGGTGGCGCTGGGTCTGGCGGACTGGCACAGCGGCATCGCGGGCGGACGCTGGGTGGCCGAGGGCATCGATCCGCTGGACGCCGGCAACGGCAACACTACCATCGGCGATGGCGAGTGCGAGTACAGCGCCGAGATTCTCGATCACTCCGCCTCCTCGTCCGCGAACATCTGGCGCAGTTACGCCAGCTACATGACCAGCAACTCGCGCGGCCAGTTCAAGGAACGCTACGGCGTGAAGACCTGGACGGACTACATGATCAGCCAGCGCGTCGAGGCTGACGAGGACACCTTCCAGGAGATGCCGCTGCAGCCGATGCAGGCGATCAAGGACGCGATCGGGTACATGGCTGAGATGCTGTGGGAACGCCAGACGGCCGACCAGATGGCGCTGATGACCTACAGCACGAACGGCATCCACCAGGTCGATCTGACCCGCAGTTTCCTGGAGGTCCAGCAGAGCCTGGACTCGATGATCCCGTCGGGGTCGACGAACATCGGCGAAGGCATCGAGCTGGCGATCGAGGAAATGCAGAGCGAGCGTAATCGACCCTTCATGCGGAAAGTCATCATTCTGCTGACGGACGGCATCGCCAACCGCGACCGCTGGGGCAACTCGTCCGAGTCCGGCGGGCGCACGTACGCCCTCGAAGAAGCCCAGGACGCCGCCGACCTGGGTTACCAGATCATCACGGTCTCCGTCGGCCAGGGCGCCGACCAGTCGATCATGGAAGAGATCGCCGCGATCGGCCGCGGCGATCATTTCCACGTCGAGGGGACGATCGAGGAGTACAGCAACGATCTGATCAATATCTTCACGCAGATCGGGGGTCGAAACATGGTCGACCTGATCGAGTAGTTGCCCGTCAGGTAGACCCACATGCTTCGTTGAAGCACGACCGGCACGCCCCGCACTCGCGGCGGCGTGCCGGTCGCATTTCAGTCCTGCGCAATCTGCGGTGCAGGGAGCAACGCTTCGACGGCAGCCAGGACGGCGGCCGGATCGAACGGCTTCTCGAACACGCGATGCGCGCCGAGTCCTTGGGCGCGGACGAGATCGAGCTGGCCTCATGGCTGGCGGAGCGCAAGGCCCGTGCCATCACGTCCCTGACGGGCGTCCGATCGTCGCATCAGGAGGACGACCTCTCCGGCGACCGGACGCGCAGAAGACGTGCGCGTCCGGCCGTCCACCACTTGCCCATCACCCTGGGTAGACTATCCCCGAACGTCGCGCCCTCCCCACGCTTCCGACGATCCCATCGCGGAGCGGGGCGGGGCATGTGCCATAGCCCTACAGTAACCACACCACACCCACGCGACAAGCGCCTCGTGACCGTGGACGCGGGCGTGGCGAGGTCGGCGAATCGCTTGAAGCTACTCACCTGCGCCCGGTTTCATATAATGGGGTATGACCATCGCTGAACTCACCATCGAATCCACGCTGTCTCAGATGCAACGGCGCCTGCGCGGCGTCGTGCCGGACATCGAGCTGGGCTACAAGGCCGAACTGGTCTTCGAGATTGAACAACTCAAACGCGAGCGCAACGCCGTCATCCTCGGCCACAACTACATGGAGCCGGCGCTGTACCACACCGTGCCGGACTTCGTCGGCGACTCGCTGGAACTCTCCCGCCGGGCGGCCGATACGGACGCCGACGTGATCGTGTTCTGTGGCGTTCGCTTCATGGCCGAGACGGCGAAGATCCTCAGCCCGCAGCGCACCGTGCTGCTGCCGTCGCCGGAGGCAGGGTGCTCGCTGGCGGCGAGCATCACGGCCGCGGACGTGCGCGCACTGAAGGCCCGCTTCCCCGGTGCGCCGGTCGTGGCCTATGTCAACACGTATACCGACGTGAAAGCCGAGGCCGACGCCTGCTGTACCTCCAGCAACGCGGCCGCCGTCGTACGGTCGTTTGACGCCGAAACGATTATCTTCGTCCCGGACGAATACCTGGCCCGCAACGTCGCCCGCGAAACGGGGCGCCGGGTGGCGCTGGCGCGCCGCGCGGCGGATGGGATCGAGATCGACGCGCCGACCCCGGGGAACCGCGTTCGGCCCGCGGGGAAATTCGGTGCGACGAACCTCGCACCGCGGGATGACGCCCGCGACGGCGCGCACGCGCCTGCGCTGATCGCCTGGGCCGGTCGTTGCGAGGTGCATGAGAAGTTCACGGTCGAAGACGTCGCCAACGTCCGGCGACAGTTCCCCGATGTGCTCGTACTGGCTCACCCCGAATGCTCGCCCGAAGTGGTGGACGCCGCCGACTTCTCCGGCAGCACCGGCGCCATGATCCGCCGCGTGCGCGAGTCCGCGGCGCCCCGCTATCTGCTGCTCACCGAATGCGCCATGGGCGACAACATCGCCGCCGAGAACCCGGACAAGGAGATGGTCCGCCTGTGCAGCGTCCGCTGCCCGCACATGAACCAGATCACGCTCGAACAGACCCGCGACGCGCTGAAGCACATGCAGCACGTCATCGAGGTTCCGGCGGCACTCGCCGCCAAGGCGCGCCGGGCGATCGACGCCATGCTGGCCGCGCGGCCGGGGTGAGCGAGCGAGGCTGCGCTCGCGTGCCGGAGCGGCGTAAGACGCAGCGTGGCAGTCACTTATGCGAATCGCTCGACTCCTGTTGGCTGCGGTCTTGCGCGACGATATACTACTGAATGGCAGGCATGCGCGGGAGTCCTTCAGGTCGCCTCACGGCGGCAGCCCTTACGGGTGGGATCCTGAAGCCCGGGGCCTGCCTGCTTTCATTCCATGAATCGCTCGAGCCAGGCCAGATGGCTCTCAGTGAATTCCGCCGCATCGCGAGGCCAGAACTTCAGCCCATACCCGAGGCATTGCCTGTCGTGACGGTATAGCACGTCGCGGAGCATTCCCGCGTATCTCGGCTCGTTGTACCCCTGCGGCGTGAGTTCACAAGCCATGTAGAAAGAAGATGCCACCGCATCAGCGATCTGCAGACCCATGAGCGAATCGTGCGCGCGAGCTTCAATGCGTTGCGGATCCAGCACGGACCAGTCAATTCGGACCCCGAACTCATTGGTCCGGTCCTTTAGTCGCTGCAGGTAGTTCCGAATCTCATCGTACGACATGCAACTGCGATTCGAGAACACCACACGAGCCGTCTCGGTGGATGACCGCCGAGCATCTCTGCAGAGCCAGGAGACGCGTTCCAGCAAGTACCGAGTTGCGTAGCGGTAAAGGAGGTGTGGTTCGGCAATGAACTTCTCCGGCTCCAGGATACTCGGCTTATGGATCATGAGATTCACGGCTCGGAGCCTGGCCTTGCCAATGGCGTCCACGTAGGGCAGGCGGTGCTCATGCTTGAGCCGGCGGAAGTGGAGTGGCTCGCGTGGGGGCTTGTTCAAGGTCGCCCGCACATCGTCAACGAGCTTCACCGTTTCAAGATCATCAACCGCCCTCGTGACCACGGCGGAGAGAACAAACCAGCGGGAACTACCCTTTCCCGGCTGGTCGAACTTGAAGCCCTCGTCGCCCGATTCGTCGATGTACACCCTGAACCCGACACTCATGGCCACCTCCTGGTGATTCGGTTTACATGAGGCATGTGCATCGTTCCTCCGAGATGGGTCCGCCGTTCAAAGTGTGGAGAGGGACTGTCACGGCCGGTTCGCGGGTTGACCATATCGCGGCCAGGTTCTTGTCGCAGTGACCGTCCTCCGCCCGGCGGAACGCGATCCTGCCGAGGACGGAATCTCGCCGTTCGGGCGAATGATTGCAAGAAAACTCAATGCCGGTTTCCAGCGCTCTTGCGATGCCCCGGAGGCCGACGTTGCCCACCGGCCGCTCGCCCCCGCCGCTCGCACCCGCCGCCGCGCACTCGCCTGAGCTCAGGGTCTGCGGCCCCCGGGACCGTTTCGCCCAACGTCTTTCGACACTTCGTGTCCA
>CAZYLK010000107.1:0-8909 GCA_964648365.1 uncultured Phycisphaeraceae bacterium
ACGTCGCCGCGCTCCAGGGCGAGCACTGCGTGGCGGACGCGGCGGTTCTCGGTGACGACGTGTCGGACGCGGCGGGCGAGCGGCGGTGAATCGTCAAGGTCGCACCTCTGAGACTCCTGAGGCGGCTTGGGGTTAACGATCGTGGCTGGGTCAATCGCGGCGGCGTCGTCGCAGGCCTTCTGGTCGACAGCAACGGCGGCGCCAAGCGCTGCGGCATACATATCAAGCCGCTCGGCGCTCAACTTCCGCAGCGACGTGATGTGCGGATCGAGACGGTTCAGCGTCCGCACGGCCAGTTCGCAATCGAGTCGGCGGCGGGCGTACTCACCCGCGGCGATGGCATGTCGCACGCCCGTGTCGATCACGACGATGCGTGCGTCGCCGAGATTCAGCGGAACGTGCCGCGTCTTGATGGACTCACAGTCGATCAGCAGGGCGTGTCCGGCCCGGGCCATGATGCAGCACAGTTGATCCATCACGCCGCAGGGCGCGCCGGCGTAGTCGTTTTCCGCCTTGCGGCATAGCGCGGCAAGTTCGAGATCGGACAGGTCAGCACGGACATACGGATGTTCGCCAGGGACTGCGACGACAGGGTCCGGCAGTGAGCCGCGGGCTTGGGCCCGTGCGGACTTCCGGGCGTGATCCTGTGGGTCTGTCGGCGCCCGCTTCCACAATTCCAGGAGCGCTTTCGCCACGCCGACTTCGAGTGCTGCGGAACTCGACAGGCCCGCCCCGGCCGGCAGATCGCCGGTAATGAGCACGTCCGCGCCGATCACGGCATCGCGCCCGTCGCGGTCCGTCACCAGCCGCGCGGCCAGCGCCGCCACGCCCGCGACGTATCGACCCCATCGCGGCAGGCTTCCTACCGCGGGCGCGTTCGGCCCGGCGCCATCCAGAATCGTCGGCGGCAGTTCGAGCGATTCGTTTAATGGTGCGGAGTGAACGCGGACACGCCTATCGTCGCGCGGCGCGGCGGCAATGTTCAGGCCAAGGTCGATCGCGAAGGGCAGGACGAATCCATCGTTGTAGTCGGTGTGGTCGCCGATCAGGTTCACCCGGCCGGGCGCGCGGATGACGCACGTCGGCGGGCGGCCGTAGCGGCTTTGGAGATCTTGCTGCGGTGACGTGTCAGTCATTCAATGGGCCGATCCGATGTCGGTTGGACCCGGGAATATCGAACGTCGAATAACGAATGCAGATTTCGCAGTCACCGGGTCGTCGCCGGACGGCGCTGGGGTGGCACGGTCTCGTCTTCGAGGCCGTGGGGCCGAACTTCCATAGCCACGGTCCGACTTCGGTGGCTGCGAATATCAATAGAGCCGGGTATACCCGTGCTTCTTCGCCACGGCCTCGAAGACGAGACCGTGCCACCCCCCTTGCGCGTCATGCTTTGTATGCCTGAAGTATCACGCACGGCATTCTCACGGGCGCGGCTCGGATGGACCTGCTTGAGCGGCCGCTTTCGCATTCACATCAACTGGCGCCCAACTCGGATGCAACAGCCGGGCAATCGCCTCGATCACGTCCGGATAGCGCGGCGACGGAATCAGGGCGTTGTTCAACTCGTCTCCTATGAAAAAAATGCGTCCATCCGCCAGCGCGGGCGTGGGGCCGACGCGCTGCCACTGTTCGAGCATCTGCCGCTTCAACGCTTCCGTGAGCCGCACTTCCGGCATCAATTCGATGATCACGTCCGGGCGGCCGGTCAGGACGGACTCCATGCTGACCGTCGGATAGGCCATATCCGTCCTGCCGTAGAGGTTCTCGCCGCCGGCGATGTCGATCAACTCATCGACGTACGTGCCCGGCCCGGCGGTGAACACGTCTTCGAGTTCGGTCGGATCGCGGGCGAGTGTGATCAGCACCCGCGGCCGCGGCCTGTCGCCGAGCACGGCCGCGACGTGTCGCTTGATCGCTGCGATGCGCTCGTTGAAGCCTCGTTCGACCTCGGCCGCCGCCTCTGGGCGACCCGTGATCGCTCCCAACTCGCGGATGCAGCGCGGGATGTCCGCCAGCCGCTCGGTCGGGTCGTGATAGACGCGGACGCCCAGCCGGCTGCACAGTTGCTCGACGTCTTCGCTGCGCCCGCGGAGCACGACCAGGTCCGGCCGCAGGGTGGTGATCAACTCCAGGTTCGGGTCGAACAGCCCGCCGACGCGCGGCCGGTCGGCCAGTTCCGGCGGGTAGACGCAAAACTTGTCGACGCCAACGATCGCGTCACCCGCGCCGATGGCGCAGAGGATCTCGGCCGAGTTGGGGGCGATGGTGACGATGCGTCGCGGGGCGGCCGCGGCCAGTGGGGCGGGGTATGTCTGCGACGCGCGTTCGGTCGCCGAACCGGTGGGCGGGGTATCGCGGGCCGGTCGCGCGGGCGAGTCGGCGGGAGGCCTACAGCACACGAAGCACGCGAGCGCTGCGCTCAGAGCTGCGATCCACGCGAGGGTTGCTATCCGGGGGGACGTTTGCATAGGGTTCCTGCGATTCCGGGCAACGCCCGGCGTTCGGGTAGATGCATGTTGCGCCAGTTTGCTCGGTGGGACAAGCGGCGCGCGGGCATCGAGTCATGGGCCGCCTTGGATCGGCGGGGGCGTCCTGTTACAGTTTCGTATGTGCGGTGCGCGTGACGGATGGATCAGGGTCGGCGTACGGTAGTACCAGCGATGAAGTCCAGCGGGTGCCATATCGCGTTGTCGGGAGCCGTTTCGTTCATCATGGCGTGGCTTCTCGGCACACTGACGTCGGAATGGCTAGCCGGTACCGCCGCGGGGATGGCGATCGGCTTCGTCATCCTGTCCGGCGGTGCGTGGTGCTGGCGACGGCTGAGCCGGTGGGATAAAGGCACTGGATGAGTTCGTCATGGTGGCCGGTTTCATACATGCACCGGTTCTCAATGCTCGGGCAGGAGACAAGGTCGCCGTCTCGCTCTTCCCTTACTCCCTTACTCCCTTACTCCCTCACTCCCTATCCGAGCCGCATCAGTCAAAGAACCGGAACCGTATAATCGCCAGCACCGCCGTCAGCGCATCCCGCCAGCCGATCTTCTTGCCCTCGGCGTAGGTACGCCCCGCGTAGCTGATGCCGACCTCATAGATGCGCCAGCCGCCGCGGGCGACCTTGGCGGTCAGTTCCGGTTCGATGGTGAAGCGCTTGCTCTTGAGGTCTATGGTGTCGAGAACCTTCTTGCGGAAGACCTTATAGCATGTTTCCATGTCGGTCAGGTTGAGGTCGGTCATCATGTTGGAAAAAAGCGTGAGCATTCGGTTGCCGACGCTGTGCCAGAAGTAGAGTACGCGGTGGGCGTCGCTGCCGACGAAGCGGGAGCCGAAGACCACGTCCGCCTTGCCGGAAAGGATCGGCGCCAGCAGCTTGCCGTAATCGTTGGGGTCGTATTCGAGGTCGGCGTCCTGAATGATGACCACGTCGCCGGTGGCCAGCTTGAAGCCTTCGCGCAGGGCCGCCCCCTTGCCCTGGTTGAAGTCTTGCAGCTTGATGGTGAAGTTGGCGTCCGGCCAGCGCTCCTTGAGCTTCGGATAGAGGTCCCGCGTGCCGTCGCTGCTGGCGTCGTCGACCATGACGATCTGCCGCTCCATGCCGACATCGACCGCCAGCACCCGCGAGACGAGTTCCTCGAGGGTGTGAACTTCGTTGTAAACCGGTATGACGATGGATAATCGCATGAAGTTGTCAGGGTGTCCCGGCGAAGCGGTTCGGCCTGTCGGCACTGTTCGTGGGTCAGATTACCGGCTGAAAGCCGGTGCTGCATTCAACTCACCGGTTAGAAACCGGTGCCACACTGAGATCACCGGTTGGAAACCGGTGCTGCATTCAACTCACCGGTTAGAAACCGGTGCTGCATTCAACTCACCGGTTACAAACCGGTGCCACATCGGAAGAAACTACGTCGTAAATCCCCGTGCGACCAGATCCTGGATGTCGATCATGCCCAGCAGACGCTGGTCGTCGTCGATGACGGGCAGTTCGTCGATCGCATGGTGCTGCATGATCCGGAGAGCCTCCACCGCCCGTTCCGCCTGCCCGATCGACTTCGGCCGTCGCGTCATGACTTCGGTGACGGCCATGCCGACGCGGTCGCCGGGCGTCTTGAACATGCGGAAGAAGTCGCCCTGCGTCACGATCCCGGCCAGTCGTCCGGCGTCGTCCACCACACAGGCCGCACCCGCACGTCGGGGCGCTGCCTTGATCGACTCCCAGCACTCGCCCAGGGTCGCGCCTGAGCCCACCCGCGGGCAGTCCGCCCCGGTCCGCATCACCTCGTGGGCCTTCATCAGGAACCGCCCCAGCGCGCCGCCCGGGTGGTTGCGGGCGTACTGGTCGGGGCTGAAGTCAATGCACTCCATGACCGTCAAGGCCAGCGCGTCTCCCATCGCCAGCATGGCCGCGGCCGACGAACTCGGGGCCAGCCCCAGCGGGCAGGCTTCCTCGGTGCGCCCGATGTCCAGCACGATGTCCGCGTGCGCGGCGGCCCGGGAGGCCGGATTCCCGGTCACCAGGATCACTTTGCATCCCATACGCTGAAGCAGGGGCATGAGTTCGACCAGCTCTGAACCCCCGCTCTTGCTGAAGGCGAGAATCACGTCGTCACCGTGGATCATCCCGATGTCGCCGTGGAGCGCCTCGATAGGGTGGAATCGGTAGGCCAGCGTCCCGGTGCTCGCGAGCGTCGCTTGCACCTTGTTGCCGATAAGTCCCGCCTTGCCCATTCCCGTCACGCCGACGCGCCCGCGCATCGCGACCATGGCTTCAACCGCGGCGACGAACGCGCCGCCCAGCCGCGCCTCCGCATCGAGGATGGCGTCGCTTTCCGTCCTCAGGATCGCCCGGCCGCGCGCGAGGATCCGGGCCGACCGCTCGTCGGCCGGGTGCGTGCCGCCGGTGGGGGGGTCTGCACTCATGGAGCCGCATTGTTGCCCCCGAGGGACCGCAACGCAACCATCCCGAGCGACCACCCTGGCGCATGTCACCGCCGCCAGGCGCCCGCGTCGGTCGCGCCGTCCTGGCAACCGCAGAGCGCCGCGGCCTACAGTTTGGTGGGTAATAGTGCTCACGTTCCAGCGTCAAAAACGAGTCCCATAAACGGAATAACCCGAAAATTTTACCCTGTTCAACATCGCCGCGTTATAATGGCCCCGTCGAGCCGGATGCCGTTCGTGGCGCCCGGTTTGGATTGGGAACGAACACGGAGTGGGGCGTGGTCCAGGGTTGGGACGCCGCCGCCGGCTGGAGGATGGTTTGCCCCGCCGGTGCGGATCGCGGAGAGTTGGATGTCGACGCTCGTACAGACACCACCGCTGGCGCGGAAGTACCGCACGCCGGATCTGGTCAAGCGGTACCTCGACTACCTCTTCATCGAGTGCGGGCTGGCCGGCAACACGATCACCGCCTACCAGCGTGATCTCGTGGACTTCTGGGATCATCTCGTGGAGGCGGGCGTCGACCTGCGCGAGCTGTCCGTCTGCGACGTTCGCGATCACCTGATGGTCTTGCAGCAGCGCGGCCTGGCTGTGTCGAGCATCGCCCGGCATCTGGCCGCGATCAAGATGTTCGTCCGCTACCTGTTCGCCGAGCGGCTGATCCGCCATGACCTGGCAGCCCTGCTGGAGACGCCCAAGCGCTGGCAGCGCATCCCCGACGTGCTCCATTACGAGCAGGTCGAGGCGCTCATCAACGCGCCGGACGCCACGGACGAGTACTATCTGCGCGACCGCGCCCTGTTGGAACTGCTGTACGCTACGGGGTTGCGGGTCACGGAAGTGGCGGAATTGCCCATCGGCCAGGTGAATCTGAAGGTCGGCTACCTGCGCTGCATCGGCAAGGGACGCAAAGAGCGAATCGTGCCAATCGGGCGCAAGGCGATCGCGGCCGTCGAAGCGTATCTGGAGCACATGCGACCCCAGTTGCTGGGCTCGCGCTACACGGATGCGCTCTTCCTCTCGCGGACCGGCCGTCCCCTGGACCGGTCGAACATCTGGCGCATCGTCCGCAAGTACGCCATCATTGCCGGCGTCGAGCGGAAAGTGTCGCCGCATACCCTGCGTCACTGCTTCGCGACGCATCTGCTGGTCGGCGGGGCCGATTTGCGCGTGGTGCAGGAGTTGCTCGGGCACGCCGACGTGACGACGACCGAGATCTACACCCACGTCGATCCGACGCACCTGAAGCGCGTTCACAAAAGTTGCCACCCCCGGCCGTAGCCGGCGCCGCCTCCGGTGCGTCGCATGGGCGTTTCGAGTCCCCCCGGCTGGGCAGTCGCCCGGCTCCATCCACGGCCCGCGGCCGCCGACCGTCGCGGCCAGCCGGGCGGCCTGCCTGCGTGACGCGGTGTCAACGTCTCGTTAAGATGGGACGGCGTTTCCGCGGACGAAGGCCGTCGCCGAACCATCCGCGTGGCACGCACGTTGCTGGCAGAACGTGGGCGCTCCAGACCGCCCCGGAGCAGCCCGCTGCACCGACTTCGACCCTTGCGGGATTGTATTGACGATGGATTTTGACCTTCCCGACGATCTGGTGGCCCTGAAGGATCTGGCGGCGAAGTTCGCGGCTGAGCACGTCGCCCCCTTCGCCCGCGCGTGGGACCGCGACGCCGACATCCCGCGGAGCCTGATCGCCAAACTGGGCGAAACCGGCTTCATGGGCATCTTCGTCCCGCCGGAACTCGGCGGCTCGGGCCTGGGCGACATGGGCGCGGCCGTGATCATGGAGGAGTTCGCCCGCTACTGCGGCGCCACCGCCCTGATGCTCGACGCCCACAATTCGCTCTGCATCGCCCACATCCTGGTTGGCGCCAGCGACGCTCAGAAACAGAAGTACCTGCCGAAGCTGGCGACCGGCGAGCACCTGGGCGCCTGGGCGCTGACCGAGCCGGGCAGCGGCTCGGACGCGGTCGCGATGTCGACGACGGCGGTGGAACAGGGCGGCCAGTGGGTGCTGAACGGCGCCAAGCAGTTCATCACCAACGGCCACTACGCGGACGTGTTCGTCGTGATGGCACGTACGAAGCCGGAGGGGGGCAAGGACGGCATCAGCGCCTTCATCGTCGAGCGCGGCACGCCCGGCATGGAGATCGGCCCGAAAGAGGACAAGCTGGGCATGAGGGCATCGGACACCGTGCCGCTGACCTTCGACAACTGCCGCGTTCCCAAAGAAAACCTCTGCGGCAAGCTGCACAACGGCTTCCGCGATACGTTGAAAGTGCTGGAGCGCGGGCGGATTACCATCTCGGCCCTGGCGGTGGGGCTGGCCCGCGGCGCGTTCGAGGAGGCGCTGGCCTATTCGCAGCAGCGCAAGTCCTTCGGCAAGCCGATCTTCGGGCACCAGTCGATCCAGTTCATGCTGGCGGACATGGCCACCGACATCGAAGCCGCCCGCCTGCTGACGCACCAGGCGGCGCTGATGTCCGACAGCGGCATCCGCTGCAACACAGAAACGTCGATGGCCAAGCTCTACTCGTCCGAAGCGGCCACCCGAATCGGCATGCAGGCCATCCAGATTCACGGCGGGTACGGCTATACCAAGGAAATCCCCGTCGAACGCCTGATGCGCGACGCGAAACTCACCGAAATCGGCGAAGGCTCCAGCGAGATCCAGCGCATGATCATCGCCAGGGCGATGCTGGACATCTAGGAATAACGAATAGCGAATGGCGAATAACGAATTGAAGAAATGTCGAGTGTCGAATCAGGCGTGCCGGCGCGTCTTAATTCGTTATTCGCTATTCGACATTCGCCATTCCCTCCGAGGGTTCTTATGAACTTCACCTTTGACGAAGACCACACGATGCTTCGGGATCAGCTTCGGGAGTTTTCCGACGCTGAAGTGGCACCCGGCGCGGCCGAGCGGGACAAGACCGGCGAGATGCCGCGCGAACTGCACGACAAGCTGGCCGAGATGGGCCTGTTCGGCATTGCCATACCCGATCAATACGGCGGGGCGGGTATGGGATGCGTCGCCTCGTCGCTGGTGGTCGAGCACGTCTCTCGCGGCTGCGCCGGCACCGGCGTGTATCTGTCGGCGCACAACTCGCTGTGCGTCGATCCGATTATGACCTTCGGCTCCGACGCACAGAAGGAAAAATACCTGCCGCGCATGGCCACCGGCGAACTGGTCGGGTGTCTCTCGCTGACCGAGCCGGGTAGCGGCTCGGACGCGGGCGCGGCCACCTGTCAGGCCGTCCTTCAGGATGACGGCTGGCACATCACCGGCGCGAAGATTTTCGTCACCAACGGCGCCCAGGCCGGCGTCATGGTGCTGATTGCCGTGACCAATCCGGACGAACCCAAGCGCCGGCTCAGCGCCTTCATCGTCGAGCAACCCACGCCGGGTCTTCGCATCGGCAAGCTGGAGGACAAGCTCGGCATCAAGTGCAGCTCGACCGCCGAGTTCATCTTCGAGGACTGCGTGGTGCCGCACGACGCCCTGCTCGGCGAGCGCGGCCGGGGGCTGAAAGTGGCGCTGACCACGCTCAACGGCGGCCGCATCGGCATCGCCGCCCAGGCGCTGGGCATCGCCGAAGCATGTCTGGACGCCGCCCGCGCCTACGCCGACACGCGCGTGCAGTTCGGAACCACGATCGGTCATTTTCAGGCTATCCAGAACAAGATCGCCGACATGGCGACGCGCACCGAAATATCACGACTGCTGACTTTTCGTGCGGCCTGGCTGAAGGATCAGAAGCGCGACTACGCCCAGGCGGCCGCCATGGCCAAGCTCTTCGCCGCCGAGACATCGAGCCTGTGCGCCAACCACGCCGTGCAGATCTTCGGCGGCTACGGCTATTGCAAAGATTACCCCGTAGAACGTTTCCTACGCGACGCGAAGATCACCGAACTCTATGAAGGCACCAGCGAGATTCATAGATTGGTCATCGCCCGCGGGTTGATAGATTGAGGAAG
>CAZYLK010000107.1:9009-20207 GCA_964648365.1 uncultured Phycisphaeraceae bacterium
GAGGGAGTAAGGGATAGAAGAAGGGAGTCAGGGAATGAGGGAGTAAGGGAGTCAGGGAAGAGGCGGAGCATCGGACGACGTTCCCCCAGCGAGCCGCGTGGCTTCAGCCCGCGCGGATGTCCCGTGTGATCGACGCCGGCGGAACAGGGAGCGTGCGACGCGCCGACCACCGAGCCGCGGGCTTCAGCCCGCGCGAACGCACGTCGCGATGGCCACTTCCGGATGACGCAGAGATCCTCAGACGCACGCACCGCCCCCGCGGTCAGGCTGGACCCAGACGGTCCCAGGCTCCCGAGCCGATGCGGCGGTCTTGCGGATGGAAACGGCCGTTTCGCCGTAGATTGCCTCGCCGTGGATTCTTCCCTCACTCCCTGACTCCCTCACTCCCTTACTCCCTTCCGCAAGCGAAAGGCATCACTATGAGCGACAAGTTCCCCATCATCGTCATCGGCGCCGGCACCATGGGCCGCGGCATCGTTCAGGTCTGCGCCCAGGCGGGGCATCCGGTCCAGATGCACGACGCCATGCCGGCCGCGATGGACTCGGCGGTGGCGTCGATCGGCAAGGTGCTCGACCGCGGCGTGGAAAAAGGCAAAGTGACCGCCGACGACGCGGCCGCAACCAAGAAGCGCATCCAGCCGGTCGCGTCGGCGTCGGAACTCAAACCCGCGCCTTTCATTATCGAGGCCGCGTCCGAGAGGCCCGACATCAAGGTGCAGATCTTCAAGGCGGTCGAGGGCAGGCTTGCGGCCGGCGGAATTCTGGCCAGCAACACGTCCAGCATCAGCATCACCCAGCTTGCCGCCGCCACCAAAGCGCCCGACCGATTCATCGGCATGCACTTTTTCAACCCGGTGCCGCTGATGCAGCTTGTCGAAGTCGTCCGCGGCCTCCAGACCAGCGACGAGACGACGCAGAAGACCATCGCCCTGGCCAAAGAGGTCGGCAAAACCCCCATCGAGTGCCACGACCATCCCGGATTCGTCTCCAACCGCGTGCTGATGCCCATGATCAACGAGGCGATAAGCTGCCTGCAGGAAGGCGTCGCCACGCCGGAAGCGATCGACGGCATCATGAAACTCGGCTGCAACCACCCCATGGGCCCGCTGACCCTCGCCGATCTGATCGGCCTGGACGTCTGCCTGCACATCCTGGAAGTCCTCCACCGCGACCTCGGCGAAGACCGCTACCGCCCCAGCCCGCTGCTGCGCAAAATGGTTCTGGCGGGACGGCTGGGAAGAAAGTCGGGGTGGGGGTTTTACAAATATGAATGATGTGTGCCACGACTGACGTTCGGAATGTCGAATATCGCGTGGCGGACGAGACGTCATAGAGACGAATCGTCCGTGCGGTCAATCTGGTCTGGGCCGTCGTCGCGCCAGCCCGTACGCCGCGCGCCTCACTCCCCCGTCCACCCCAGCCCCGGCCGGTCGTGGGGATAGAGCACGCCGTCCTTTAATATAACGGCGTCCTTCGACGGATCGTCGAGCAGGTCCAGGTGGCCGTCGAGATCGGCGTAGTGGACGTTCTTGCGCGACAGGGCGAAGTGCAGGCCCGCGGCGATGGCCAGACCGCCCTCGTCCATGCAGCCGACCATCACCTCCAGCCGGGCGGCGCGGGCGACGGCGTTGATCTGCAGCGATTCGAAGATGCCGCCGACTTTCATCAGCTTGACGTTGATCATGTCGGCCAGGTCATCTTTCGCCAGGCGGAACGCATCGCGTTGCGACATGAGGCTCTCGTCGGCCATGATCGCGATCGGCGCCTGCCGCGTCACGCTGCCGAGTTGATCGAGCATGGCCTTGGGCGTCGGCTGTTCGAGAATCTCGAGCCGGGCGGCGCTGGCTCGCTGCACGAAGTCCAGCGTCTGCTCGACCGTGTATCCCTGATTGGCGTCGAAGCGCAATTCGATGCCTTCACCCACGGCCGCCCGCACGGCCAGCACGCGCTGGGCATCCTCGACCGGGTCGGCGCCGCCCTTGAGTTTCAGCGACGTGAAGCCCTGCCGCAGATAGTCCCTCGCGTGTCGTACGGTCTCGTCGAGCGGCATGATGCCGATGGTCACGCTGGTGCGGATGCGGTCGCGGTAGCCGCCCAGCACCTTCCAGACCGGCAGCCCGCACGCTTTTCCGAGCAGGTCGTAGAGCGCCATGTCCGCGGCCGCACGAGCCGAGGGGCTGTTGGGCAGCGCGTCGGAAAGCTGGTCGATCAGCCACACGGTGCGCAGGGCATCCTGCCGCGCCAGCAGCGGCTCGGCCGTGTCGCGCAGGTCGCGCAGCACGCCGTCCGCCGTTTCACCCGTGATGGCCTTGTCCGGCGCCGCGCAGCCGTGGCCGATCAGCCCCGAATCCGTCTGGATACGCAGAAAGACGTTCGTGACGGAAGAGATCGTCTCGTACGCGATGGTGTAAGGCTGGGCCAGACGCATCTCGACGGGCCAGCATTCGAGACCGGCTATTCTCATGGCTCTGCTTCGCAGAAGGGAGTGAGGGAGTGAGGGAGTAAGGGAGTAAGGGAAGAACGCGCGGCAAGGGCAACCTCGGGGGTTGCGTAATTATTGTCACTTGTCCTGTGGGTGAATCATCGAAGAACGGTGTCGTCCGCTATCCGCCTGTTCGGCGACGGTTGGGTTCGTCCTTTCGCGCGGGTCAAAAGGGCATCAAAAACCCGCGACTTGCTGGTGACATCTCCAAGCGACACGCGGCCTCCCTCTTCCCTCACTCCCTGACTCCCTCACTCCCTCACTCCCTTCTTCTAAAACCGATTCCTCTGATGAATCTCGTCCAGACTCATATCCTTCAGATGCTCGACCAGTTCGACCAGGTTTCGGATCATCGTGGCCCAGATCTGCTCGCCCTTGGCCCGCGTCGCCTTGCTCGGGTCGCCCATGACGCCGGTGGGCGAAATCTTTCGCGTGCGGGCATACCAGTCGACGCGGCGCTTCGAGCTGAAATCCAGATACCGGCTGGAAAACTTCGGCACGCTCTTTTTCGCCTTGGTCATGTCCACCAGGTGCGGCCGCGTGGCCAGCGTGGTGCTCGTCTCGATTTCGCCGGCGTGGATGTCGCCCGGTGTTTCGGCGATCTGGTCGATGTCGGTGTCGCTGGTTTCGCCGGTGTCCACGCAGGTGAAGATGTGCGCGTCACGGTTGATCATCTGGGCGGCGAAGTGCAGCGTGGCCGCGTTGCCGCCGTGTCCGTTGATGATCACCAGCTTGGTGATGCCGTTGCGGGCGACGTTCATGCCGATCTCGTACACCAGCCGCGACAGCGTTTCGTTGCTGACGCTGATGGTGCCGCGGAAGTCCTCGTGATGGTATGACACGCCGTACGGAATGAGCGGCAGCACGAACGGCCGCGGCGCGCTGCATGCCCGCGCCACCTCGACCGCCAGGTACTGCGCGTCGTAGGCATCCGTATCCAGCGGCAGGTGCGGGCCATGCTGCTCGATGGCACCGACCGGTAGCAAGGCGATGTCCACTTTCTTGAGGCGTGCTTCCGCCTGGGGCCAGGAGAGTTCACCCAGGACAAACGTGTCCGGCGAACCATCCGCGCGCGCCTCCGGCCTGGGCGCCGCCGCGGCGGCGGCTGTGGCGGGTGCGGGCGCAGGCGGCGCTGAAACCGGCGCGGCCGCCACGTCGCGCAGCTTGCGCTCGAACGGATAGGGCCGTGCCAGCGCCTCGGGCGACAGCGGGTTGAACGCCGTCCACACCCGCCCCTGTCGGCGGGAGGCGCCTTGGGCGTGCCGAAGCATCAGCGGATAAATCTTCGTGCGCAGGCTGACCGGGATGCCGTCGACCGGCGAACGCTCGCGGTCGAAGCGAAGCTGCGCCACTTCGGGGTGCGGGCGGACCTTGTTGCCACCGAGCGTGTCGCTTTCGATCAGCCCGGCGGTCTTGAGCAGGTGTCCGACGTGCTCGGCGCAGGCCGCCTCCTGGTGAACGCCGTGTTTGACCAGGTCCGCGAGACATTGCTCCACCTGTTGCGCGGAGTATCCGCACGCGGCCGGGTCCTTGCCGATCGCCTTGAGCATGGCCACGATCCGGCGGCACTTCTCACACTTGCCGCAGGGCAGCACACGCTCGCCTTCCTTGTGGGTGGCGTGGCAGGACATCTGCAACGCCAGCAGATCCGGGTAGCGCTCCGCGAGCGTCTTCTCAATGAGCAGTTCCGACAGCGGCCGCAGCAGGGAGAACTGGCTGAGGCCCCATCGCTTGGCGGCGTAGTACCGCGACAGCGTTTCGTCGAAGAAGCGGCTCTGGTCGAACAGACCGCTGTAATGCGGGATGCCCTCGTGCATCGCCCGCTCGGTGGTGTCGTATTCGTCGCCGATGATGATGCGGTCGGTGCCGCGCGCCCGGGCGATGGGCAGCGATCCGAACAGGAACACCGCCACCGTCCACAGGCGGATGGGATAGATGTCCGCCCGCACGTCGGCGAAGTCCGGCCGGACGAACGGGAGCTTCCGCAGCATCCAGGTGAACATGCGGTCGGCGCTGGTCCAGACGCGACCGGTGTTCGGGACGCGCTCCGCGAAGTATCGATAGGAATTGAGTGCGGTGAACCAGTGCCGCCCGGACTCGTTGATGAAAATCGGATGCGTCTCGACGCCCGCCTCGCGCAGCAGGCCGAACGTCAGCAGGCTGTCCTTGCCGCCGCTGGAGAGAATCAGGCAGCGGTCTTCGCCCCGCGGCCAGGGGGCGGCCGGGGTGATGGCTTTGACGCCCGCGGCGGACGGCGACGCGGTCGAGCCGGGACCGGGCGCCGCGGAAGCGTCCGACTCCTCAAAGATCAGCCGGGCGCTGGAGTATCGCTGCAACTTGACCACGGGGAGCTTCGCCGCATCGCCGACGAGAAACGGGTTCGGCTCCAGAAACTTCTTGACATAGATCTCGCAGGCGGTGTTCTCCGCCATCGCGGTCAGGAAATCCTCGTCCGCCTTGTCGAACGGTCCGCGGAATACGATTTCTTTGCAGAACAGGCCATAGTTGAGCGCCACCTGCGCGGCGATCATGGCGGCCAGGTTCTGATCCTCACGGGCGTCGGGGTTGAAGACGTTTTCTTCGTAACGGTAGGCGAGTTCCTGCGTGTCCGACTGGCCGCCGGTTTCCACCGTGTACGGCGCGGTGAGCCTCTGCGGCTCCAGCTTAACCGGCCCGACGATGAGCCGGTCGATCACGCGAAGCTGCAACAGGGGGTTGTCGTTCGGATCGGCGTAGGGCGCGGTGCTCGGCGTGACGGGCTTGGCGCCGTCGCCCGTCGCGTGCGCCGTCGCGGCGTCAGCCGCCGGCATTGCAGAATGTGAGGTTGTCTCAGGCATGTGTGCTCATGGATTCAAGTTGTCTGCCACCTCTTCGCCCGCAGGGCGCGCGATGATAGCCAGGGGCCTCAGCCCCTGGGATTGTCGCCCCCCCCGGTTTTCGCCCGGAGGGCGGACGCACGGTTGTTCGCGCGCTTCGTCCGCCCTGCGGGCGGGATGATGACACGCGACACTGACCAGGGGCTGAAGCCCCTGGCTAATATCGTGCGCCCTGCGGGCGTCAGACGTGGAACCTCTACGAGCGTCTGACGCCGAACCGGCGTCATCGGCGCGGCCCGCCACAGCGGTCCGACCGACGTCCCGGATGCCAGGGACGACAGAAGACGACCCATGCCACGGTTGCGACGGGCGAAGATCGTGCGCCCTACGGGCGTCAGACGCACGCCTTCCCTCCTTCGTTGGAGTTGACAGGACGCGTAACCGGATCATCGGACTCCGCATCATCGAAACGCGCTGATCACTTTCGCCAATCCTTCCGGACCGTCGCGCAGCACGTCGAACACCGGCCGGCCGGTCGTTCGATGCACCTCTGCCTGGGCCGCGGCCAACTGCTCGTCGCTGAGCTCCTCGTGATTCAGCGTGATCGCCACCACCGGCCTGTCCGCGATCATCTCCAGCGCCCGGATCTGCGTCCTCAACGGGTGCATCGCGTATCCGGGGAAGCCATCATACTCCTTCCGCGCCGGGGCGTGCTGCAACACGATGACGTCCGGCCGCCCGGCCGCCAGCAACTCGAACCCGCCTGGGTACGCGGGGTTGAGCAGGCTCCCCTGGCCCTCCAGCACGATCACGTCCGGCTTGAGGTCGTTCCACGCACTCCACACCGCATGTTCGATCTCACCGGCGACGAAATCGTTGATCAGCGAGTCGAGCACGATCGAATACCGCGCCCCTTGCATCCATGCGGTCTGACCCGTGCCGATCATCTCGGCGGACAGGCCCATCGCGCGCAGACCCTCGACCAGCATCAGCGCCGTGGTCCGCTTGCCGATGGCCGAATCCGTCCCCAGCGCCGCGACGGTCAGCGACGTCACCTGCTCGATCTTGCCGCTGAAGAAATGCAGGTGCTTCCGGTCAGGCGGCTTGCGGATGTCGCGGATCGTCACGCGTCGGTCGCGCGCCGCGGCCGCGATCTCCGCGTCTTCGCTCAGGAAGTCGTGCAGGCCGGAATCGACGTTCAGCCCGTGCCCGATCGCGGCGAGCACGTCCGACCGAGCCGGGGGGGGGAGCCGCCCGCCGTCGGGCGCCAGACCGATGACGAAGTGAGTCGGCGGCGCGCCGGCCTTCTTCGCGGCGTCCATACCCGCATCGACCGACGCGACCACCGGGATCCCGTTCGCCTTCCCGTCGAGCACCTTCCCTGCGTCCGCGCCGGCATGTCTCGAATCGACCACGCACGTGACGCGATACCGATGCGTCCGCCGCACCAGCCCGTGCGCCGTCTTGCCGTTGGGCGTGTTGAACGCGCCTTCGCAGTAGACGATCGCGTTGCCCTCGACCGTGTTGTTTGCCGCGGTCATGTCCGTTTCCCCGTCAGCACGGCCACGTACCGGTCGCCCGGCAGCGGCTGCTTGCGATGAAGTTCCAGCAGGGCGATCAGCCCGGCCGTGGACGCCGGCAGAACGCTCAGCCCTTCCTTTTCCCGCAGCATCCGGGCATACGCGAGCATGGCCTTGTCCGTGGCGTAGGCTCCGAACCCGTTCGACTCCCGCACCGCGTGCAGCGCCAGATCCCCGTCGATCGAATGCCAGTTGATCAGCGGCTCGTTGATCTTCGATTCTTTGATCCGCTCCGGCTCCAGGTTGTCGCACGTCGGCGAGTTTTTCAGGATCGCGCGGATGATCGGATTCTTGTTGAACGTCGAACCGGCCACGAAGCGCGGCATGCGCGAGGTCTTGCCGCGGCGATAAAGGCTCAGGAAGCCCTTGTAGACGCCCGCCAGCGTGGTGCCGTTCGAGACGGGCACCGCCACGGCCGCCGGCGCGTCGCGCAGCTCGTCGTAGATCTCGAACGCGATTTCGCCGTAGGCGCGAAGCTGGATCGACGTGTTCGCCCCCCCCGGATTGGCGTCGTAGATGTCGTCGCGCTCCGCCCGCTCGCGCGAGGCGTCCACCGTTCGCTCATAATCGCCCGGCACGCGGACGATTTCCACGCCCGGCCGCTTCATCTCCTCGAGCCGCTTGCTGTGATAGGTCTGCGGGATGTAGATGATACAGCGCATTCCGGCGATGCCGGCGGCCGTGGAAAGCGCTGCCCCGAAATTGCCGCAGGTGGCCACCGTGATGGCCTCGAACCGCCGCCGCATGGCGTCCATCACCTGGGCGAAGGCGATCCGGTCCTTCTGCGTGCCGCTGGGGTTGCCGCCCTCGAACTTCAGAAAAATCTGCCGGAAGCCCACCTCGCGTTCGACGTTGCGGCTGCGGTGGAACGAGGTGTCGCCCACCTCCGAGTCCACCACGTCCTCGAACGCCTCCAGCCGCTCCTCCAGCGAGGCGGATTCGTCTGCGGCCATGTGCCGCAGGCCCAGCACCGTTTCCGACAGGGGGTCGGTGTCCGGGGTGGCGCCGTCGAGCAGAATCGGCGAATCGAGAAGGTCGGGGGTCGAACTCATCTGGTCTTTGTCCACCGGCGGGTGCATCGTAACATCTGCACTCCGTTGCGAAAGCGCGGCGCCTCGGAGACCGGGAGACCCACGCGACGAGGCGGCGGTCCATCGGCGCGGTGCGCCGGCGCCCGCGTCGATCCCCCTCACGTGACGCGCTGCGGCGCCCGCGCCGCGCGCGGCCGGGCAGCCGCGCCGTTGCCCATCGCTGCGACCAGTTGCTCGCCCATCTCGCCCGCCTTGAGCACGACGGCCAGCACGCGCTGACGCAACGCCGCATGAACAACGAGCGCCGGTATTGCGACGACCAGTCCCAGGTAGGTTGTGATCAGGGCCTCGCTGATGGCGCCGGCCAGCACGGCCGGGTCCGCGGCGCCGCCGCTGGCGGACATGGCCGCAAACGCCCGCACCATGCCGGACACGGTTCCGAGCAGGCCCAGCATCGGCGACACCGCCGCGATGACGCCGATCCAGCTTATCCGTTGCCCCAGCCGCAGGGACTGTTCCGCGGCCGCGTCCGCAAGAACCTCGCGCATCCGCCCGGCATCCGCGCCGCGCTCGCGCAGGATCGGCCCCAAAACGCGGGCCAGCGCCGATGGGTCTTCCTCCACCATGCGCTGAGCGGCCTCGGTTTTACGTTGTCCCACCCGCTCGATCACCGCGTCCAGCAGTTCATCGGGGCATTGCACCGCGAAGCGCAGCGAGATGGCATGAACGATCGCCAGCGTCAGCAGGACGACGGACAGCGCGACGATCACAAAACCGATCACGCCGCCTTTCAGAAGCTGCTCGGTGATTTCCAGTGCGGCCAGCATCCGGCAGTCCTACGAAGGCAAAAAAAAGCGGCGCTCGCGAAGCATTGTCGCAAGCGCCGCCGGAAATCATGCGCCGGTCGTCAGCCGTCGCGACGGCTCAGCGTCGGAAACGCCAGCCGCTCCTGCTCGGACTGAATGATGATCTGCGGCTTGACCAGGATCAGCAGAATCTGCTCGTCCTTGACCATGCTGCGCGACGAGTAAAGCCGCTTGAGCACCGGAATCTTGGAGAGAACCGGCACGCCGGCCTCCACCTCGATCTCGGCCGCGAGCTTCTGACCGCCGATCAGCAGCGTGCCGCCGTCGGGCACGTTGACCGTCGTGTTGAGCACCTGGCGGGCCACCTGCGGCAGCTGGATGAAACCACCGCCGGAGATGAAGTTCGCCCCGGCGAACTGGAACCGTTCCAGGGCCAGCAGTCGGCCCACGCCCGGACGCAGCGTCATGGTGACGTAGCGGCGGTCCGCGGAGACGGTGCCCTGAACGTCGAGCACGGCGCCTTCGTTGACCGTCTGCGTCTGCGGCTGCTGGGCGGCGGCGTTACCCGCGACCACCGGCTGCAGCGTGCTGACGAAGGCGTGCGACGTGACCACCGCCACCCACGCCCGCTGCCCGTTGTGCAGCACCAGCTTGGGGGCGGTCAGCAGCGTGGTCCGCGAGTCCGCCTCGGTGGCGCGGATCAGGAAGTCCACCTGGATGTTGTCCAGGAAGCTGCCGAACATCGTCAGGCCCGCCACGTCGCGGCCGGCGAAGGTGCCGGGCACGCCGCTGGACAGGGCGGCGGCGTTCGCGAGTTCCATCACGCCCGAGTTGATCGGAATCGGGGTCGCGTTCGACATGTTTACGGCGCCGCCGTTCGCCTGCGGAACCAGGCCGACCTGCGTGAACGGCTGGTTGGGCACGGACGGGCCCTGCCCGCTGAACGGGGCGCCGATGCCCGGCGCGGCCGGCAGGAAGCCGAGCTGAGAGAAGCTGCGCGGCAGCAGCAGGCGCGAGCCCAGGACCGGGTCCGTCGCGATCACGCCGTTCGAGTTGCTGACCATGTCAAACCCGGCATTGCCGGAGTTGAGAATGATGTCCAGGTCGATGCCGAGTTCTTCCAGGTAGTTGCTCTGGACGGTGAGGAACCGGGCCTCGACGGCGATCTGCACCGCACGCTGCGTCCGCAACTGCCCGAGCAGGTTGGCCACCTGCTCCTGGCCGGCGGTGTTCTGCGTGACCACGAGCTGGTTGTTCATCTCGTGGATCGAGCCGATCGAGCCGCCGCGGTCACGCCACGTGTCGGGCGAAACCGTCTCCTGGATCAGGGCGATGAGGCGACCGACCCGACTGCGATCGACGGGCGTCAGTTCCGGCTCATCGTCGTCGTCGTCACCATACTCCCAGGGCCGCGTCGCGCGGTCCCGCTTCGTCGGCTCACCGTTGGTGATCACGTCGAGCGTGGGAGCGTCGGTGAAGTCCGGCACCTCGTGCAGCAGATCCTGAATGTCATAGATGCGGGTGAAGACGTCCTGGGTGCTGTGGTCCAGGAACTTGCGCGTGGCGACCGTCATGACGCCGTCGCCGATCGAGTACCCCAGCGTCACGCCGCCGCCGCCGGCTTCCGCCAGCACCATGTCAAACGCCTTCTTCAGCGTGACCTGTTCCGGCAGAACCAGCGTGATCTCCCGATTGGGATCGACGCCGGCGGAGACGATGTCGTTCCAGTTCACGTGGACGTTGATGCCATGGGCATCGACGAAACGCTGTACGGCGTCCCGGAACGGAACCGCGTCGAGGTCGAGATTGATCGGGGTATCGAGCCGGCCGATCAGCAGCGAATCCAGCGGGCCTTCGCCGGCGATGCGGCGTTCCTCACGGGAGATGATCTCGAGCCAGTTCTTCGGATACTGCAAGTCCTGCGCCCACGGCGTCTTGTCCCGTTCGACGCTCATGAGGGTTTCGCGCGACTGCCGGTAGAAGTCGTCGCGGTTCATCCGCTGCTGGCGATAAATCCAGAAGTCCTCCCAGTCTTCCAGCAGCCAGCGGGCCGTATCGTTGCGCGGATCGATGATGAGCACCTGTTCCAGCACGCCGATGGCGGCTTCGAAGTCGCCGTCCTTGCGGTGCTGCATCGCCTGCTTCATCAGCGATTCGACCTCGCGCTCGCGATTCCGCTCCGCTTCGACGCGGCGGGTCTCGCGGTTCTTCTCGATCTCCGCCCGGATGCGCTCGATCTCGCGTTCGTTGAAGACGCGCTCGGACTCGAGCACGTACGACTCGAGGCCGTCAAGATCGTTCCGGAGGTTTTCGTAGTCGGACGCGGGGTGGGCGAACTGCCGTCCCGCCTCGACGATCTGCCGCGCCCGCAGGACCAGTTGCTTCGCCTCGTCGTAGCGGCGGGCCGAGACCAGGTTGCTGATCGTGTCCTTGATTTCGCGGTATTCGGTTTCGGTCCGCTGCCAGTTCAGGCGATCCTGCTG
>CAZYLK010000108.1:0-20178 GCA_964648365.1 uncultured Phycisphaeraceae bacterium
GGGCAAGATGCCCGTGCCACGCGCGCCGCCGACGGCTTGATGGCTCCGCGGATTGCGTCACGCACCCCGCCGAGATCCGCCGAGGCCGCCGAGGTGAGACTCCCGTGGGCGCGTTGACAATCAGCAATCCCCGGCACTACGACAGTCGCATGGCGCCGGAGATTTTCGTCCTGAGTGGCCCGAACGGAGCGGGAAAGTCGACGACGGCCAGGGTGCTGCGGAACTTCTTCAAGCTCTACCGCCCGCTGGCGGATGCGTGGACGCTGTGCGATAATTCAGGGGTGGAGTTGGTGACGGTTGCGCGCGGAAAGGCGAGCGGCGCGACGACCGTGCTGGACGCACAATTGTTGGCCACGATCGAAAGCAGGGCGATCAATGAGAACGCCTGATCCGAGACAGCTTGACGAACGCCTTGAGGCTATCAGCGCCGGCCTCAAGGAAGCCATCCGCCGCGAGGTATGCCGCCTGCGCGAACTCGGCCTGCCGATCTACGTCGAGCGCGATGGCAAGGTCGTTACCGCGAACGCGGAGCAGAAGCACGAAGCGCCGCGCCGCCCGGCGGCTGATCACTGACGCGCCAATCGGAACCGCGACCGTCAGGGAGCGGCTGCTCGGCCGCGACGTCTGCTTTTCTCAAAGGGATGCGATGGACGCAGGCCGCTTCCTCACGAGCGCGGTTCGGGTCAGCCGCTTCCTGATCCGCCTTCGGCAGGCGGCTCGGATTGGGCCGTGCTTGCGATGAACGTCTGATAGGCCGCCCGCACCTCCGCCAGCGTATCCCCGCCGAACTTCTCCAAAAATGCGGCGGCGATCTCGAACGCGACGACGTTCTCCGCCACAACGCTCGCCGCCGGGACGGCGCAGATGTCGCTGCGCTCGTAGTCGGCCCGCTCCGGCGCCCGCGTTCGCAGGTCGACGCTGTCCATGCCGCGCAGGAGCGTGCTGATCGGCTTCATGGCGGCGCGGACGATGATCGGCTGACCGTTGCTCATGCCCCCCTCGATGCCGCCCGCGTTGTTGGACGCCCGCGTGAATCCCAGCGTGTGCGTCCCGCGCCCAGCCGCGTCAAAACCGATGGCATCTTGCACGGCGCTGCCGGGCCGACCGGCCGCCGCGAAGCCCAGGCCGATCTCGACGCCTTTGATCGCCTGAATCGAACCGACCGCGCGCATCAGCCGCCCATCGAGCTTGTCCTGCCAGCGGGCGCAGCTCCCCAGCCCGGGCGGCACGCCGTACACGTGGACCTCCACCACCCCGCCCAGCGTGTCTTTGTCCGCCTTCGCCTGTCGGATCGCCGCGATCATCGCCTCCGCGGCGCCCGCATCCGGGCAATACGCCTCGTTACCGTCGCGCAGACGGCGAAGCGCTTCGGCGTGCGCGGCGGACGATGCGTAAGCCGCGGCAGTCGCATCCGCCGCAGGCGAGGCTTCCGCGCCATCTGCGGTACGCGCCGCATCGACCGGCGACCGGGCTTCAACGGGGCCGATGCGCGTCACGAATCCGACGGCTTCGATCCCCAACTCGCGCAGCAGACACCGCGCCAGCGCACCGGCCGCAGTCCGTGCGGCTGTCTCCCGCGCGGAGGCCCGCTCCAGCGTGTTGCGGCAGTCGTCCGTGTTCCACTTGAGGCTGCCGGCCAGGTCCGCGTGGCCGGGCCGGGGCCGATGGACGGGGGGGGCGGCGTCGAGCCGGCTGTCGCGGTTGATGATCTGCATCGCTACCGGCGAGCCGATCGTGCGGCCGTGGCGAACGCCGGACAGCAGCGCGACCTCGTCGTGCTCGATCTTCATCCGCCCGCCGCGGCCGTACCCGCCCTGCCGGCGGCGCAGTTCACCGTTGATGAGGTCGAGGTCGACCGGCACGCCCGCGGGCAAGGCCTCAACCAGCGCGATCAGCGCCGGGCCGTGCGATTCTCCAGCGGTATGACAGGTCAACCGAGACATGGCGGCTCATGGTATCGCCTTGCGCGTCGTTGCCCAAGATCGGATGGACGCACCCGACGGACCGGGGATCATGCGATGTGGCACCGGTTACCGAGCGGTGGACCCCGGCATGAATGCGGGGCTCCGAGTGTGGCACCGGTTTGTAACCGGTGCATTCTGACACATCCCCGGACCGCGGCGGGCCGGTGCTCGCAAATACCGCCACCGGCTTGCCCGGACACCTGGCGTACCCAAAACCTTGCCCGGTCGCGCTCCAATCGCAACGTCCCCGCGCGCTGGCATCAGGCGGGCGACAGCGTCGACGCGCCGCGATCTCGCGGAGCGTCGCGAGGGAGCAGCCGCGCGCTCCGGGAGGCGGGCGGGCCGTGGTCGAAAAAAAATCCAGAATTTTCGAATTTCGCGCGCAAGATATCCCCTGCGAGTGTGACTTACAGATCGGGGAGGGTGCGCGCAACCGCGGCGCCCCTCCAGACCGCACGCATGACGCCCGCTCGCGGCGCGGATCGTCGCCCGGCGGCGGGGAGTTACTGGAGGATAAGTAATGATGGCGCAAATGCTTACAGTTCAGACCGTCAACCTGTCGCACCACTGGCCGCGTTCGTGGCAGGTCGCGGCGCTTTTCGTAGCGGCTTTCAGCCTCGCCCTGCCGGCCGTCGCGGCGGATGACCCCGCGCGGCCGGACCTGGTGGGCCGTCAGGTCCTCAGCGTGGCGGTGCCGGACGAGGCGGCGCGGGCGGCGCTGTTCGCACTGGCGGAGTCGCACGCCGATGTGAGCCTCGCGGACGATCACCTGGGCGGCGATGCCATCGAAGTCTACGCCTCGGCGGGTGGCCGCGCGGCGCTGGATGCCGCCGGCTTGACGTACACGGTCGAAGTGGCGGACATGGCGGCGTGGTACGAAGAGCACTTCGGCGGCGTGCGAGCGGGCGACTTCTTCGATCAGTATCGCACGTACGACGAACACGTGGCCTTTATGAACGACCTCGCAGCGAGCTACCCGGACCTGGCGACGGTCGTCGACATCGGTCCGACCGTCGAGGGCCGGCGCCAGTGGGCGATCCGCATCACCGGCCCGGGCAACGACGAGCGACCGGCGGTGCTCTATCTGGGCGCCCAGCACGGTGACGAAGCCGTCAACCCCGCGGTAATTGCGTGGCTGGCGCGACATCTGCTGTCGAACTATGGCACTGACCCCCGGATCACCGACCTGGTCGACAACGTCGAGTGGTACCTGCTGCCCATCATGAGCCCGGACAGCTACCCGACCTCGCGTGAGAACGCCAATGGCCAGGATCTAAACCGCGACTGGGACGGCCCCGGCGGTCCGCCCGACCCCTTCTCGCAGCCCGAAAGCGCGAACCTGGCGCGCCTGATCGTCTCGCGCCCCAACATGAAGGGACTCGTCGATCTTCACTCCGCCGGTTACCTCATTCTCTGGCCGTGGGGGCACCGCGAGGAGTATGCCCCGGATCACCATACGTATGGAATGCTGGCCGACATGCTCGCGCGGAGCATTTACTCCGTTGACGGCGCCTACTATGCCGATCGCGGGGCCATCAACACGACCCTCTATTCCGTGCGGGGAGGATCAAACGACTACGCCTACGGCGTCCACGGCATCTGGTCATTGACCTACGAAGTAAACCGCAGCAAGCGCATCTCGCCGGACGGAATCAGGCCGACCTGTGAGGAACTGCTGCCGTCGCTCCTGCGTCTGACTGATTGGCTATGGGATTGCAACGGCGACGGCGTCACCGATGTCGATGAACTGGCCGGAGGCTCGCCGGATTGCAATGGGAACCGCACCCCCGACTACTGTGAGTCGCAGGCGGACTGCGACCTCAACGGCGTCATCGACGTCTGCCAGCCGGGCATGACGCTTCCCGATTGCGAGCGCCTGCCCGAAGGCAGCACCATCCACGTCCCACATGACCAGCCCACCATTCAGGACGCCGTGACCGTCGCGGGGCGGGATGCAGCGATCGTGCTCGCAGACGGTGTGTACACCGGATACGGCAACAGAAACGTATTGCTGGACAACTTTGCCGGCGTGATCCGATCGGAGCATGGGCCGCAGGATTGCATCATCGACCTGGAAGGGTTCGAGCGTGGCTTCCTGGGTGAAGCATTGTCACGAGAGGCACGCCTCGACGGCTTGACGATACGCAACGGCCGCGCACTGGACCCGTACCTGCAGGGGGGAGAGGGCGGCGCGATCCGGGCGCAGGCACGGGTCACAAACTCCGTGATCACGGGCAGCCTGGCACGGGACGGCGGCGGCGCCTTCGGCGGCGTGTATGACAATTGCCGCTTCGAGGGAAACTCGGCCAGGCTCGGCGGGGGGGCGTACGGAGCGGAACTACTCAACTGTATCGTGACGGGCAATCATGCGTCGGAGCGCGGAGGCGGCGCCTACGAAAGCGACGCGACGGACTCTGTTTTTTCACACAACAGTTCCGACAAGGACGCCGGTGGCGCAGGCAGCGGTCGGTTTACGGGGTGCGAGTTCATCGGAAACCGGGCTGCCCAGAACGGCGGCGCGGTCTCACCCGGGGGTCTGTACCATTGCCAGGTAATCGACAACGAAGCAGAGCGCGGCGGCGGTGTTGCATTCGGTTACGTGGAAGCCTCCGTCGTGTCGGGCAATCGAGCCGACCTTGGCGGCGGCCTGTACAACGCAGAGACGGACCGGTGCGTCGTTGCAGACAATACGGCCGCTTCGGAGGGAGGCGGCATTAACAACGGAAAGCACTTCAACACGCTGATGCTGGGCAACCAGGCGGCCCGGGGCGGCGCCGCGTACAACGCCAAGCTCATCAACTGCACGATGATCGGCAACCATGCCAGCGAGGCCGGCGGCGGCATCGGCGGCGGCCATGACATCTACAACTGCATCATCCGCGGCAATACGCCCGATCAAGCGACGGGCGACGGCATTACGTTCAGCAACATCGAGGGCGGCTGGCCCGGCGACGGCAACATCGACGCCGACCCGCTGTTCGTAGATCCGGACGGGGGGGATTATCACCTGCAACCGGATTCTCCGAGCATCAACAGCGGAAAGACGGGCAGCAACCTGACGGGCAAAGTCGATCTGGATGGCTCGCCGCGCGTGCAGAACTGCTTCGTGGACATGGGCGTCTATGAGTCGCCGTACGGCGACGTGCCGGGCTGCCCCTGTACCTGGCGCGAAGAGGTGGCCGTCGATTGCGACAGGGGCAATCGGCGCAAGGTCAGCATCGACATTCACATATTGCGGGGCGTGCCGCGGACCCGGTTGACGGTGCGCGTCGACGGCAACGCCGGCAAAGACAGGCGAATCAAACTCGACCGCGACGGCGCCGGGAGCAAGACCGTTCGTCGCCGCGCCGGCGAGATCGTGCGCGTGGACCTGGTCGAATGCCACGCCTGGGACAGCGCCCGGTGCGACTGAGACGCTGGCAGCCGTCGTACAAGCCGCAACTGTGCCGCGTCGCAGCACGGGGACGAGCAGGCCGGCGGAAGCCGCCTCCCGCCGGCTCGCTATGAGCCATTCGCCATCATCCGTGCCCGGCTCTCGTCCATCCAGGCGAGCTTTCGCAGCAGCATCCGCAGGAACGCGTATCCGTCGTATCCGCCGAAGGTGCCGGTGGCGGCGATGGGCAGGACGCTTTCGGCGATGAGCGCTTCGGCCATCAGATCGGGGATGCACCGCCGCTCGCCGTTCTCGACCGGGCTGATCTCGCGATAGCCGGCCAGGAAGGCGTCGAAGTGCGACAGGTCGAGATGGTCGGGCCAGTCGGCCGGGTCGCCGCGGGTGGACATGGAAAACTGCAGCGCGCCGTTGGCGATGTCGAGGACGCGCTTGGAGACCCGCACCGAGTCCAGGTCGATCACGCCGACGACGCTGCCGTTGCGAAACAACATGTTGCCCGGGTGCCAGTCGCCGTGGATCACCGATCGCGGCTGTGCCGCAATACCCGCCTGCTGCGCCCGGTCGGCAGCGGCGTTGTAGGCCTGCGACAGTTCGCGGATCACGTCCGCCGCGTCGGCGTGCGCCTTCAACTGCGCCTCGGCCCCGCGCAACGCGCTGCGGACGGCGTTGTGATCGTGATAGTCGCCGGTGGGGATGGGGTAGCGCGTCAAGAACCCTGCGGCCGTGCGATGAAAGCGGGCCAGCACGCGGCCGGCGTCCGTGGTCTCGGCGATCGACCCCTCGAACGGCCGGCCCGGGATGAACTCGAACAGTTCATACACGTCCTGCCGGCGCTGCAAGAGCGTTCGCCCGGTGCTTCGCGTCGGAATCAGCCGGGCCACCGGCAGCCCCGCGTCCGACAGAAACGCCTGCAATTCATGCGAAAACCCGACCCGCTCCGCGTCGGCGTGATCCGCCGAGCGCCGCTTGAGCAGGAACTTGCCCCGCTCGCCGACGATGCCGACCTTGGGGCTCTTCCGCGACCCGCGCTCGAACGGCGTGATCGACTCGATCACGCCCAGGTCGTAGTGGCTCAGTGCCACGGCCAGTTCGCAGGCATCGAACGAGCAGGCATCATCGCGGGACAAGAGAGCCTCCAGCCGAGGTGTTGGGATCGCGCAGACCGAAACGATCCGCCGCGGCGGTGCGCCGTGACGACCGCCGATCACTTGCGTCGATGCTAGGGGTGCTGCGGTGGAGGGTCAAACGGACGCCTCACTCGGGCGCCTCGGCGTCGTTGTGTTACCAGGCATCGATCTGTTCGAGTATCGTGTCGTTCACGGCGACGCGTCCGTTGACGATGGGCTCAAGCAGGCTCCGCAATTCCGCCGGCAAGTGTGTCGACCGTAGCGCGGCCGCCCAATCACTCACGGCCTCGGTCGTGCGGCCAAGCCTCGTTCGCGCGACGCCGCGCCGCACGAATGTCCTGGCGCGATCTTCTTCCGGCGCATCCGGCATTGCGACGTGCGCCGTGTGGTCTTCGATGGCTTCGGTCCATCGCCCCAACTGACTCAACGTGGCCGCGCGGTTGTAGAGCGCGTCCGCCCGCTGAAGCGGGTTGGCCTCGTCGATCGCGAGCAGCGCCGTGTAGTCCGCGATGGCCTCTTCGGACCGATCCTGCAGATCGTAAGTCGCGCCGCGCTTGTAGAACGCTTCGGCCCTTTCCTCCCCGGGGGCATCGTGCATTTCCATTACGGACGTGTAATGGCGAATCGCCTCGTCGAGTCGCCCGGCATCGCCGTGTGCCAGGCCGCGTTCGATCGTGGCCGCGGCCCGCCGCTCGGCAGGCACGTCCGGCAGGGCGAGAACAGCCGTGAAGTCCTCGATGGCCTTCTCGAACTCTCGCGTCTGATTAAGCAGCTTTCCTCGCAAGTACAGCGCGTCCGATCGTTCATCGTCGGGGGCGTCGGGCATGTCGATAACCTCGGTGTAGTCCGCGAGGGCATCGCGCTCTCGCCCCAACTGCTCGTATGTCATTGCGCGATAGTTGAGGGCCTGGACCTTCTGGTGGGCGGTCGCGTCCGACATACGGAGGACGGTCGTGTAGTCCTCGATTTCTGCTTCGAAGTGTTCCAGTTCGTTGCGAGCCACGCCGCGACAGATCAGGGCGTCGGCTTGCTGCTCTTGGGAAGCGTCGGGCATGCCGAGAATTGCCGAATAGTCGTCGACGGCGAGGTGCCACTGATTCTCGGAACCGTACGCGTCCGCGCGCCAGTCCAATGCTTCGAGTACTTTCTTGGAGGGCGCCTCGTCCATGGTTATAACGGCAGTGTAGTCGTCGATCGCTTCTTGATGGCGGTTCTGGCGAGCGTATATGACTCCGCGGTAGAGCAGTGCGTCGGCGTTTTGCTCTGGTGTCGTGTTTGGCATAGCCAACAGAAGCGTGTAGTCGCGTATTGCCTCGTCAAGCCTGCCGAGCCCCCACTTCGCCGATGCTCGTCTGAACAGTGCGTCGGCACGCGGTTCCGCCGGGGCGTCCTCCATCGCCACGATGGCGTCGCAGTCTCTGATCGCATCGCTGGTCCGACCCAGATCGCAAAACGCTCCGGCCCGATTGAACAGCGCCCGGCAGCGCCTCTCGGCGGAGACGCCGTCCAGCGCCAGGGCCGCCGAGTAGTCGTCCAATGACGCCTCGATCCGGCCGAGCTTTCGGAGCCTGACGGCGCGGTTGTACAACGCGAGCGCGCGCTCTTCCGGCGTTACGTCCGGCAACTGTATGGCGGTCGTCAGGTCAGCCAGTTCTTCTTCGGTTCGGCCCAGGGACGCGTACGCCAGCGCGCGGTTGTTCAGTGCCCCGGCTGCCTGTTTTCCACTCGCCCCAGGCAACGCGAGCGCTGCGGAGCAGTCAGCGATGGCATCGTGGTATCTGCCCAAATCGCCGTAGGCGATTCCACGGTCACAAAGCACCTTGGCTCTGAACTCCGTCTCCAGATCGGCCACCGCCAGGGCGGCGGTGTAGTCGGCCACTTCATCATCGAATCGGCCCATCGCGGCGTATGCCGACCCGCGTGAATAGTGCGCCTCCGCGCGCGCCTTGGCGGATGCATCCATGGATTCGATGATCGCCGTGTATTCCTCGATCGCGGTCTCGTACCGGCCCGCCCGCTTGTGCGCCAGCGCACGGTTGTGCAGCGCGACCTCCCGCAGACCCGGTGGGGCCTCCGGAATGGCCAGCAGGTGATCGATATCCGCAATTACATCATCCCAGCGGCCCAACCGAAAGAACGTCAAAGCGCGAGTCTCGAGGGCATCCGCGCGGACTCTCGCCGTCGCGTCTGATACCGAGATGGCCGCCGCCAGATCCTCGAGTGCGTCGTCGTACTGCTCAGTGTGGTAGTTGGTCTCGCCGCGCCGGTTCAGTACATCCGCTTCTTGCGCAGCCGTGATGCCGGGCATCGTCAGCAGCTGGGAAAAGTCATCGCGCGCCGCCTGCCACTGTCGCAGTTGGCACCACGTCAGCGCGCGGTTGAATAGTGCATCGCGTTTTGACTCTGCGGACGCGTCGGCCAGATCCAGGAGCGCCGAATAGTCCTGGATTTCCTTTTCGGGCTCCTCCAGGCCATCGTAGGCCAGCGCTCGACCGAAAAGCGCGCATGCTCGTCGTCCAACGCCTACGTCCGGCATAGCGAGGATCGAGCTATAGTCCTCAATCGCTTCGTGCCAACGCGTCAGTTCAACGAACGAGTCCGCCCGCTCGCAGAGCGCCTTCGCCCGTTGCGCAGGCGTTGTTTCCGGCAAGGAGAGGACAGCCGCGTAATCGTCGGTGGCTTCCTCATGTCGGCCCAGGCCGACAAGCGCCGCCGCCCGGGCCATCAGCGCCTCGCGCCGCTGGTCGACGGTCGAATCCGGCGCGGCCAGTACTGCGGCGAACTCGGCGAGCGCATCCTCCGTCGGCATGGCCGGCTTGTCAGCCATGACGTGCTCTCGATCGCGCACGCCGCGTGCCGGCGTGGGCGCGCGGGGCAACAGCGCGAGGTGGCTGCGGAAGACAACTGGGATTACGGCAATGTTGCATAACACACGGACTTCATCGTCTTACGTTCGTCATTCGACATTCGACACTCGACATTCGACATTCGCCATTCGACATTCCCGCACGCCTGCAACGCCAGCGTTCAGATGCCGGGCGACAGGTCATTGGACTGTCCCTCCTCCCCCTCCAGCATCTTAACCTCCAGCCCCTCGATCTCCGGCATCGACTTGCCCGCGATGCCTTCCAAATCGCCGTACATACCGAGGGTGGATTCGATGACGCCGTTGATCTGCATCTCGCGCCGGGCCCACAGGCGGGTCATGGTTTTGCGCTCTTTTTCGAGGTCGCTGCGCATGTCGTCGAACTTCTCGACGATCGCCTCGACTCGGTGTTTGAAGCTCGATCCGGTCAGGTACTGGTAGACCAGTTCCATCTTGGTCTGCTGCCCCACCCCGGCGGCGCGGGCGGCGGACAGTTCGATCATGGTGTGGCGCAGGGCCACGCCGACCGGCACGGCGCAGGCGAATGACGTCACCCACACGCCGTCCACCAGATCGAACGTCTCGGTGTCCTTCGGCAGCGCTTGGGTGACGATGACGGCGATTTCGGCCCCGGCCGCGCGCATGTCGTCGCGCAGTTTGGGCAGCCAGCCGTCGGACCAGTTCTTCGTCCGCTTCGACTCCCACAGGATCGTGCCGCAGGGTTGCCCGGCCGGGCCGAAGACGCGCTGCAACGCATCGCCGCCGTGCTCGCCCTTGGGGACCGGCTCGATCGTGTCGCGTGGGAACTTCGCCCGCAGCATCGCCTCCAGTTCAAGCTCCTGGATCTCGCCCTGAAGCTGCTGCGATCCCTGCTCGGCTTTGCGCAAGGCGTCCTGGAGCTTCGCCTGAAGGTCGCCGATGGTCTTGTCCTTTTCGGCCAGCCTGAGGCGGCCCTGTTCATCGGCGTCTTTCTGCGCGGCCGCGCGGATCTTCGCTCGTTCGTCGTCGAGCGCCCGCTGCATTTGCAGCTCGAACTGTTCCTTTTCTTCCTGGAGCTTCTGCCGCTGCTGTCGCAGGTCGAGTTCGTTCTTGCGAGCTTCCGCCAGCTTGACGTCGCGTTCTTTCAGGAGCGCCTCGGTGGCGGCTTTGTCCTGTTGCGCCCGGCATATCTCATCGGCCAGCGCCTCGCGCGCCCGCTTCGCTTCCACGGCGGCGATGCCGGCGCGCTCATCTTTCAGCTTCGCGGCCACCTGCTCGTCGAGGCTCTCGCGGGCCTTGGCGATGGCGGCTTCCTGCCTGCGTATGGCTTCCTGCTGCTGACGAAACGCCGCCTCGCGCGTCGCAAACTCGGCGGTCTTTTCTGACATTCGCCGCTCAAACTCACGTCGCGTTGCAGCAATCAGCGGCGCGGCCAGCGACTCGGTCAGCTTGATCTCACTCTTACAGGACGGGCAGACAATGGTCGGTTCGGACATGGTGACGGTCCTCTGCTTGCGGGATGCCGGTCGGCCGGACGCCGGGGCGAGCGTCGCGCCGCGGTACGTGCGGTATCTGGGCGGACGCGGGCTGTCAAGGAACGTGCGGCGTGCGCGGCGGCCTCGGAGCGGCGGCGTCCCTTCGCGTGCCCCGTTTGCGTTATCCGTCATGCAGGACGGCCGCGCGGGGAACTGTGCGTGGCTGGCCGCAAAGCAGTCCTGCAATCGGGTCCGAAAATCGACCGGCGTCGTGGTCGCGCCGGGCTGGAGGCTGAAATCATGTCGCTACGTTTCCGTCCGTGTGCCCGTTCCGTCCGCGCGCTGATCGCGCTGCTGCCGGCCGCGATGCCGGCGTCTGCGCTGGTCGCGCAGTCATTCAAGGAGAATGACGTTCGCGTGGTTCACACGTTTACCGGCGAGCGGGCCGGGGATGTCTACGGCTGGGTCACAGCGCGAATCGCAGACCTCGACGATGACGACGTGGCGGACCTGCTGATCACGGCGCCGTTCAACGATGCGGCCGGCAGTAACGCCGGGCGGGTGTACGCTTACTCATCCAGAACGGGGAGCCTGATTCGCGTTTTCACCGGGGCGACCGTCGGCGGGCAGTTCGGCAATGCCGTTGCGGATGTCGGGCTGATCGACGAGGACGACGTGCCCGAGATTCTGATCGGTGCGCCGGGGCAACAAAGCGTCGGTAGCGGTTCCGCGTACCTCTACTCGGGGCAGAGCGGCGCGTTGATCCGTCAGTTCGACGGAGAAAACCCCGGAGACAACTTCGGCGGCGCGGTTCGCCCGGCGGGGGATATGGACGGCGACCTGGTGCCGGACCTGCTCATCGGCGCGGCCGGCTATGATGGCGGCGCCGGCGCCAATTCCGGTCGGGTGTACGTGCTTTCGGGCGCGACCGGGCGGCGGATCAAGCGACTCGACGGCCCATCCGCGAACGCACAGTTCGGCAGCGCGGTGGCGCCGCTCGGTGACATCACCGGCGACGACGTCAGTGACTTCATCGTCGGCGCGCCGAACGCCGGCATCGGCACGCGCGGCATCGCCTACGTCTATTCCGGTGCGGACTTCTCGGTTCTGTGTGAACTCACTGCGGAGAACACCGGCGCCAACCTGGGTCAGTATTTCATGTCATCCCCCGGCGACATCACCGGCGACCAGAAGCCCGACATCTACGTCACCGACTGGCAGGATTTCGCCCGCGGTTCGACGACCGGACGCGCCTACCTCTATTCGTTCGACGGCGACTCGTGCGTGCGGCTCTACACGCTGCTGGGCACGTCGGCCGGGCAGGGGTTCGGCATCGGCAACGGCACGGCCGGCGACGTCAACCGCGACGGCAAGCGCGACCTTCTGATCGGATCATGGATCAGCCCGGACGGCGCCGCGAACGCCGGCAAGGTTGAAGTGTTCAACGGCCCCAACGGCGCACGAATCCGAACCATCACGAGCACGACCGCCCAGGAAGCGCTCGGCTTCGACGCCCACACCATGGAAGACGTCACCGGCGACGGCTTTCCGGATTTTCTGCTGTCAGCGGCATACCACCCGGCCCTCGGAACGCAGACGGGTCGCGTGTACCTGGTCGCGGGCAACAACCCCCACCCCGGCGACTTCGACCTGGACACCGATGTTGACCTGGCGGACTACGACGCGTTCTCCGCATGCATGACCGGCCCGGGCGGCGGACCCGTGGGCAATGACTGCTGGAACGCCGATCTCGACTTCGACGACGACGTGGACGTGCAGGATGTCGCGACGTTTCAGCGGCGGTTCACGGGAGAGTAAGCAAGTTCGCGAAACGTGTGTCGGCAGGTCGGATGGGCCTGCCGGTCTGGTCAGGCGGCAGATGCGTGCCGTCGTCGCACAAGCGCGATGCACGCGGCGCCGACACCGGCCAGCAGGGCCGCGCCGGGTGACGGCACGGGTTGCAGGTAGCGGGCGTCGTTGCCGAACTCGACCTTACTTCCGCGGAGGGCGGCTCTTAATTGCTCTTCTGACAATTCGCCCGCAAGCGTAACCTGAAAGACGATCGAGTTGCTGATGGCGAGGCGCCCGCGGCGGACGGACTCGTCCAGCGCGGCGATGCCGCCGTAGGCGCCCTTGACAGCGGCCTTCGTCCCGTCGAATCGGCGGCTGAGTTCCTTGTTTTCTTTCGAGGTGCTGATGACCTGGCTGTAGTTGGCGAGCACGTCGCTGGCGCCGGAGTTCGTCCACAACCACTGCTTCGCCACCGAATCCCCTTCGCGCAGGTACGACCACGCGCCCAGCCCGCGCGATCCCGGCGCGACCTCGGCGAAATCGCCCGACGCAAACGGGACGGGCAGATTCAGCGCAAGAGACGTCAGCAGGCTGTCCTCAACGGAGAAGCCGCTCGGCGTGGAAGTGCTGGTGTTCTCCAGGAGAACCCGCAGCTTGGTGCCGGACGTCCGGAAGGTGGCCCGGGCGGAAAGTCCCCCTGGAGCATCCCCACCGCGGCCGCCGGCAAATTGTGAGTAGTCCACGACGATATCGGCGCGGGCAAAGCCCACGACCACGCCGATGACTGCCAGCGCGCACAGCGGCTTCATCTCATCTCTCCCAACGGCATCAGGCCAGAACGGCCTGCTCTCTCTCGACCGATATTGTTCGCGTCCAAAACGCCTTTGTCAACACTGAGACGCTCGACGCGCGCGGCGGGCAGCCCGGAGCCAAGCCGGCCCGCCAGCCGACTTGCGGCAACCGTCAGAGAAACCCGAACCCCGCCGCGACCCCTCACCGCGCTCCCGCCCTCGGCTGGTCACCCGGCTGGGCGCCTCTATAATGCCCGCCTTGCGGAGGCGCGTGGATGAAGCTGTACACCCGAACCGGCGATCGGGGCGAGACCGGCCTGATCGGCGGGCGGCGAGTCTGGAAGAACCACCTGCGGGTGGCGGCGTATGGAGACGTGGATGAGCTTTGTGCCGCCATCGGCTCTGCGGCGGCGTCGCTGCCGTCGGACGAGCGGCCCACGCCGGGCGATCCCGCGGCCGGGGTGGCAGACGTTGCCCTCCCGCCGCTGGGGGAGTTGCTCCCGGCGTTGCAGGCGGACCTGTTTGTAGTGGGCTCCGGCCTGGCGGACCCGGCGGGAACGCATCCGGTGCCGCCGATAGGCCCAGCGGAGATCGGCCGGCTGGAAAGCTGGATCGACGCCGCGGTCGCGCCGGTGCCTCCGCTGACGAGCTTCATACTGCCGGGCGGATCCGAGACGGCGGCGCGGCTGCACCTGGCGCGGGCCGTCTGCCGGCGGGCGGAGCGATCCGTGGTGACTCTGTTGGAGCAGGGCGCGGCCGACGTGAACGACTGCATCGCCTATCTGAACCGCCTCGCCGACCTGTTGTTCGCCCTGGCGCGGCTGGCCAATCACCTGGCCGGCGTGCCGGACGTGCCCTGGGCGCCGCGCCGACCGCGTTAGCCTCCCGCGTTCACATGGGATCCGCCGCAACCCGAAGACGAGAGCACCACATTCGACATGAGCGTTACCCGCATCTGGAACCCTGACAGCTACCGACCGCTCCACGTCGTCATGATCGTCCTGCTGATCGTGGCGCTGGCGGGGTCTTTCATGCTGCTCAGCGTCGCCGAACCGACGACGCTGGTGGACGGCGCGCGCGAGTGGTCGGTCAACTCGCCGCTGCGCTCCGTCGTCCGCATCCTCTGTCTGGACTATGCCTTTCCGACCTTCTATGCAGACTCCGTGAAGTCGTTCGTCATGGCCATCGCGGCCGCGCTTTCGGTGCTGGCCGTGGCCGTGGCGATCTGGCTGGGCGAGGCGCCGGGCGAGGGACGATCAGAAGACGACGTCGTTGCGACCGAGGTAGCCGCGGGGGATAGCGCCGAAGCCGCGGAGGCGAAGCGTCACATTCCGCCCCTGCTGGCGGCGCAACTGCTGGCCGGCCTGTTCGTGCTCTGGTCGATGCTGAGTGCGACCTGGTCCGGCGCGGCGGAACTGGCCTACGGCGGCACCATCCTGGTCGCGATCCAGTTTCTCTGGGCGTTCTCGCTGGGCAACACACTGAACCGCATCGCCGCCCGCGAGGCGGCGCTGGCCATGCTGGTCGTCTCCGCCGTGACGGCGACCGTGGCCGTGTGGTACTACTACGGCCGTAACGACACGCTTCGCGCCAAGTTCCCGTTCGGCAATCCGATCTTCCTGGCGACCTGCCTGCTGCCCGCGCTGCTGGTGGCCGCGTCGGTTCTCGCCGGTCAGGTTCGCACGCTGCTCAGCGGCGGCGGAGAGTTCAGCGTGCCGCGCGTCGCCATTTCGCTCGTCGCGCTGGTTCTGGGCGGATGGGCGTTCGCCCTGTCAAACTCCCGCGGGCCGCAACTCGGCCTGGTCTATGGCGTTTTGGTTATTCTCTTCTGGAACCTGCCGGTCGGCCGGCGCTGGCCGTCGGTTCTGGGCATGGTCGTGGTTGCACTGGTCGCCTATCGGCTGGCGACGGGCGGGGCGGCCGCGGACGTTGCGACCGGTCGCGACGCCACGATGCGCGTCAGAGGCTACGCCTGGTCGTACGCACTGGAGTTGTTCGAGCAGCGCCCGCTCATCGGCCACGGGCAGGGCGGATTCGCGCGCATCGGCGATTCCCTCGCCTCGATCACCCGCGAGAAGGAAAACCTGCTCGCACAATCGGACGTGGTGCTCGATCCGCGGGCGCTGTCGGATCGCCTGGACCACGCCCACAACGAGTGGCTGGAGCTTCTGGCCGACCTGGGCGCCGTCGGCATGGTGCTGTTCGGCTGCGTCATCATCATGACGTTTCTGTCCGTTTCCGCGGCGCTGGATGCCGCGATGCGGCCGTCGTATCGCAACGTCCTCATCGGCCTCGTGGCCGCGCTGGTCGCCATCGGCGTGGCGGATTTCTTCAGCGTCGGCCTGCGCCTCGGCGCCGTGCCGGTCGCATTCTATACGGTGCTCGGGTTGATCTGGGCGCTGAGTCGATCGCCCGAAACGGACGTGCTCTCACTGGTGGCCGCGCGGTCGGCGTTGCGCCGGGTGCTGCCGGTGGTCTGCGTGGTGATCGCGCTGGCCGTCGCCATCCGCGCCCGCACCGACTTCAGCGCCGCCCGCAACGCCTATACCGCTTACGAACACGTTCGAAACGGTCGATTCGGCGAGGCGGTCGCCGCGCTCAACCGGCCGCAGCGCCAGCTCAACCCGGCGAGAGAGTTGCGCAATCGGCTGCGCCTCGCCGAGGCCTACATGCTGTGGGCGCGCTCGCTCAAGGACGAGTGCTTCGGCCTGCTGCGGGCCGCCACCGCGTCCGGCCAGGCGCCCGACCCGGGCGATCCGCGCGTGATCAAGGCCGAGCAGAAGCGCGACGAGAGTATCGACTACGTGAACGCAGGGCGGGCGGTGATCGACGAAGTGCTCGCCTGGTCGCCCCATCCGATGGACGCGGGCCTGATCGACTACTGGCTCAACCGTATCGAAATCGAGTTCGCGATGGCCAGTACGCAGCCCGATGCGGCCGCGCCCGTGGCCGATCGCATGTTCGCCGCAATTGAAGCGGAGTTGGGCCGGCAGCCCTACTCGCTGGAACTTGCCCTCGAATACGTTCGCGCCTCGGGTCCGCGGCTCGACCCCGGCACCGCGGCGCTGGTGCTCGCGCGACCGCTGCGCATCCAGCCGGCGCCGGGGCCGCTGGTCTCGCTCGTCGCCCAGATTGCGTCAGCCGAGGACTTTGACGCCCGGTTTACGCCCGTTTTCTCCGGGGCGATTGCCGCGGCCGAGGCGGACACGCCGCCCCCCCCCGCAGCCGATCTCGACCTCTTCGTGCCGGAAATCCTCCGCCTGGCCGCCATCGTACAGGTGACGCGCGGCGGCTATGAAATGGCGGAGCGGGCGCTGGCGCTGGCGGCGGCCCGATACCGCGGGCTGGACGCCCCGTCGGCCACGCCTATGGGGCTGGCCGGTTGTTACTACGAATGGGCGCAGGCCCGGTTCCTGCTCAACCCCGACGACGCCGATGCCGCGATTGCCACGCTCAAGCTGGCCATCGAGGCCGCGCCGGATTCCGAGATCGGTCGTGCATTCAAGCGCGATCAGCGCGAGGTGTCGCTGGTCATGTTCCAGTTGGCGGGCGGGCAGGAGGAGCAGGCCCGCCGGGTCATCGTCGAAGCCGCCGGCGCCCACGTCGAGGCGGCGCGGATCGATCGATACGTCGCTTCGGTCTATGCCGATCTGTGCGTAAGGCTGATCAGCCGGGAGAAAGGATCGCCGCCGGCCCGCTACGGCGAATGGGTCCGCCGATGCCTGGAACTCGATCCGGAAGGCGAGAAGCCGAACCGCGTTGCGGCCGACTGGGCGCTGCGACAGGGCGATCTGGCCGCCATGGTCGCCCACCTGCGAAAGGCACTCGCCGCGGGTGCCCCGGTCGAGAGCGTCACGCGGTTCGTCGCATTGGCGCGGGAACAACACCCGCTCTTCCGCCCCCTGGACGAGCTGTACCGCGAACTCGCCCCGGACGCCGCAACCTCGCCGGACACGCAGCCCCAGCCGGCGCCCGGGCCGTCTTCCGATCCCTCGGCGCAGGACGATGACGCAGCCGCCGACCGCAGCGAGGCGCCGGTGAACACGCCGGCGCCCGACGCAACCCGGGAGGGTCTGCCCGAGCCGCCACCGCAGGGGAACGACAACGCGAGTGGCTCCACGGACGCGCCGGCACCCGAGCCGGGTGCGATTGGCGGCAAATCGAACGGAGGTGGCTGAACGGCCGCGGACGGATGACTGGCGCGATTCACCGGGGCCGACCTGGTCGCCCGGGGCGCCCCAGCCCGGTCGTGGCCTTTCCAGCCGAACGTGAGTACCCTGACCGTAACCCCGCCGGCGTGTCCTGACTGATGTCGCGGCGGACGCGACCGGAAACGGGTGCCGCCGCCGTGAGCCCCGAGCCAGGCGGTCTGAAAGTGAAGTACCGGTCCCGATCGGGATCTGCGTCGGAGGTTGACTGAGTGATGCGTAGCTACCGAGTGGCGCTCTGTGTTCTGGTGGCGGCCGTTGTACCGCTGGTGTCGGCCGGTGGATGCGGCGGCGGTGGCGGTTCAACGCGGGCCGTCGTCGTGTTTCGACAGGAGCTTGCGCCGAAGTTCCCGCTGGTGGCGTCGCAGGACGAACCGCTGCGCCTGGGCATCCTCGCGGTGACCCGATCGCCGGAAGAACAGGGCGGGGGCGGCCGCTCGTCACAAGCCGCGACGCGGGAGCAGATGAGCCGCCGAAGCCGCTACGAAGCGGTCTACGCCGACGGCTATCGCGAGCCGCTCGTGGACGTGCCGGGCGAACTCGTCGGCGCCATTCAGTCGATGCTGTCCGACGAAATCCGCCGCAGGGATCTAGCCATCGAGATCATCGACCAGAAAACCGTCTCGCAGCGTGAGCGGGAGAAGGCGCTGGTGCAGGCCGGCGTCAAGCGGGCCGACCCGAACGCCGACTACGGCCCGGACCTCTCGTTCGGCACGGCCATCGTCGTGGACGTCACCGCGGCCAAGGAAGTGCTCTACGGCGAAGGGTCCAGCATCGGCGCCAGCGGACTGGGCGACCTCCTGAACCAGCGCATGCCCCGTTCGGAGAAGGTGCGCACGGTCGCGCGTGACCTGTCCATCAAGGGTGTCGTGATCCTGTCCAAGCTGGACGGCCGGGCGCAGTTCACGCATCGCGTCGACGCGACGCAGTTGGACGAGGAGGAGGCCGGGGCGCTGATGGGCAGCGACAAGAGCGAGCGCGATCTGCCCGCCCAGTCGCAGGTGGTCAGCGGCATGATCACCGCCATCGCCCGCGAGGTCGTCGGAGCGCTGATCGGGCTGGAGGCGCCGCCAATCGAGGAGCACATCAAATCGTCCTCCAACGAGAACTGCCGCAACGGTGTCGTCCTGTTAGCGGCCGAGGACTGGGAAGGCGCGTTGCGCGAGTTCAAGGCCGCCCTGGCGATGGATCCGGAGGATGACCGGGCCTACTACGGCGCCGGCCTGGCCTGCGAGAAGCTCGGCCGCATGGACGAAGCGTTCAACAACTACAGCAAGGCCTACGGATTCGAGAACGAAGACGAATACGAAGCGGCCCGCCGGCGCGTCAGCGGCGCCCGGGGCAAAGGAGCACCCAAGTGACACGCAGAATCGAAGCCACGACCTTCCGGCTGAACGTCAGCGCGAGGATCGTTCTGACCGCCTGCCTGGCGGCAGCGATGTTCGTCTCACCGGCGGCGGCGCAGACCGACTCGGACGTCATTACGGTAAACGTCAAGGGCCAAAGCGCGCTGAACGAAGAGGCGGCCAAGCGCGACGCCCGCCGCAACGCCATCGAGGCCGCGGGCAACATCCACATCGTCAGCCAGTCGGAAGTGAAAGACTTCGCGCTCGTCAAGGACATCATCAAGACGCGGGCCGACGGCCTGATCGTCGCTGAGCGGTTCTCGAACACCCGCATGGACGGCGACGGCGTGTGGGTGATCGACCTGGAGGCGAAGGTGTCGAAGTCCAAGCTGGACGCCACCTGGGCCGACGTGGCCATCGTCATGGAGCAGATCGGCCACCCCATCATCATGCTGTTTTTCGAGGACTGGATCCAGGTCACGCAGCTTGTTCCCGGCGAACGCATCCGCGAGGGCGAAATGGCCCAGCGCAAGCTGCCCGATCCCTCCATCGTCGGCAACCAGATCACGCGGATGCTGACCGATTACGGCTTTGAAGTGAAAAATGCCCAGCGCTCGGCCGTGCTCAACGAGCGTGACAAATCGGAGGCGTCCACCAAGGGCGACATCGAACTGCTGCAAGCCTATGCCCGCCGCAACGGCGCCGATCTGTTCCTCGAAGGCACCGCCAAGGCCAGCGGACCGATCACCAGCCGCTCGATCGGCGACGGCTATCCGACGGTCTACCAGTGGAAGACCTTCGGCCAGTGCCACGCTTACTGGGCCGACAGCGGGATGGAGTTCATGGTGACGCCGGCGCTGGAAGCCGAAAGCGCCTCAAAATACTCCGGCGACGACGGGGCCAAGCGGGCGCTCGACAAGACCGGCGTCGAGATCGGCCGGGAGATCGTGTTCGCCCTCTTGGACAAGATGACCCGGCGCACGCTGGACGGCTCGATGATCACGCTGCGCATCGGCAACGTGAAAGGCCGCCGCTACCGCGACATCCGCGAGGCGCTGGGCAAGATCGAAAACGTCGACAGCGTCACGCAGGACTCCTTCGACGGCTCCACGCTCTTCCTGCGCGTCAAGACCCGCCTGCAATCCAGCGACCTGATGGACGCCATCTACGACCTGGATTTCGACGGATTCACCCTGGAACTGGACGGCGAAGCGTCGCGAAGCGAGATGCGCTGGAC
>CAZYLK010000109.1:0-4553 GCA_964648365.1 uncultured Phycisphaeraceae bacterium
CGGTGAAGTCACCTCCACCGGAGGTGCCGTTGAGGATGTTGATCACGCCGTCGTACTCGACGTCGTCGAGGAAGCACTGCCCGCCGCCAGAACAGAACGCGGCCGGGTTGCCGATGAAGATCTGACCATCAGCGTCGGACACGTCGTCCTCGCCCGCGTTGATCACGATTGACGCGGCGGACATCAGCTTGCCGAGCTGGATCAGCGACGTGGCGTTCGTGTCCTTGGTGATGGAGATGTCGCCGTGGAAATCTCCGTCCACAAGGATGTCGCCGTTGGCGCCCAGCTTGTTGAGCGTCAGAGCCGCCTCGTCCTCGACATTACCGGTGACCCAAAAGTCGCCGCGGGAGTTGCCGGCGACGGTGAATGAGGCTCCATCGACCATGTCCGTAGGCGTCGCTTGCGTTCCTACCGTGAAGTCGGCGCCGCTGGAGAAGTCGTCGTCGATCTCGACGATGCCCGCGAAGTCGCCGCCGATGAAGATCGTGCCCGCGAGATCGCCTGTAATGTCCAACTTGGACTCTGCGTCAAAGTCGCCGTTCGAACCGCGATAGATCCGGATTTCACCGTCGCTGGTCAAATCCCCTCCGATCTCGATCTCGACGTCGTCAAGCCAGTAGTTCCCTTCGGAACTGTTGACGTTGAGCGTGCCGCTCATAGAACCGGCGAGCGACAGTTCGGGGCCGCTTGTGTTCTCAAAGAACGAGCGGGCGATATCGATCGTGCCGGTCAGGTCATCGGCGGAGATCAATCCGCCGAAGGTCTCGAGCGTGATCGTCCCGTGGATGTCCTTCCGGTTCGGCGGGATAGCGTCATCCTCGAACCTGATCGCACCGAACAGGTGCAGGTCAGGGGCGTTGATGGACGCCGTGGAGGGCAGGTCGCTCTTGATCTGGATGTACGACGTTTGCGCGATTTCCTCATACGTTGTGAGTTGCACGCCGTAATTGATGGCGCCGCCGGCGCCCATCTCATTGACGGTCAGAACCTGGGTGCTGGGCGTGTCGCCGACCTGGAACGCGCCGTTGGTGATGACGCCGCCCACATTGGCGATCACGTTCATGGTCGACTCCTCGATGGTGAAGTTGCCGCCCTGAATACCGTCCTCGATGTTGATGGTGACGTACGAGGCCACGCCGCCGACGCTGCCTTCGACGGTGAAGCCCTCCCCGCGGCCGAGTTCGATCACCGTTCCGGAGCCGACATCGTCGCCGATGGTGAAGTTGGCGTAGCCGCCGCTGCTGTCGTAGCGGTGGAGCTTGAACGTCGCGTTGGCCGGCAGGTCACCCGTGATCTCGCCGGACTCGACCTTGGACCAGTGCGTCGAACCGATTTCGGCTTCGCCCAGGTCCACGTGCTTCAAGTCGTCCGCCCCCGGATCGTCGTCGGGTTGCAGGATGGTGATGTGGTAGTCCCAGTTCTTGTCGTTGGTGTCGTTGTAAATCGAGCCCATGTTCGCGGGAACGTGGGTGCTCTTGTTCCAGCTCCAGACCCGCCACTCGTACAGATCTTCCCCGTCGTCGCCCTTACGCAGCTTGACACCCGGATAGTCCGGGTCAGACAGATCGAAGTCAAAATCGACGCCCTCCTCGGGAGCGTTCCCGAAGTTGTCGAACTGGACGCAGATCTCAGGTCCGCCGTTATCGTCACACTCCATGGTCTGGGCAGCGACGGGCAGCGCGGAAAGCGCCAGAGCGGCGCTGGCGGTCACGAGCTTCAAATAGCGTTGCATTGCGTTTCCTTTCCAGGAAAGTCGGATCTCCATCTTGACGGACAGTTCGCACGCGCGAAGAATGGTCCATAAAGCAGGAGGATTCCGATCATGAAAACCAGAATCACTGCGGTTGTGGCGTTCGCCTTGGCGGCGGCGGTCCCCGGATTGGCGCAGATGGTCTCATATGAAGGCGATTCCTTTCCAGAGGAGAGCGGTTGGGAGCGACGAGAGCGGTTGTACCCCCCGGAGCGCTGGGTCGCTGACGGGTGGCTGAACTTTCACTGCGAACGCGTCTTCCCCGAGCGATGTGAGGGCGAAGACGAGTTCTATCGCTGGGATCTGGACGACTGGGCCGGCGTTCCACGTTTTCGGCTCGAGGGCAGGCTCATGACCGATGGTCCGAACAGTGAACTCAACGCCATTGCACCGGCTGTGCTGGTCGCCTGCGGCCAACTCGGCATGTGCTTCCACACGACGATCTCGCGCGACGTGGTCCACTTTAGCTGGCGGAATCCGTCGATTTTCGTTCCCGTAACGCCCGACGTGCCCCATACCTTCAAGGTCGAAGTCTATGGTCCCTACTGGTTCGAGTGGTCGATCGATGGCGTCGTCTACGACTACGGCAGCTACGGCCGGCAGTACCCCACGGCGGATTCGTTCATCATCTGGGGCACCCGGGCGGCTTGCGTCGAAAACCGTACGGCATTCGACTTCGTCCGCTTCGGTGTTCCGGATGATGAGCCAGTGATCGACTGCGACGCCGTCCGCAAGCTCAAAGCCCGGTGCCGCGAGGGACGCAGCGAGGAGGGCCGGATCGTGGCCAAGGTACGTACGCGGCTGGACGAAGGCACGGAACTGACGCTGACCAACAACGGCGACCACCGTCCGCTGGTCATAGACGCCCGCGGCCGCGCCAAGGCGAAGTACAAGAGGCAGACCGGGGAGCACACGCTCCTGCTCCTGAACTGCCCGGCGATCTCTCAGGAGTTGACATGCAACCCGTGAGGGCGCGGACGCTGGGTGAAGGCACGCGGGAATGACACTCGCAGTTGGCGGCTCTGTGGCAGCCGAGTAGCGAAGGATCGGGCTGCTGATGCACGCGAGCCGGCGTGGACCGGGAGTCGACGCCGTTGCGCAAAGAAAAGCGACCAAGAAACCAACGCTCGGCATGAGCGGCATCCCGACGGTGCCCGAAATTCACCCCTCTCCGCACCATTGGAATACCGGCGGTTGGGTGCCCGGCGACGAACCGACGCCGCTGGACGACGCGGGCCTCAACGAGCAAGTGTCTCGCCTGTTGGAAGCGCTGCGGGTGCTGTCCGACAAGGATCGGGCGGCGATCCAGTGCGTGACGTTCGAGTGCCGCTCCATCGCGGAATGTGCCGAGGCGTTGGGATGCTCCTGCGTGGCGCTCGCCCAGCGTCTCACGCATGGCGTGAAGCGCCTGTCGCGCGTGCTGGATGATGCCTCGCCGTATTGCCGGCGAAACGGTCCGCCAGAATACGCGGGCCGAGTTCGGGCGATCGTACAAGTGTAAACACCGCTGCTCATGCGATGCCTCGCGGGCAGTAGCGACATCGGATATGGCAGTCCAGCCTGCGACGCTCCGAACGGCGTGCCGACGCCGGACATGTCCTTACGTAAAGCGACGGTCGGGCGGGTCCGGTTATCGTCTTGATCTGCGTGAGCCTCCCGGGACGCGCCTTGGCGTCCGGTGGATGTGGAGGCTCATGCATGTCGAATCACACCAGGCGTCGCACAGGAGGGCGTGCGGCGATGATTGCCGTCGCGACGGTTGTTTCGTCTGCGGCCGCGCTGGCGCGCAACATTGAATACACCGGCAACACCGGCATCTGGCACGATGCGGGAAGCTGGGCGCCGCCTGTCATTCCTACCGCGGACGATCATGTCTTGCTGGGGCCGGGTACGTGTCGTATTACGAAGCCGGCCGAGTGTGCGAGCATCGAGGTGATCGGCGAACTGGTTGTGGAGGCGGGGCAGTCGCTGACGCTGTCGGCGGATTCGACGATCTTCGGGCGGCTCAACCTGGAAGGCACCGACGCGCGGCCGGCGGCGCTATACCTGGGCGATGACGTGATGCTGGCGGGTGAACTGGGCGTGCTGGAAATGTGGAACGGGCGCATCGAGAGCGCCGGCGATCGGCGGTCGACGCTGACGCTCGACTATGTGCAGCGGGCGCCGCACGTGAAGCCGCCGTTTCGACTGGTGGGGGACGGTGAAATCCGCGTGCGACTGGTGAACAACGTGTGGGTGGCCGCGGAGCACGCCGGTCGGGCGCTGCGCGTCGCGCGGCCGGCGGTGGGGGGGCTCAAGCCCAATCCGTCCCCGGCGCTGTGGATGGCGTCGTACGGCGGCGTGCTTGAGGTGGCGGCGCCGGTGTCGGGGACGGGGGAGTTCATCATCGGGGATGCCTCAACCCTGGACGTTCGCGCCGCGTGTGAATCGCTGCACGCGTCCGTGCTGCTGCGCAACGCGATGCTGCGGGTCCGCGCGCCTTTTGCGACGAGCGGTGCGCTGAAGGCCACGGGGCGATCGCAGGTGGTGTCACGCGGCGAGGGGCGGACGGCGTTCGGGGAGGGGAGATGAAGAGCGAAGAGCGAATAACGAATAGCGAATAACGAATGAAAGAGGAATGTCGAATGGCGAATGTCGAATGAAGAGCGAATGCTGCAAGTCCGCCCGTGGCGGAGCGAATAGCGGAGGAATAGCGAATTGAGAATAGCGAATAACGAATTAAGAAAGTAGAGAACCGGTTGCTGTAACTGTGGAGAGTTTCCTCTTCCCTTCTTCCCTTACTCCCTCACTCCCTTACTCCCTT
>CAZYLK010000109.1:4653-20016 GCA_964648365.1 uncultured Phycisphaeraceae bacterium
GCGGTCGCGGGCGAACTGGCCTACGCGTTCGTAGACGGTGGCGAGGAAGCCGACGATGGGGAAGCCGCCGCGTTCGAAGGGGGAGGGGCCGAGCTTTTCGATGATGGAGCGCCGGTCGGCCGGGGCGGCGGCGTCGTCGAATGCAGATTCCTGTGCTGCGGTGCGGGAACCCCAGAAGTCGTGGAGCGCGTCTTCCAGCGGGGGGGACGGCGGGTAGATCGTCGGGACCGTGGCCAGCGAGGGCGGTTTGTTGGTGGCGGAATCGCGGGCTGCGACGGGCGCAGCGTCCGGGGCCGGTGGTGCGGAGTCACCGCGCTCAAGATCGTCCGGTTCATTCATCATGGGGCGAGCGTAACCGATGACGGTGGAGCGTTCCAAGTGCTCGGTCGGCATGCCCGTTAGCGGGCTGCGGCCGCCCGGCCCGGTGGGGGCAATGTCGGGAATGCTGCAACACTGTGAGACGGTAGCCACGGCCTCGAAGACGAGACCGTGCCACGCCGCGGGGCCGGCAAGAACGCCACCCGCCAACGACGTCACGCAGCGCTCGCGCCGCGCAGGATCTGCGCTCGAACGCGTCGACCGGCGCGAGGCGTGTCAGCGGGTGTCGGGGCGGGCACTTCGCCGGGCGGCGGGGCGATCCGTGAGCCGGATGACGAACCGCAATCCGGACCAGGTGTCATCGACGGCGCACACCTTGTTGTCGACCAGACCGCCGGCGAGACCGATCGTGCGGACGACGCCGTCCGAGAGGTCGGTCGCGACGCCGGAGGCCTTCTTGGGCCAGGCGATCCACAGGCCGCCGGCAGGGGTGAGACGCTTCGCGAGGGCCGGGAAGCGCTTGCTGAGTTGCTTCGCTTCGTGGCAGAAGCACACGATGACGTCGAACCGGCCGCGACCGGTCGGATCGGCGACGATCGTCACGTCCTGCGGCAGGTCCGCAAGCGTGGCCGGGAAGCCCGCGGGGGCGTCGATCAGCGCGACGCGGTGCCCGGGCTTGATGCCGAGCTTCTTCGCCAGTGGCGTTCCTGAATAGCCTGCCATTCCACTCGTCCGTTGCATCGCGGTATGGACACGGCGGATGCACGGACGATGTACCGGACGGCGGCACCGGGCTCAAGGCGCGGCGCGACGGCGGGCTCGCGCGTCCCTGCCGGCATTGAGCGACGCCGGATCAGCCGACGTGAGCGCTCAGCCTGGCGTCGATGGCGCTGAGCAGGTCGATGATGGTCTTGCTGCTAGGCTCGACCTTGGCGAACTCCGTTTCGGCCTCCCCGGTTTTTCCGGCGTTCTTGAACTCAACGATGCGTTTGATCGTCTGGTGGAGCTTCTCATGCTCCTTCTCGAGACGGTGCATGTCCGAGATCTCGCCATATTTGGCGAGCCCCTGGCTGTAAAGCCACTTGCCGAGATCGCAGTCCTTGTGGCTGGTGGCCTCTGCGAGCGTGAGCTTTCCCTTACCGTCGAGAAAACTGCGCAGCTTGCCCTTCCAGTTGGCGTGCTGCATCTTCGCGGTTGCAAAGTCCAACGACATGGGTTTCGTCCTTTCCGAGGCGGGGCGCGTGACGCCGAGATGACCGCGCAGACCGCGGCGGGATCCGTCTTGGCGCCGGATGCCTCAATGGGGGTACCCGTCTATCGGATGATTCGGCCGTCGGGTGCAGCGAGCCGGGTTGAGTGGACGCTGGCGACCTCGCCGCAGGAGCGCGCCAGACGAGTCAGGATGAGCCGACGCCGATGATCCGTTCTCCGGCGGCCGCGGGTACCCAGCCGGATTTGCCATCGGCCAGTTCGATCCGCCACCACGTTCCGCGCTGCTCGCGCAGGGTGAACTCGACGCCGGATTGCAGCGGCTGCTCGAAGAGGCGTTCGTATCCCGTGCCCGGGCCGCGATAGACCGTGACGTCCGACGAGAGGATCACGCCGGGGGGGGCGTGGCGCTGGGCGTACTGATGGACGGCGACCGATCCGCCGGTCGCGAGGAAAAGCCCCAGCGACAGCCCCGCGCACCAGACCATCCAGCGGCGGCGATAGAGTGTGAACATTGCGAGGAAAGCGAAGGCCGCGACGTAGCAGACGCCCGCGACGAGCGTGGACGTACGCAGCGGCACCGCGTAGTGCCAGAAGAACACGCTGCGCAGGATGTGATCTGCGCGGGTCGGCGGAATGTACGTCAGGCAGCGTTTGCGCGCGACGGAAAGGTTGTACAGAAGGTTGGGGTCGCGCGGGATCTGAAGCTGCGCGCGGCGATAGTGGAGAATCGCACGGCCGGTCTCGCCCGCCTGCACGTAGGCGTTGCCCAGGTTGTATTCCAGGCGGCCGTTGACGACGCCTTCGGCGATGATGGATTCGAGCCGCTGGGCGGAAAGCAGGTAGAGCTGTCGGGCGCGATCGGGCGACTCGGCCCGCATCTGCGTCGCTCGGTCGTAATCTTCCATGGCGGCGCGGAATCGCTCGTCAAGCGAATCGGCGCGGGCGGGAATGGCAAAGAGGGTCAGCGTCGCCAGCAGCGCGACGGGCCATCCCGCGCGAGCCAGTCGCGCCAGGGTGCGTGACAGTCCCGGCGGGCACGCTCCAACGTGGCACGGCCTTCCAGGCCGTGATTCGGAAGGCGGCAGGCCCATGCCTCTGTCGTGAATCGGTTTCCGTTCAGGCAAGCCTGATACTGAGTCGCAATCACGGGCAAGATGCCCGTGCCACGCGCGCCGCCCGCGGCTTAAGGGCCCGCAGATTTCGTCACGCACCCGTGGCGCCAGGGCCGGTGCGTTCGCGCGGGCTAAAGCCTGCGGCTCGCTGATGGCGCTGGGTAGAGTATTGGATCCTGCATGGATCATTGCGTCGCCGCCTCGATCTGGGTCATCCACTCGCGCACGCGGCGAGCGTTATCCGAACCGAACCCGGACGCACGGGACGCACCGGCCGCGCCCGGATCGTCACTGGCGCGCGTCGAGGCGATGCCGGCGCCGCCCGCGTATTGAGCGGCATCGCATGCATCGAGAAACGCTGTGATCTCGCCGACGAGCGCGGGCGCAAGCCCGGCCTCGGCCAGCGTCCGGCGTGCGTCCTCAGCCGTCAGCGCGCCACTTGGAAGGTTGAACCGGTCGGCGATGAAGCCACGCAGAGCATCAGCGACCCCGACCGCTTGCGCCTGCGCATGGACACGGGCAGCGGCCTCTGTGAGTCGGGCTATTGCATTGCGGCGGGCGTGCCGACGGCGGCGGTAGGCGTCGTCACTCTTCAGTCGGATGTGCTTGCGTCGTGTGACCACCAGCGCCGCCAGCAGCAACGGCGGCGCGATGAGGGTGGCCGCGGCGGGCCAGCCCAGCACGAACGGGTGGCTGGCCAGCACCAGCGCCGGATCGACGTAGTTGGGCGATAGCCCCCCCCCATGCACCAGTGTCAGAGACTCTCCGCCGTTCTTTCGAGCGTCGGGGGCATCGAGCAGCAGCATCTGCGACGGCGCCGCCTTGGACGGCAGCACGTTGAGTGAGAGCGGGTCGCTGGTCAGCGTGACGTACTGTTCGCTCCGGGTGTCGAAGTAGCTCCACTCGATCGGCGGGATCGTCTGGCGGCCTTCCTGCTTGGGAAAAATCGCCTGGCGAAACGTCTTGGAGCCGTCGCTGAGTTCGCCCACGATTTCGTCGCGGCGAAAGTCGAAGCGGCTGACCAGGTCGGGCTGGCGGGTCAGGTCGGGACCGGCGACGCCATCGAGCGGGCGGCCGCGTACCGTGACGTTCAGCGTGACCGGCTGGCCCAGTTCGACCGTGTCCGGTTTGACGTCGACGTCGAGCTTATATCGGCCGATGGCGCCGTTGTAGCTGCGGGGCTGACCCTCGGTGGGGGGGGCCTTGACGTTGATGGTCACGGCGTCGGCCTGGGTGCGGGTGTGCTGCGAGCGGACGACTTCCAGCCGCTGGCCGGCCATGGAAAAGAAATCGCGACGGGCGCGGACTTCCGTGGGATAATTCCAGGCGACGAACACGGGGCCGATCAGCATCGGTCCGGCCTCGTCGGCGCGGATCGTCGCGTCGAAGCGGTATACCTGATACGTGTGGCGGTCGCCGTTGGAGTCAATCATCGCGGCGGTTGTCACGGACGGCTCGACGCCCGCGAACACGGACAGGCTCGCCGTCCCGCTGCTGGCGACGTTGCGCCAGAGGTCCACATCGGCCTCGCGCCCGTTAACGGTCAGTTTGCGGATGCCGAGGCGAAGCGTGGCGGTGACTGTCTCCGTGACATAGACCGATTCCGCGTCGACGACGAGCGACGCGTACAGGTAGCGATCGCCGAGATTGTCCGACTCTTCCGGCGCGGGGACGATGCGAACGGCGAGCGGCGTGGTTTTGAGCGACTTGCCCCGGGCGGGCACATCGACGGCGGGAATCGTGAACTCTCCGGCTGTACCGCCGAGCGCGCGGTAGATGTAGGTGTCCGTCGTCTCCTTCGAGACGCGGCCGTGGGCGATCGACGTCGAGCTGAAGTGCTGCGGCGCGGGCGATAGAAGCTGGATTTCAAGCCCGTCGATCGCTGGAATTTGCGGCGGTTGCGGCCGGTCGAGGTTGGTGCAGACGAGCCGCAGCTCGAACGGCTCGCCCACCTGGTACGTGCGGCTGCCGATCTGCCACTCGACGGTTGACGGCGCGGACTGGGCTTCGGCGGCGGGTGCCGGGCAGACGGCAAGCAGGATGGCGGTCACGATGAGCCGCGTCGCTGACATTCGCTGCGGATTACGATGCCGCGCGGTTGGCGTCAAAGCTATGCCAGGGTGGGTGTTCCAGTGGGTGGCGCGGCGGGCAATACCGTGGGTGGGACGGTCTGCCGCAGGCAGGCCGTGGCTTGGGGAGGCGTGCCCTTGCAGATCGCTTCGGCGGCGGCCGCGCTCCCCACGGCCTCGCTGCGCGAGACCGTGCCACCCGCCGGGCCGCCCGCGCCACCCCAGTGACCTGTCATGCACGCCGACGCTTCTCACCAGTCCTTCTCCACGCGCGGAAGCGGCGCCGGCGGCGTAAGCTCCCGCCGGCGTTCCTGGTTGAGTCGCTGCCGATCCATCAGGCGGCGAAGCTGGCGCAGGGCTTCCTCGCGCGTCTGCTCCTCATCCTCGCGCTCTTCTGCCGCCGCGGCCTGCTCCTCTTCGCTCTCCTCGGCCTGTTGCCGCTCCTGCTGTTGCTGTTGTTCGCTTTCCTGTTGCTCCTGCTCTTCCGCGGCCTGCTGCTGCTCCTGTTCGGACTCGTCCTGTTGCTGCTGATCCTGCTGTTGTTGTTCCTGTGACTGCTGATCCTGCTGCTGGTCCTGATCCTGGTCAGACTGCTGCTGCTGCTGTTCCTGCTGCTGCTGATCCGATTCGTCCTCTTCGTCGCTTTCGTTCTGATCGTCCTGCTGCTGATCCTGCGGCGGCTGCTGTTCGATGATCTGCTTGATCTGGTTCCAGAGCGAACTGGCCTTGAGGCGGGCGTCGTTGGCGCCTTCATGTTTCGGGTCTGCCAGCAGCACGTCGTGCAGGCCGGTGAGGGCGCGCTCCGTTTTCTTCAACCCTGCTTTGGCGTCGCTTTGCCGCAGGCTCAGCGCCTCCGCGTAATCGCAGGCGGCCATGCCGTACATGGCGTCGGTGGAGAGCTTCGGATCATCGGAAAGCGATGCGCGTTCGAAGTCATCTCGCGCGGCCGCGTAGTCGCCGAGCTGGAAGTTGGCCAGCCCGCTGTTGAACAGCACGGCGCGCTCATCCGGGTGCTCGTCGAGTACGCGGCGATACTGTTCCAGCGCCCGGGCGATCTCGCCGGTGTTCATCATGCGATTGGCATCGCGCACGACGGTTGCGGGGGGGGCGTTGAGGGATGGGGGGGGCGATTCCGACTGCGCCTGCGGCGAGGCAGCGTTCGCTGGCGCGGGGGCCGTGGCGGCGCTCGGCACGGGCTTGTTCGTAGCGCGTGGTGGCGCGTCGGCGTCCTGTGCCACGCACGGCAATGCACAAGCCAGCATTACGAACAGGGCTGCCACGTCGAGCGCCCGCTTTGAGCGGGTGATGTGTGGCGCCGGCTTCCAGCCGGCGGAATCACGGGCTGGAAGCCCGTGCCACACTCTCTGCAGCGTGCCGCCAAAAGGCACGCTCCGGCCATTCGACATTCGACATTCGACATTCGACATTTCTACGCCGCCTCACTCCACAGTCGCACCGGTACATCCACCAACTTCCGCCGTCGCTCGGCGATCAGCGACTCCAGTGTCAGCGCCGCCAATGCCATCACGAGAAAAAGCTGATAGTGCGGCCGCTGGCGTTTGCGCTCTTCGCCGGTGAGTTTTTCCTTGTCCATCTGAGCGATGCGATCGACCACCGCCCGGAACGACTCGACCGGAACATACATCCCCTTGCCCACGTCGGCGATCTGCTGCATGCCGGCTACGTCGAGCTTGGAGTAGACGATCTGCCCCTCGTACGTCAGCGGCGGGCCGCCCGGCTTCGACGGCACCGTCGCCCCGGCCGGGGAGGTGGGATCGCCGACGCCGACCATGAAGACGTGGGCCTGCGAGTTCTCCCAGGCATCCTTCGCCGCCAGCGCCGCGTCGCCCTGGTGATCCTCGCCGTCGGTCATCACCAGAATGATACGCGTCGCGTTCGGCGGGGACGCGGCAAAGGACTGCTCGGCGGTGTAGATCGCCTCGGCGACGTTGGTGCCACCGCGGGGAGCGCTGTTCAGGTCGATGTTGTCCAATGCGTTCATGAAGAACGCATGGTCCAGCGTCAGCGGCGTCTTCATCGACGCGGCGCCGGCGAAGGCGAGCAGGCCGAGCCGGTTCGACGGCGTGAACGTCAGCCGCGTGATCTCCTGCTTGGCGCGCGTCAGCCGATTGGGCCGCACGTCCTCGGCCAGCATCGAGCGCGACACGTCCAGCGCCACGACGATATCGACGCCGAAGGCCTCCAGCTTCTCGAAGTACGTCCCCCAACGCGGACCGATGATCGCCAGCGCCAGGCACAGGACGGCAAACGTCGCCAAGGTCGCCCGCGCCACCTGACGGCCGGGCTGCACCTGCGTGGCCATCGCCGGCGCGAGCGCATCCGCGAAACGTGCGACCGCGCGTCGCCGCCGAGCGACGTCGAACAGGACGATCAGCCCGATCAGCGGCACGCCGGCCAGCACCCACCAGTAATTCAGCCCGTCATATGCGAGGTCGCCGACCTGCGTGAACGCCCACAGCGCAGCGCACGCCAGCGCGGCCGCAATGGGCACCGCCAGCACCCACGTCAGCCAGCTTGACCAGGGATAGACCACGCGGCGGATCACGGCGACCTCCGATAGACCGTGCGCGACAGCGTCAATTCCAGCATCAGCAGGCCCAGCCCGATCAGCATGGCGATCTGGGCGGCGCGAACGTTGTCATTATAGATGCGTTCGCCCGTGACGCGCCGCTCCAGCTTGTCGATTTCGTTGTAGATCGTTTCCAGCGATTCGGTGTCGGTGGCGCGGAAGTACTTGCCGCCCGTCGCGTCGGCGATTTTTTTCAGCGATTCCTCGTCGACTTCCGCCCGGCGGCCCATCAGCAGCATTCGGGCAAACGGGTCGCTGGAGCGGGGGCGTTCGGTGCCGGCCGCGCCGATGGTGTAGATCTTGATGCCCAGCTTGGCGGCCAGCGTTGCGGCTTCAATCGGGTCGGGCGCATCTTTGGCAAGCTGCGGAGCGGGGTTGTTGGCCCCGTCGGTGAGCAGGATCATCACGCGGCTGCGGGCGGCCTCGGCGCCGGGGATCTGGGCGGCCGCCTTCTCACCCGCGCGGCGGAGGCGGTCGGTCGAAAGCACGATGGCGTCGCCCAGCGCGGTGTTGCCGGCTTCGGGATGTTCCCACTTCTGCACGCCGCGCACCCAGCCGGGGATCTCCGTTTCACGGAGCAAGTCGACGAGGTTGGCATGATCGAGCGTCAGCGGACACTTTTCGTCGGCGTACATGGCGAACGTGGTCATCCCGATCAGGTCGTTGGGCCGGCCGGAGAGATTGCCTTCGCCGACGACGAACTCGTGGAAGACCTTCTTGACGGCGTCGAGCCGGCGGGCGGGGCGGCGGTCGATCACGAAGTCCGATTCGGCCATGCTGCCCGACACGTCGAGCACCATGTCGATGGCGATGCCCTCGCTGCTGTCGCGGACGGCGCCGCCGGATTGGGGGCGAGCCAGGGCGAAGATAAGCGTCAGGATCGTCAGCGAGCGCAGCAGGGGGATGACAAACGCCGTGCGCGTGCGCCACGTCTGGCCCAGCCCCTGCAAAGCAACTGCCGAACTGAAGCGCAGCGACGGCCGCCGACGCCACGACCGCCGATCGAACCACACCAGCGGCACCGCCAGCGCGAACGCCACGCACAGCGCGCCGAACAGCGGCCCGGGGGCGAATCGCGATAGTCCCGCCCAGTCCATCACGCCGGTTGCTCCTCGCGTTGCCGTGGTTTGACCGTCTGCGATGGCGGCATCAGATCCGCCCGCGGCTGGGTCTGCTCCACGAAGCGGACCGCCGCGGCCGCGGATTCGTCCACCTCCGCCTGCTCTGGAGCATACCGTGCGAACTTCACCAAATCGCACGCCTCCAGAAACGTCGCCAGCGCCGCCTTCATATCGCGGCCGAGAATCTCGCCCGCCATCGCGGCTTCAAGAAACTCCTCGGTGGTCATCTCCGGCATGCGCAGATCGAAGCGGCGTTCCATGTACTCGCGCACGATGCCGCTGAGGCGGACATAGAACTCCTGTGTCCTGCCGGCCTCGATCAGCCCGGCGGCCAGCAGCCGCGCCAGTTCCGCCTTCGCCCATACATGCGGCGGAATGACGATCTCGGGGCGTGGCCGTCGGCTGCGGCGGACCAGCCACCAGGCCGTCGCCGCCGCAAGCATGACGCCGCCCGCGATCGCGCCGAGGATCCACCACCGTCGCCGAGCCTTGATCTGTGGCTCGTTCATTTCAACCGGCGCGGGCAGTTTGACTTCGGCAAGCTGCTCGTCGCTGAACTCCATGTTCGCGCCGGCGTCGACGGTGATGGTGATGGGCTCAGTCTCGAGCGCCTGAGCCGGGCGCGAGGGCGATGCGTCGTCGGCGCTTGAATCTCGCGAGCGCCGGTCGCCGCGGCCACCGCCCGCTCGCGATGCGTCGCTCTGGGCTTGCGACGCTGCATCCGCTCCGACTCCCGCCGCGGACGGGTCGTCCGCAGTTGCGTCGGCGACTTCGGCGTCTGCCTCGACGCTTCGCTCGTCGATGTAAGTGAGCTTGGCCGGCGGAAACTCGTGCGAGCCGGCGACGAGGAAATCGACCGCGTAGTCCTGCTTCCACAGCAGCCTGCCATCATCAGTCGGTGCGGCCGTGGTGGTCGTCTGATCGACGATCTTGTAGCCGAACTCCTGCTTGCGCATGGCCGCGCCGTAATCGGCGAGTTCTACGACCACGTCCGGCGCGGCGACCGCTTCAACGATGACGTGTACACGGTCCGACAGCGTCGGGGCGTCGTTGCTGACGGTCAGAGAAAGCGTCACCGGCCCGCGGCGCTCGGTCTTGACGGCGGGCTTGATGGTTGCGCTTTCGTTGGCGGGTTTGTCGGCGCCGCCGGTGCAACCAGCGATCGAAAGCATCGCTGCGCCCAAGAATAGCGAATGGCGAATAGCGAATAACGAATGAAGAAGCCGGAAGTGCCGTAGACCCAAATCGGTCGGCCTATGTCCCCTCCGCTCTTCCCTCACTCCCTTACTCCCTGACTCCCTCACTCCCTTCTTCCTCATCGTCGCGCCTCCCGCCGGCGGAAGTACCGGATGAGCGGCTCGACGTAGGATTCGCTGGTGAGAATCTCTATCGCGTCGGTCTTCATTCTAAGAAAAAGCGACTTCCGCGCCGCCGCGACGGCCTTCATACGATTGGCGTACGCCTGCCGCACGGCGCGGCTGGATGTATCGACGCATACCTGGTCGCCCGTCTCGGCATCGTGCAGGTCGACCAGACCCATGTCGGGCAGCTCGCGTTCGCGCGGGTCGGTTACGCAGATGGGAATCAGATCGTGACGGCGGCGCGCGATGCGCAGGGCCGGCTCGAAGCCGTCGGCCAGAAAGTCGCTCACGAGAAACGTGACCGCCCGCCGCACCGTCACCTGGTTGAGAAAATGCAGCGCGTCGGTGATGTTCGTGCCGCGGCCGCGGGGTGCGTGGTAGAGCAGTTCTCGTATGATGCGCAGGACGTGGCGATTGCCCTTGGCGGCCGGGACGTACTTCTCGACTTCGTCGCTGAACAGGATCAGGCCGACTTTGTCGTTGCTGCGGATGGCGGCGAAGGCGAGGACGGCGCACAATTCTGCCGCCACGTCCAGCTTGAACTGCGCGTGGCTGCCGAATAGGCCCGACGGGCTGATGTCCACCACCAGCATGACGGTGAGTTCGCGTTCTTCACGATAGACCTTGACGAACGGCTCGCCATATCGGGCGGAGACGTTCCAGTCGATGGTGCGGACGTCGTCGCCGACCTGATAGTGCCGGACTTCCTCGAACTCCATGCCCCGCCCGCGGAAGGCGGAGTGATACTGCCCCGCGAACACGTCGTTGACCATGTGCGACGTGCGGATTTCGATCTGCCGGACCTTCTTGAGGACTTCCTTCGAGATCATCTTGGGGCGACGCTTCGCGTCGAGGGAGTAAGGGAGTGAGGGAGTGAGGGAGTAAGGGAAGAGTGAGCACGCGAACCGCGCAGGGCCGCCCACTCTTCTCTTAATTCGTTATTCGCTATTCGCCATTCGCTATTCATTTCGGCATTCGCCATTCGCCATTCGCCATTCCTACGGCACCGCCACATGATCCAGAATCGCCTTGACTACGTCTTCGCTGGTTTTTTCTTCCGCCTCGGCCTCGTAGGTGACGATCACCCGGTGGCGAAGCGTATCCGGCGCGACGTTCTTTACGTCCTGCGGCGTGACGTAGCCGCGGCCGCCGAGGAACGCTGATGCCTTGGCGCCCAGGGCCAGCGCGATCGTCGTGCGGGGGGACGCGCCGTACTGGATCCAGTCGGCGATCGGCAGGCCGGCCTTCGCCGGTTCACGGGTGGCGAAAACCAGGTCGACGATGTAATCTTTGATCTTGTCGTCCATGTAGATGTCGTCGACCACCTTGCGGGCGTCGAGAATGTCCTGCGGCGACAGCACCGGGTCGATCTCCAGCGCCGGGTGCGTGGAGGCCATGCGGTCGAGAATGGTGCGTTCCTGCTCGCGTGTCGGATAGGTGACGACGACCTTGAGCATGAAGCGGTCGATCTGCGCCTCAGGGAGGGGATAAGTTCCCTCCTGTTCGATAGGGTTTTCCGTCGCGAGCACCATGAACGGCTCGTCCAGCTTGAATGTCTCCCTGCCGATGGTGACCTGGTGCTCCTGCATTGCCTCCAGCAACGCGGATTGCACCTTGGCGGGGGCGCGGTTGATTTCGTCGGCCAGGATGATGTTCGAAAAGATCGGCCCCTTCTGGACAACGAACTCGCCTTCCTTGGGGCGATAGACTTGCGTGCCGATCAGGTCGGCCGGCAGAAGGTCGGGCGTGAACTGCAAGCGCTGGAACTTCGTGCGGATCGCCCGTGACAGGCACGAGACCGCCAGCGTCTTGGCCAGCCCCGGCACGCCCTCGATGAGCAGATGCCCGTTGGTCAGCAGGGCGATCAGCATCTGCCGCAGCAGGTGGTCCTGCCCGACGATGACGCGGTGGATCTGCTCGGTCAGCCGCGAAAACGGGGCGCTGCGGGCGGCGACCTGCTCGCCGATCTGCTTCACGTCAAGCTGCGAAATCGACATCAAGGCTACTCCAGGGTACCACGGCCGCGAGGGAGCGGGAGCCTAACCGGCTCACAGGGTGGACGCAAACGAAAGGCCGTCCCCGTCAGCGGCTCGACCCGGCGGATAACCGGCGACAATTGGCGACAGTTCTCGACAGGCCGCCTACCGTGACGGCCCGTGACGGCAGGGGCGATCAGGCCGCGCAGCGGTTCAGGCGGTGGGGCGCACGCAACTCGCGCAGAGCGGCTCGCCGGTGTCCGTGGCGCCGAGGGTGTACCCATCGCGATCGCAGTGGGTACACGCGACCGGTTCGAGTCGTCGCAGCAGCGGGTTGTAAGGGATCAAAAGCGTCCGCGTGGCCTTCCGCCGGGTCAGCAGAACCGTACACAGCATGACCGGCAGACGCAGGCGGCGGACGTCCAGTGCGCTGACCGCGACGGGAACGGTGTGTTCTTTCGCGAGCCGCATCGCGGCCGCGTCGAAATCAGCGACCGCGGCTGTGAGGGTGGCTCGGAGAGTCGCGACGCGCTTCTCATCCAGGGAGTCGGATGGCGATCCGGGCGGGGGGCGCGTTTCTCCGGCGGCCGTTGCGGCAGGCGGCTGGCCCGCGGACTCCCAGGCGCTTCGGCGCCGGCTCTGCTCGGCGGTGAAGGCGCGCTCCCACTCGGTCTGGGCGGTGCGAAGCTGCGGCCGCAGCGCTTCATCGACGCGGATCCTGGCCTTGCGCAGGCCGCGGGTCGCCAGCGCGGCGATGTCGCGCGGGCTCAGCGGCTTGAACGCCGCGGCGTCGTCCGCACCGGCCGTGGCGGCATCGTCGAGAGCGTGCGGCGGGAACGTCAGCAATGCGCCGGTGTCGACGTTGATCCAGACTTCGAGCAGACCATCTTCGCGGCCGCCGGATTGGGCTTCGTAGGCCAGGCCCACACCCAGGTACTCGCCGATGCTCTCGTGTGTACCCTTCAGTTCGAGCTTGGCGTTGAGGGCCTGAAAATCAGCGTGGAAGAGGTCGGCGACGCCGTCCTTCTTGACGTAGACCGAAGGAAGCACCAGACAGGGGCAGCGCTGGGCGAGTTCGCCGCGTGGCAGGTCGGCCAGTTCGCGGAGCGCCGTCTCGTCGACCGGAATGTCCAGCGGCAGGGGCGGCGTGGCGAAGACGGGCCATTCGGGCGCTTCGAGCGCGGCCGGCTTCTCAGGGCGCGGCGCGGCCTGGGCCTCGGCGGCGCGGCGCGCGGCTTCGCGGCGGGCGGCTTCGTACCGGGCGGCCTCGCGGCGGCGGCGGCGCGCCTCAGCTCGGCGGCGGAAGTAATCCGCAACGGCCCGGCAGAAGAGTCGTCGGCTGGCGCCCAGGTGGAAACGGAGCAGGATGGAGGCAACCCTCAGGTCGCGCAGGCATCCGACGAAGCCGCGGCGCTTCAGCTCATCGGCGCAGAACATTCGCAGCGGCCTGAGCCGGTCAAGCTGGATGTAGGCGCGGATGAGGATATTCAGGTGGTGGGGGATGGGTTCTAGTTCGTACGAGCGCCGGCCCCACTTCAGCCCGCCCTCCCAGTCGCCCATCTTCTGATGAGTGGAAGCGAGGTGGTTCAGCACGCCGACGTCCCTGGGCCGCCGGGCGTGGTAGCGCCGGGCCAGCTCGATGGCGCGGGCGTGCTGGCCGGCGGCGGCCGCGTTGATGGACTGGACGCGCAGGGCGTCTAGATTGCCCGGCCCGCGGCCGTTGCCGGAACCGGAGCCTGAGCCGGAGCGGGAGTTGCCGCCGGGCCTGCGGGTGATGTTCTGCTTGCTCATGGGCGCCGCTCTCCCAGTGGGCCTGTGCCGCTTATTATTATCGCCGGGCTGGCGGCGGCGAGCAAGTCGTGGCCCGGGTCGGCGGACATGGCAGCGTCGGCGCCCGGCGTACAGGAGCGTCGTGCGGGACGCTGGCCGGAATCGGGATCGGCGCGAAGCCGCGGCCCAAGCGGCTACGGCGGACTTGACCAATCCTCAACCGCAAGTCCCGAGACGTGGCGGAAGTCGGCGTCGCGGGTCACGACCGTGGCGCCAAGATGTCGCGCCGTGGCGGCGATCCAGAGGTCGTTCTCGTCCAGACGAAGCTCGAGTTTTTCTTGCGACACGCGCAGGTCCGCGTACATGTCCGCCACTGCCGGCGCCAGCGCCTCGCAGGGGAATCCTGCCAGAATCTCGGTGGCCTTCCGCTCGAGCTCTCTGCGCTTGCGGCCATCGGGCAGGCGGAAAATCCCATGCAGGATTTCGCCCCGAACGGTCGTACACGTGACGACGTCATCAGCGCCTGGCAGGCGTTCCAGCCGCGCTACGATTGCCGGTTGCTCCCGAATGAGGTCACTTACCGTCGTCGTGTCGAGGAGGAAGATCATTGATCCGCGTCGTCGTCGAACACACCGCCATAACGAACGGGCAGTTTGCCCTCTTCTATCGCCCGTTCCATCTCGTCCACGATTGCCGGGTCAACGTGCGGCGGGCGACGGATCGCTCGCAGCAGCGCCTGTGGCGACCCGAAGCGCGGCTCCGATTCGTCGGTAGCCTCATCCGGCACGATCGAGATGCTGACGCGCTGCCCGTCGGCGAAGGGGAGCGGTTCCGAAAGCTGGATCATTCCGCCGCGGATGGTTCCTTTGAAGGTCATCGGGTCTGTTCTCCCAGGTTGGACGCCCGGCGTTCGTCGGCTGACGGGCGTCCCGGACGCCGACACCAGACTGTAGCCCTCCGAGCGGCCAGACTCAACGGCGGCGAAACCAGTCCAGTAGGCTGCGCGACGCGGGGCGGCCGAGAATACCCGTGCGGCGCTGCAACGGCGCAGACCGTGAGCCACGTCTGAATCCACGTTCCCGTCGAGGTGAAATCGGATGCGATCACTCACCATTCAGCGTCCGCAGTTTGCCCCGGAGCACCGAGGGATTGCGACGCGAGAATGCCTCAGCGACCGCTTCATCGCTTGCGATGCCGCGGTCGATCTGATCGCGATGGTCGAAGTAGTATGCCAGGGCGGCATGAAGCGCCGCCATCGGGAGATCGTACTTTCCGGCAATCTCTTCCAGCGCCTGGCCGAGCCGCAGATGCATGAGAACGACGTCGGCGACGGTGATGCGCGTGCCAGCGATCCGTGGACGCCCGCCACGCATTCCGGCGGTCTGCTCGATGTGCCGATCCAGTGGCAGAGTCGAGACGGTCATGCCGAGCGTTCTCCACCGATCAAACAGGCGTCCATCCTCCGCGCCGCAGGCGGCGGATTTGGACCTATCGCACCCGATTATACACTTCCCCGCCCTCGCTTATGAATTCTGCCGATTTTTCCGTCATCCCGCGCTGGACCGCCTCCGACTCCGCCACGCCGAGTTTCGCCGCGTAATCGCGGACCTGCTGGGTGATCTCCATCGAGCAGAACTTCGGGCCGCACATGGAGCAGAAATGGGCGACCTTGGCGCCCTCCTGCGGCAGCGTTTCGTCGTGAAAGCCGCGGGCGCGGTCGGGGTCGAGCGAGAGGTTGAACTGATCTTCCCACCGAAACTCAAACCGGGCCTTGCTGAGCGCGTCGTCGCGAAGCTGGGCGCCGGGGTGGCCTTTGGCGAGGTCGGCGGCGTGG
>CAZYLK010000110.1:0-19900 GCA_964648365.1 uncultured Phycisphaeraceae bacterium
GAAGCGGCCGCCCGCGCGCGGCCGAACAACAAACGGGGCGTTCGCGCGACGCTGAATTGCACGATCGATCAGCATTGGGCAAACCCGATGGCCGGCCGATCCCCAGCAGCGCGAACGCCCCTCTCTTATTGCTCGCCGCGTGGACGGATCGCGCCGGCGTCACGGCGTCCGGGCCAGTTCCCCGATCGCCTCCAGCAGCGCCTGCCACTGCCGCACCACTTCGTCGAACTCGTATTCGAGCACGTCGGCCAGCAGGACGAAGTCCTGCGCCTTCAGCGCGTCGCGCACCGTCTGAAGGCGGTCCATCGGCAGTGCCAGCGCCTTCTCCAGCGGCTCGCCCGACACGCGCACCTCGGCAGGGTCGAGGTCGAGCATGTGGATCGACTTGGTGGCCGCGTCGTGAACCTGCTGCCACACGCCCAGGCAGGCGGTCAGCGCCGTGATCCCGTCGGCCGTTTTGCCCTGGCTGAAGCACTCCGCGCTGCGGCGCCGCTGCTCGTCCACCGTTTCGAGCATCTGGGCCGCCTCCTCGGCCGCCGCCCGAACCAGCGCCGCCGGCGTCGTCGTCGCCACTTCCAGGCAGCGCACGTCGTCGATCGGCCGCTCCATCGCCTGCGAAAGCTCCTCGCCGGTCAGGTGCAGTCCGTCGCAGCGCACGGCCACCACGACATGGTCCTTCCGGCAGGCGTCGCGCTGCAGGCGCTTCACGGCTGATTCCAGCGTCTCGCTCCCACGGGTCGCGAAGTCTACCTTGTTGTCGTCGACGAATACGTCCATTCAACCGGCCTCCAATGCGGGAACGCCGCCAAGATCGTAAATCCAGACGGGAAAGGGCCTTGCGTCAAGTTCGTTCGCCCGGGCGGCGCGAGCCCATGCCGGGCGGCCGCCACCCGATCGGTGCGCGACACAGCCAGGCCTCCCTACCGCATTCTACCTCATCGGCCGCCCGGCCGCCCTCGCGGCAGGGGAAACGTCCTGCGGACCGCGCCGCACCCCGAAAAAAAATGCACAGGAGGCGGGCTTGACAGCGTGAATCCGGCCGCTATCTTTCCGCGTGCGGTGACCAGACGTGTGGGGTCACACCCGTTCCCATTCCGAACACGGAAGTTAAGCCCGCACGGCCGATGGTAGTCGAAAGGCGAGAGTAGGTGATTGCCGCATTTTTTAAAAAATACCCGCTTCGGCGGGTATTTTTTTTTGGCCGGTATGTTGCTTCCGCCGCCCCCCGGACGATACTGCCTGCTGCGCATGGCCGGCGGCACGATCGTTCGTACCCCCCTCGCGCGTCCATCATGGCCATCCGGCCGAGGTGCGGACGATGCAAACGGATTTCTTCGGTTCGATCATTGGTCTGATTCTTCCGCTGTTGGTTCAGTTTCTCCTGTCGTTCATTTTCGGAACGCCGATCTGAGACACGCTGACGCGGGCCGGCGGTGCGCTCACGCCGTCTGACTCAGGCCCTCATCCAGTTCCGCGATGATGTCGTGCCAGTCCTCCAGCCCCAGGCTCAGGCGGACGCCGCCGGGCATCAGGCCGCGTTGTCGCTTCTCCTCGGCCGGCATCGCGGCGTGCGTCATCGTGAAGGGCGCCTCGATCAGCGTCTTGATCTGACCCAGTGACACCGCCAGCGTGATCGAATACGCATGTTCGGCGATCCAGTCGATCAGGCGCTCCGCCGGCCTGCCTTCGCCTTCAGGGTCGTGGACTGCAAAATAGAGCATGGAGCCGGGGGCGAACTTGCCGTTGAAATCCCGCATCTGCCGCTGGGCGAGGTCATACTGCGGAAACGTCGTCAGCCCGGGGTAGTGGACGCGCTCGACGCGCTTGTGACTATTAAGGAACCGCGCGACGCGCATGGCCGTCTTCTGGTAATTGGCCATCCGCGCCGCCAGCGTTGGCAAGCCGTACACCAGCGGCGGCCAGGCGCTCTTGGGTGACAGCGACCCGCCGAAGTCCTTGCGGAACATGATCAGCTCGTCGTGGTAGGCCCGCGGCCCGATGACCGCGCCGCCCAGGTCGGTCCCGAACCCGCCGATCCCTTTCGTCAACGACTGGCACACAAGGTCCGCGCCGAGTTCCAGCGGACGCTGGCAAAACGGCGTAGCGAAGGTGTTGTCGACGATGATACGAATCCGCTCCGCTGCCGGTCGACGGGCGTTGGCGCGATCCACGACCGCCCGCACCGCCTGGATGTCGATCAACGTCATGTCCGGATTGACTGGCGTCTCGAAGTAGACGACTCGTGTCTGCGGCCGGATCGCTCGCTCCAGGGCAACGCTGTCGGTCAGATCCGCCAGCGTGTGCGCAATCTGAAACCGCGGCAGCCAGCCAGCGATGAGCGAGTAGGTGCAGCCGTAAAGAACCGGGTGGGCGATGACGTGCGTTCCTGCCGGTGCGGCCGTGCAGATGGCGGCGCTGATCGCGGCCATGCCCGACGCAAACGTCAATGCCATCTCCCCCGCCTCTGCCGCGGCGAGATTGTCCTCCAGCATCGCCGTGGTCGGCTCCTCCAGCCGGTCGTAGATGTAAATGGGCGGATGCTCGTGCGGCAGACCGGCGTCGTGGGCGAACTCCTGAAACCCCAGCGCGGCGCGGCTGGCGGAGTCCAGCCGGAACGTGGCGCTGGAGGTCAACGGCGGCAGGACGTGGTGGCTGTAGTCCCACCGGGCGCTGTGCGCCTCGCCGTGAATCAGGCGCGTACGGAGGCGGGCGGGCCGGGCAGGCAGTTGCCCGTCGTCGGGGGTCTCGGGCGTAGCGGCCTGCGCGGCGGGCTGGCGGCCGTCGGTCGGGTGGGCGGTTTTTTCACGGATCGGCGGGGCACTCATGGCTGGCTCCTGTTCGGGGCTACGGATGGGGGCACTCACGGCAGGCACCTGTTCGGACTGCCGGACCGTCGAAAGCACGACTTACCCCCGGTCTCAGGTCCGACGCCGCGTCGCCCCGGCACCCCGACCTACACACCTCATGCCAATGCCGGTTCCGGGCGGCGCTCCCAGACCGATATTCTCGATGCCTCCATTGTATGCCGCGCCGGCCCGGAACAGCCCGCCCGCGCCGCCTTCCGCCCCCTGCGGCAGCGCCCGCGCCGTCGGCGGCGTGATACCCACAACCCCGGCCCGAGAGCGCTTGAAAGCCGGGGCTTTGAGGGCACCCCATGCGTCTTTGCCCTCCGTGCCTTCGTGCCTGGGTGCCTGGGTGCCTTCCGACGCCTTCGTGGCTTCCCGCGCCTTCTCAGCCCCTTGCATCCCCCCGGACCGCCGCTAGAATGCGGGGCTTTCCGCGATTTCGGAAATACGGTGATCCATGCCGAAGATGAAAACTCACAAGGGAATCGCCCGGCGGTTCCGCAAGACCGCCAGCGGCAAGCTCAAGTACAAGACCTGCGGCGCAGGCCACCTGATGAGCACCAAGACCGGGGATCGCTGCCGGCGGATGCGGAAGCCGGCGACGCTCCACGACGCCATCGCCCGCCTGTACCTTTTGCGGATCGGTTAGACCCATGCCAAGAGCACGAACGGGCGCAGCCCGACATAGACGCAAGAAGCGACTCTTCAAGGCCGTCAGCGGCTATCGTGACGCCCGCAGCCATCGGTACCGGCTCGCCAAGGAGGCGTACGTCCGCTCGGGCGTCTTCGCCTTCCGCGACCGCCGGGCGCGCAAGCGCGATTTCCGCGCCCTGTGGATCACCCGACTGACCGCCGCCTGCCGCGAGCGCGGGCTGATGTACAGCCGCTTCATCTTCGGGCTCAAGGCCGCCGGCATCGAGCTGAACCGCAAGATGCTCAGCGAAATCGCGATTCACAATCCCGAGGACTTCAACGCGATCGTCGAACTGGTCCGTCCGCACATGCCCAAGACGGACGCCGCCGCCGCCTGAGCGGAACGCCGATGAAGACCGCGTACTTCGACTGCGTCGGCGGCGCGGCCGGCGACATGATCGTCGCCGCCCTCATCGACGCCGGGGCCTCCTTCGACCGAATTCGGGAAAGCCTCTCCAGGCTCCCCGTCGGGGGCTACGCGCTGCGGACGGAACGGGCCAGCCGCGCGGGCATCTCGTGCCTGCGATTCCTCGTCGAGACTGACGCCCAGGCCAGCCAGCCCCACCGACACCTCAAACACATTGTCAAGATCCTGGACGACGCCCCCCTGCCCGATGCGGTTCGGGATCGCGCCAAGGCTGTCTTCACCCGGCTCGGCGAGGCGGAGGCGCACGTTCACGGATGCAGCATCGAGAAGGTGCATTTTCACGAGGTCGGCGCCGTGGACGCGATCGTTGACGTGGTCGCAGCAGCACTGGCGCTGGACGACCTCGGCGTCGCGGAGATCGTCTGCTCGCCGATTCCCACGGGCAGCGGCACGGTCACCTGCGAGCACGGCGTGATGCCCGTCCCGGCTCCGGCGACGGCGGAACTGCTCCGCAGCGTCCCCCTGGCAGCGTGCGACGAGGTCGGCGAGATGACCACGCCGACCGGAGCGGCCGTCCTGACAACACTGGCAGCGGCCTTCGGCCCGGTCCCGGGGATGCGGATCGACGCGATCGGCTACGGCGCCGGCGCGCGATCCTGGAAGTCGCGCCCCAACACTGTCCGCGTCCTGATCGGTCGCCGTGACGGCGACGGCGCCGTGGATGAAGTCGTGGCGCTGCACGCCAACCTGGACGACATGACGCCGGAAGCCGTGGCCTACGCCGCCGAGCGACTCCTGATGAGCGGTGCACTCGACGTCTACACTGTGCCGATAATCATGAAGAAGGGCCGTCCGGGCGTGATGCTCTCGGTCCTGGCGGACCCCGCGGCCGCGGACGACCTGGAGCGAATCCTGTTCGCGGAGACGACCACGTTCGGCGTGCGCCGACAGGCTTTGCGCCGCACGCGGATGACGCGGACGCACGAAACGGTCATGACGCCGTACGGGGCGATCCGGATCAAGGTGGGACGGGTCGGCGCGGTGGAATCGCGCAGCCCCGAGTTCGAGGACTGCCGCGCGGCCGCGGCGTCGCACGGTGTGCCGCTGCGGGTCGTAGTCGATGCCGCCCGCAATGCGTGTCGCGGGCCGTCCTGACCCGCCGACGGCGGTGCTCAACGACTAACGCCGCACATGGAGGTCGCGGTCATCGCAGGTTTCCCCCAATTCACGCTCCTGGGCGAGGGCGCACCGTTCGGCATGGGCGGTTCGCAGATGGCCCTGCTCGGTTTGGTGATGCTCGCGACGACCCTTCTGATGATCTCGACGCGGCGGCGCATCCAGCGTGACCGGAACACGCCGCGGGCTTATGTCCGCGAGCACGCCAGCCGGCTGCGCGAAGAGCGCCGGCTCATGGGCGACGTCGAGACGGTCATGCTGCAGCTGGACGAACTCGCCCGCGAAATCACCGGGAAGATCGACACCCGGTTTGCCAAGCTCGAAAAGGCGGTTCGCGATGCGGATGCACGGATCGATCGCCTGCAACGGCTGCTTCGCGCCGCCGAGGGACAGCCAACCCTCGACGTGACGATTGCCGAGGCCGAGTCGCCGGTCGAATCCGCGGCTGCGCCGAGCCGCTACGACCAGATCCGGTCGCTCCGCGCGGAGGGGCTGACGCCCGTCCAGATCGCGGAGCGCATCGGGCAGGCGACGGGCGAGGTCGAACTGATCCTTGCCCTGCATGGAACATCTTGACCGACGCGGCACGCGCCGCGAAGTCGCCCATCTCTCCCCTCGACCGGCGTTGGCGCACCGCGAGCGTTGTCCATAAGAAAAAGGCATCGCGCCGGGCGCGATGCCGTGGTTCTGCCACCCCTGCTGGGGCAGATCTGTTCAGTTCTGCTCCGGCGCTGACTAGGCCGCCGGAACGATGGTTTCCTTTTCGGCCTTGGGCGCCGTCTTGCGACGGATCGTGGCGCCGCCTTCCTCCTCGGCCGGGCGACGACGGCGGTCTTCGGAGACTTCCTCTTCCGGCGCCTCGTCCTGCTGCACCGTGAAGGTCTGCGGCCCCTCAGGCTCAGGCTCGCGGTGCGTGCGGGCGGTCGGGGTGAAGCCCTCATCCACCGACGCCGCGGGCGCATCAGGCCAGAAGTTGATCGCCAGAACGACGCCAACAACCACAACCAGAACACCGATCAACACTTTCTGTTTTGTTGCCTCGTCCACGGAGTGAACCTCCTATCAATGCGTTTGACGGCTCGCGCGACGGCAAGCCTGTTTCCATTCGTTCGCCCGGTGGCATCCGCACCGCCGGGGGCGAGGGCTTACGGACCGACCGCGGCGCGCGTCAACACCGCGCATCGCGACGGGCGACCCCTCCATTGGACGCACGGCGCCGGAGCCGGTTCCCGCGGCGACGCCAAAACGCGCCCACCGATCGCCCCACGCCCCGACCTCGTCTTATCCCTTGCAGACAATAGTCTTAACGGGCGGTCCCGTCCAGTCGCACTTCTCTGTATCGGACGACTGGGGTCGTGCGGCGAGATCGGTCCGCCAACTCTCCCCGCTCGGGTCCGCCGACGGCCGGGGCCGTCACGGGCGCGGGGCCTCGTTCAACAGCGCCTGGGCCGGATCGGTCAGGGCCGGCTGATACCGCTCGATCAGCGCCCGAATCCGGGGCTGGTCGGGGTCGACTTCCAGCGAGCGGTGCCAGTATTCCAGCGCGGCATCGCGGCTGCGGGCGTCGCTGCGATCCTCCAGATAACGCAGCATCTGGATGGACCCGAGGCCGGCGAAGCTCCGCGGCAGGCGACGGTCGTAGGCCAGCGCGTCTTTATACGCCAGTTCAGCGGCCGCATAGTCGCGAAGCTGAAAACGGCAGTAACCGAGCGCCTCATGGGCGGCCGCCAGCGTGGGATCCATTTCCAGCGCCGACTCCAGCGTCTGCCCGGCCGTCTTCAGCCGGTTCTGCTTCATGTAGGTGTTCGCGAGGTTCACAAGCACCTGCGGCTGGGTCGCATCGCGCTCCAGCGCCTCCTTGAACGCCCGCACCGCCTCGTAGTATTTCTCCTGCGCGTCGTAGGCGACCCCGAGGTTGACGTACGCGTGAGGGCGGTCGGCGTCGATGGCGATCGCCCGCCGGAACCGTTCCGCCGCTGCGGCGTGATCGCCCATTTGCTGGTAGCAGACCCCCAGGTTGAGCTGCGCGTCGAAGCTCTGCGGCTTCAGATCGACCGCGTGCAGGTACGCCCGCACCGCGTCGGCCAGGCGTTTCGAAAAATGGTAAAGCTGGGCCAGGTTGAAGGTGTCGTCGAACGAGAACGGATCCCGCCGAATGGCCTCCACGAAGGCGTCGATCGCCAGGTCATACTCACCCAGCCGGCGATAGAGCACGCCCATGCGCGAGTGCGCCGTCGCCATCTGGGGATCCAATTCCGCCGCCGCCTGGAACTCTTTCAGCGCGCTTTCCAGGTCGTCCTGCGCAACCAGCGAATCGCCGGAAGCGACGTGCCGTTTCGCCTCGTACCGCCGGATCGGCTGGCAGCCGGTGAGCAGGACGCCAATGGCCAGGAGTAGGGCCGTGCGGGCAAGTTCGATCCTGCTCGTCAGATTCATAGCCAGACGTCTCCACGGCACGCGCTCCTGGGGATATCGGAGCAGCCCAACCGACATGATGACCCCTCCCGGGCAGGATTCAAGGGTCACGGAACCTGGGCCGCCGTCTCGGCGGACTGGCGGCCAACGCGGCGGGGCGTCGCCGTTTGAATTCCGCCGACCCACGACTACGATCCTCAAGCGAAACGCACCGCCGGCTGGACGGGTCCGAAGCGCCTTGGCGTAACCGGCGCCCGGCGCGGCTCGAGACGCGATGCCTGTACTGTCGCGAGGTAAGAACCGTATGAATCAGCACGTCCTGGTCGCGATTCCGGTGTTCAACGAGGAGCGATACCTGGCCGGCGTGCTGAACGAGGTGCGCCGCTATGCCCGCAACATCGTAGTCATCGACGACGGATCGACCGACGCCTCGCCGGACGTGCTCGCCGCCCAACGCGACATCCGGGTGATTACCCATCCCGAGAATCGCGGCTACGGCCAGAGCCTGGCTGACGCATTCCGATTCGCGAGCCGCGGGGACTATCGCTGGCTGATCACGATCGACTGCGACGAACAGCACGAGCCGTCCTACATCCCCCGCTTCCTGGAAGCGGCTGCGGCCGACGAAGCTGACATCATCAGCGGGACGCGCTACCCCAGTGGCCACGACCATTCGGCGGCCGCGCCGCCGGACCGGCGTCGGATCAACGCCGAGATCACCGATCTGCTCAACCGCGATCTGAATCTCGGAATCACCGATGCCTTCTGCGGATTCAAGGCCTATCGCGTATCCGCCTTACGTCACCTGTGCATCACGGTGCCGGGATACGCGATGCCGCTGCAGCTCTGGGTTCAGGCTGCGCGGGCTGGGCTGCGGATCATCGAGCTGCCCGTTCGCGTGATTTACAACGACCCTAATCGCCACTTCGGCGGCCTCCTTGACGATCCGGACGTGCGCCTCGCGCATTACCTTGACGTGTACGCGGCCGAACGTGCCGCCGCCCGGCCGGCCGCGTCGCCGCCCCGTTGCGGGCAGGCCGGGGAAACGTGCCCGGCATGACAGGTCCGGCCGCACGCGCGCAGATCGGTCGGACGCCGGCGCTGTCCGCCGCAAGCCAGACCGCTACAACTCCCTCAGTGGCCCGAACCCCATCACAGCCGAACGTCCCGATCGCTCTGCAATCGTCCGGCGCAAACACCCGGCCGGAGCCGTCGCGCCTGCGTACGCCCGACGGTCACGGCGCGACGCTGGTCGAGCCGCCCGCGGCGACGCTCGCTGCGACGGCACTCAGCAACCAGGCGGCGCTCGCCGACGAACGCGCGCTGATCGCCGGGATCCCATTGGCGGCGCTGCGTCGGCGGGCAAGGGCTGCCTTGGGCCTGACCGACGCGCCGCTGATCGTCACGGGCCACCAACCCGACTTCATTCACCCCGGCGTGTGGGCCAAGCACGTTGCGGCGATGCGGATGGCGGAGGCGCTGGGCGGCACGGCGCTCAACGTGGTCGTCGACAGCGACGCGCCGAAGTCGGCCGCCCTCAGGATCCCGGTCGAACACGACCGTCGCGACTTCCGCCTGGAGCGCATCCGCTATGCCGACGTCCCCGCCGGCCATACGTTTGATCAAATCCCCGTGATGCCGTCTGCCGGCGTTCGGGACTTCGCCTCGCGGATCAAGGCGGCACTCGGTCCACGCTACGATGCGACGCTGATGCCCGTTTTTCTGGCCGCTCTGCATGAGGCCGCCGATTCACGCCGCTGGGTGGACCAGGTCGTCGCGGCACGCCGAGCGATCGAGCGGGAGATGGACGTTCAGGTCGCCGACGTCTGCGTCTGCCGGTTGCCGCTCGCGCCGTTTCTGGCCGACTGGATTCTGAATGCCGGGCAATTCAGCACCGCGTACAACGCGGCCCTCGACGCCTACCGCGCAGCCCACCGAATTCGCAGCCCGCACCGGCCGATCCCGGACCTCGCGGCGGCCGATGGCCGCACCGAACTCCCCCTATGGCTCAGTCACCCCGCACACGGACGCCAGCGGGCCTTCGTCCGTCCCGGTCCAGGCGGCTACACGCTGTTTGCCGGCAACATGGAAGTGGGCCGCGTCACAACGGCAGAACTTCGGGGAGCAGCGGAAAGCGAAGCTGCGGAATGGTCGGGACCAGGCGACTGGCGTGTTCGCCCGCGGGCGTTGGCACTGACGCTCTGGATGCGGCTCTGCCTGGCCGACTTCTTCATCCACGGGATCGGCGGCGCGAAGTACGACCTGATCACCGACGAAATCATTCGTTTGTACTACAACACCGAGCCGCCGGGATTTGGCTGCGTCTCCGCGACGCTCTGGATGCTCCCGCCCCCGTACGGGGTCACGGCGGACGACGTCGCGGCCGCAAAGCTCGCGGCCCGCGACACGCGCTGGAATCCGCAACGCCACCTGGACGGATCGCCGGGCGGCGCCGCGGCCGCCCTGGTTGCGGCACGACAGGAGGCGGTGGTGCAGTCGGAGACACTTCGTCGGAACCGGCCGGGCGATCGCGCCGCCCGGCGAGACGCTTTCCTGCGGGTTCGCGAAGCCAGCGGCGCTCTGCTGGCGACGATGCCGGATGTCGTCGACGACGCCGATCGGCGCGTCGAAGACGTCGAGTCGAAGGCGCGCCGGGACCGCATCGCCACCGGTCGCGAGTACTTCTTCGGATTGTATTCGCGCGACGCGCTGCGCGTGTTGGTGCGTGCGCTTCACGCATCGGAAGGATTTCGTGTATAGTCCGCCACAGGTTGGACGATATCACCGACGTTTCCCGGGCGTCGGCAACGAGCGTGTCCGACATCGCGGCCGGTGGTGTCGCGGTTTCCTGGTCTAACATCCCGCAAGGAGCACCGACGATGACCGAACCCGGCAACGGCCTGCACATTGACTCGGACTGGAAGGAAGAAGCACGGCGGGAAAAGGAGCGTCTGGCCGAGGAGTCGCACGCGGCGGCGTCGGACCTGCCGCCGCCCACCTTCGCCGAGATCATCAACCTGATCGTGATTCAGGCTGCGATGGCGCTGGGCGGGTTCGTCGGCCCGGACGGCCGAACACACACGCCCGACCTGCTGGCGGGGCGCCACTACATCGATCTGCTGGCGCTGATGGAGGAGAAGACGAAGGGAAATCTGACGCCCGAGGAAGCGAAGATGCTCGAAGCGGTTCTGTACGAGCTGCGAATGCAGTTCGTCGCCATCACCAGAACCCCCGTCCCCCCCGAAGCCGGCCAGAAGCCGCCCGCCGAGGCCGGCCCCAAACTCGAGATGCCGTAGAAAGAAAGCGAGCCAGGGAATGAGCGAGTCAGGGAATCAGGGAACGGGGGAGGGGTCGCCCTTACTCCCGCACTCCCATCCTCTCTCACGCCCTTCCGAACACGCATGATCCCGATCCGCACCGATGCTCCCGTCCGCCTGACGCCCTACGCGAATTTTGCGTTGCTGGCGCTCAACATGCTCGCGTTCGCCGTCTTTCACGTGACGGGCGACGAGAAGCTCATCGCCTTGAGCCATCGCTACCTGGCGCTGAACGTCTCCGATCCGCATCTGTACCAGTTCATTACCAGCCAGTTTCTCCACGCCGACCTGATGCACCTGGCCGGCAACATGATCTTCCTGTGGGTGTTCGGCAACGCGGTCAACGACAAGCTGGGCAACGTCCCGTACCTGCTGTTCTACCTGGCCGGCGGCGTGTTTGCCGCCTGGGGGTTCGCGATCCAGGAATCGTCGGCCGGCAGCACGCTGCTGGGCGCGTCGGGCGCGATCGCGGGCGTGACGGCGGCGTTTCTGGTGCTCTTTCCGCGCAGCCACATCAAGGTGCTGTACTTCTTTTTTCTCATCGGCACCTTCGAGATCCCCGCCATGCTGCTGATCGTGGCGAAGATCATCCTGTGGGACAACGTCATCGCCCCGGGGCTGCAAGGGCCGGACAACATCGCCTACGGCGCGCACCTGGCCGGCAACCTGTTCGGCTTCGTCGCAACGTTGCTGATGCTCGCGGTTCACGCCGTGGGCCGCGACCACTTCGATCTGCTGTCGCTCTGGGATCGAGCCAACCGCCGCCGCCAGTGGCGCACCGCTATGGCGGCGCCCGGCGCGCGGGAGCAGGCGACGTACGGGCGGGTCGCCCGCAGCGCCGGCGACAAGCGCAGCAGCCCCCCGCCGTCCGATCCGGCCATGGACCGCCAGGCCGAACTGCGGGAGCAGATCAGCGCGGCGCTGGCGGCCGACGACATCGAAACGGCTTTGCAACTTCACCAGCGCCTGATCGCCGAAGACCCGCGCCTCTGCCTGCCTGAACGGGAGCAGCTTCGCCTGGCGCGTGAGTACTACCGCCAGGGCCGGTTCCCGCAGGCGGCCGCGGCGTTCAACCGCTTTCTGGACATTTACAAACACTCCAGCGAGGCGGCCGAGGTCCGCCTGCTGCTGGGCATCGTCTATGCCCGCGATCTGCGCCAGTACGAAGCCGCGGACGAGCAGTTGACGCGCTCACTGGCCGAGATCAGCGGCGGTCCCCGGCGGGACCAGTGTTTCAAGTGGCTGCAAAACGTCCGGGCGGCACTGGGCCGGCCGGCGCCCGAAGTCTGACACCATCCCGCGGTCAGGGAAGACTCGGCGGGTTTTCATCTCTTGTTCGACGGAGCGTATCCATGCCCGACATCGCATTCTGTGGCGGAAAGTTCGTCCCCCTGGCGGAAGCCGTGGTCCCGATCAACGATCGGGGCATGCAGTTCGGCGACAGTGTGTATGAGGTCGTCGCCGCGTACGGCGGAACGCCCTTCCTGCTCGATCGCCACATGGACCGATTGCAGCGGAGCCTGACCGCCGTCGCGATCAACTACGACCCGATCGCCCGCGGCCTGCCGGAGCTGATCGCCGACGGGCTGGAGCGATGCGCGTACGAAGAAGCAATGGTGTACGTCCAGATCACCCGCGGCGTAGCGCTGCGCTCGCACATCCCTCCCGCCGACATTCAGCCGAACGTGATTGTGACGTTCCGTCGCCTCGGGGCGCCGCCGGAAGGCGCCCGCACGCACGGGGTTCGCGTGATGACCACGCCGGACATCCGCTGGGCCAAGTGCTCCGTGAAGGCGACGACGCTGCTGCCGAACGTGCTGGCGGGCATGGAGGCAAAGCGCCGCGGCTACTTCGACGCGATCTTCGTCGGCGACGACGACGACGTTCACGAGGGCACGCACGCCAACATCGTGGCGGTTCGGGGGGGGCGGCTGCACTTCCCCACGCGCGACGCCTCCATCCTGCACGGCGTGACGCTTCAATTCCTGATCGAGTGCGCCGCCGGCCTGGCCATTGAAATCACCGAGGGGCCGCTGTCGGTCAGCGAACTGCTCTCCGCCGACGAGGCGTTTCTCTGCAACACGGTCTACGAGATCATCCCGATCGTCGGCATTAACGAGAGCATCCTCGGCAACGGCAGCGTCGGCACACTCACGACCCGACTGATGGCGGAGTTCCGCCAGCAAAGCCGCGCCTGGGCCGCCCGCGCCGCGGTTCGGAGCCTGAGTCGACAGGAGAGTCCGCGGGCTTGCGCTTGATCCGGCGTCTTGGCGCCACCAGACGGACGACGGATCGCTCGGGTGCGCGGAGACCGAACCGGGTGGCCGCGCGCTGACGCGCGGACGAGGCGCGGCGTCGTGGGTCGGGGCCGATGCAAACGTCAAAACGTCGAGACGGATCAGCCGCGTCCGCGCCGCTACGACCCGTCTGATGGCGGGGTCTCCTCGGCAGAGCCGCGCGTGGGACGCCCGCGCCGCGGTTCGGCGCCTGAGTCGCCAGGAGAGTCCTCAGGCGTGCGCTTGATCGCGTCGATCGCCCGCGTCAGCGAGCGCTGGAGCCGATCTTCCGGGTTGTTGTCGTCGACCATTTTCCGAAGCGCCGGCAACGCGTCCGACGCGTCGGGGCCGAGGTCCGACAGCGCCGAGAGCGCCGAATAAAGTGTCCGGCGCGACTCCTCATCGTCGACGTACCCGGCGATCGTCTCCACGACCCGCTTGACCGGCTCGCCGGACAGTTCGGCGTTGCGTTTCAGCGCTACGGCGGCGGCGAAGGCGGCCCGGCGCAGTTCGTTCGGACGGCCCCGGCGCGTCCAGTCCAGAATCGGATCGAGCGCAGCCGCGTCCTTGAGTTCGCCCATCGCCTCGATCACCGCCCGCCGGATCATCTCCTGGTGCGAGTCCCGCGCCAGCAGCGGCGTCAGCGCGTCAAGGCTGACCTTCCCCTTTGCGACCTTCGCCCAGGCCTCGACGGCCGCGGCCTCCACGCGATAGCTTGCGTCGCCCTCACGCACGACGGCGGCCAGCAGCGCCTCCGCCGCCTCGTCCTTTTCAAATTCACCCAGTGCATCGACGACGGCGCGGCGGACTCGCGCGTCCGCGTCCTTTGCCGCGCCAAGCAACGCATCGCGCGCCTCGACGCTGCGAATGTCGCCCAGGGCTCGGGCCAGGTCGGACTTGACGGCGTGGAACGGCTCCTTCGCGAACGCCGCGATCAGCGCCGCGTCGTAGACGTCGTCTTTCGCATCCACCATCACCTTGATGGTCCGCATCCGCCCGACCGGGTTCGGATCGCCGGTCAGTTGAGCGATCCACAGATCGCGCGGCTTGTCCTCCACAGCTTCCATCAGCACGACGTTGTTCGGGTCGAACCGCACCATCTCGGGGGGGGCCGGCAGCGGCAGGGAGAACTGGTGCTTGCGATCGCGCACCTCGCGGGTGATGAGCGCCGGCGCCTGTCCGGGAAGGTGAAAAGCCATCTCCAGCGGGAAGGTAAACGGATCGGCTTTCTGCGTCTGTTCGACCGTCACATCGGCCGTGCCGTCCAACGGGTTCCACGCATAGCTGATCGTCAGCTCCGGATGCCCCTCGCGCTCCACCCAGTCGTAGAAGAACCGCTCCAGCGAGCGCCCGGTGACGCGCTCCATCACGCGGCGGAAGTCGTGCGTCTCGACCGGCTGATGACGGAACTCGGTCAGGTATTGCTTCAGCCCGGCGAAAAACGGCTCGTCGCCCACGCGATGCCGCAGCATGTGGAGAATCCACCCGCCCTTGGGGTAGGCCCGCCCGTCGAACATCTCGCCCGGCGAGCCGTAAGCGCGGTCCATCACCGGCCGCGACCGCCCCGACCCGTGCGCCCGTCGCTCGTCGCGATACAGCGTGAGCTGATATTCCTCCCAGCCCAGGTTGTGCTCATCCCACAGCGCTTCGCTGTAGGTCGCAAAGCCCTCGTTGAGCCACAGATGCGACCAGTTGCGGCAGGTCACCAGATCGCCGAACCACTGGTGCCCCAGTTCGTGAGCGACCAGCCCGTCGCTGCTGGTGTCGATGTGCGCCCGCTTGTCGTGCAGCGTGCCGGTGCCCAGGGTCGTCGCGCTGGTATTTTCCATGCCGCCGCCGAAATGCTCGGCGCAGACCTGCGCGTACTTCTCCCACGGATACTCGACGCCGAAACGCTCGCTGAAAAAGTCGAGCATCCGGACCGTGTTGCCGAACGAGTTCGCCACGTCGTCCTTGTGACGCGGCGGAACGTAGTACGTCACCGGCCGGCCGCGCCAACTCTCCTGCTCGACGTGAAACCTGCTGACCACCAGCGTCACCAGGTAGATCACGTGCGGCTGCGACTGCTTCCAGTGAAAGGTCGTGGTCGGGTCCGGATTGTCGACCCTGGAAAGCAGGGCACCGTTCGAGACGGCCTCGTAGCCGTCAGGCACGGTCGCGACGATCTCCGTAGTCTGAAATTCGCCGGGATGATCGAAGCAGGGTATCCAATGTCGATTCGTCGTCGCCTCGCCCTGCGACCACATCGTGTGTTCGATCTCCGGCTCCGCCTCCGAGGGGTGGAAGAAGAAAAGCCCGTCGGAAGGATCCTTGACCGCGTAGGAAATCACCACCCGCGCGGACTCGCCCGGGTTCAGCGGCGAATCCCCCGTCAGGATCGTGATCGACCGGTCGTCGTTGACGTAGCGGGCGTCCGCGGCCGCCCCCCCTCCGCGAGCCATCCGAACCGATGAAACGGCGAAGTCGACCGCGTCGAATCGGATCGAGTCGACCTGGCGCAGCGCCGTCACGTCAATCGTGGCCACGCCGTCGACGGCATCGTCAAACAAATGCACGTTCAGATCGAGGCGGATGTGCGTCAGATCGACCGGACGATCCTCGGCGAACCGGCTGGCCCCGCCCTGGGCCGCCGCGCCGCCGGCGATGAGCGACAAGGTCAGGAGAACGACACCGACGCTCGCAACGACGCGGCTGGCAGGCGAGTGCGGTGCGCACGGTGGGTCGGCGAGTCGACTCGGATTCGATGCGGTATTCAAGTCCAGTTCCTCCGGTTTCGAGAGGGCCGCCGGACAGCCAGACGGCTGTCGGCGGCGTCACTGTAGCTGGTTCGACGGCCGGACGGAACCGTCGAAACGAGGCCTGACGGCCCGCCCCACCCCCAGCGCGTGCGAACAACCGCCTAACGCGGGGTCGGATTTGTTGAAGCCGGCTATTGGCGCGAGCCGATTGCCACGTACGATGTGCATCATCGCGAACCGGGGGCGTCGAACATCGGCGCGGTGTTCGACCCTCGGCCGGGAAGTCGCGCCGGTCCGACGCGGCGCGCGCAGATCTGTCGATATTTTTTTGCTTCGCATTGGAGGATCACGATGAATCGTCTATTGGCACTCGTGCTTGCATTGGCCCTCGGCGCAGTGACGCCCGGCGCGGCCGCACAGGAGCAGGAGACGGAATCCACCACCACCACGACCACGACCACCACAACGACCAGCAGTGGAGAGTACTACCTCTTCGGGCCGTTTAACGTGGACGACGCCAACCCGGTTCCGGCCGGTCAGCTCGACCTGCGGTTGCGGTACGACTGGACCACCGGCCGCGACCGTCCCAATGCAGACGACGATCACGTCGTCGGCGCGACGCTCCTGTGGGGTGCTGCCACCAACTTCGAGGTCAGCCTCGATCTGCCCGTCAACCTGGGTGACGGCGGAGACATGGACGGCGGCTTCGACGGCAACGGCGACGTCTACCTGGGCCTGCTCTACCGCTTCCTGGAGGACCAGGGCGACTGGATGCCCGCCATGGCCTTCTCGTTCACGGCCCGCATCCCGACTGGTGATCGCTCCAGCGGGATCGACGGCGATTTCCGCCTGCTGATGACCAAGGAGTACGACTCCGGCCTGCGGTCACACCTGAACGGGTTCATGATCACCGCCAACGGCAACAACGACCCCGACACGCGCCACTTCCAGTGGGGCGTGGTGGTCGGCATGGACGGCCCGCTGTGTGCCGACGGCGCGGTGCGCTGGGTCGCGGACTACATGCATCGCAGCAGCTATCACTACGGTGAGAGCAACGGACACATCCTCGAAATCGGCACCGAGTGGACGCCGGCGGACAACTGCAAGCTGGGCCTGGCCGCCCAGTTCGCACTCGACCACAACGGCGAAGTGCCCGACTACGGCGCCCGCCTGAACTGGAGCTACACGCTGATGCGCTGATCGGAGCGCTCGGCGAATCGGTAGACACGACCGGCGCCGCGGACTGCCTTCGGGCGGCGCGGTGCCGCTTTTTTTTTGCCGGCATCGGGGGACGCGACCGGGCGCCGCTCCTGGACCCGGCCGCCTTGTTGAGGCGGGATGAATGCGCATCGGCGTGCTCACAGCGACGGACGTCCGGCACCGGTTCGTCGTGAACCGGCTGCGGGCGTCGCTGAACGTCGTCGCGGCCGCGTACGAGCAGACCGGCTACGCGCCGGTATCCGTCGCCGATCAGGACGGGCTTTCAGACGTCGAGCGGGCGCTGGTGCGACACCATTTCGAGGAACGGCGCCGTCAGGAAGAGCGCTACTTCGGACACAACGCTGAACCCGCTTGCTCAACCGCCGACTTTCGCGTCGCCGAGCTGTCTCCCGGTACGCTCAATTCAGCCGCTACGCTGGCGTTTCTGCAAGCCGCAAGCGTTGATGCCGTCATCATCTACGGCACCAACCTGATCCGCGAGCCGTTGCTGTCCGCCTACGCGGGCCGCATGATCAACCTGCATCTGGGCCTCTCGCCTTACTACCGCGGCACCGCGACGAACTTCTACCCGCTCGTGAACGACGAGCCTGAGTACGTCGGCGCAACGATCCACCTGATCGACGCCGGGATCGACTCGGGTCCGATCATCGGCCACGCGCGCCCGCAGATCACGCCGGACGACATGCCCCACACGATCGGGTGCAAGGCCATCCTTGCCGGGCTGGACCGGCTGATCGTGGCGGCACGGGCCCTGGAGTCGGGACGACTGGTCACGGTGCCGCAGTGGCCCGCGCCCCGCCCGCGGATCTACCTGCGCCGGGACTACCGGCCGCAGCACGTCGTGCAGCTCTATCGCCTGCTTGAAGAAGGGTTGATCCCGAAGTACCTGCGGCGCGCGTCACACGTCGCGCCGCGGGTCCGGCTGGTGGATTGACGGAGGGGACTACTCGTTGAGCGCGGCCACCACCGCCGACTGAATCCGGTCGGCCTCGCCGTCGCCGTACGCGCCGGTGACCCAGCGGAAGCCGAGTCCGTCGTCGCCGCGCCGCGGGATGATATGGAAGTGCAGATGCTTGACAACCTGACCCGCGACGGCGCCGTTGTTGAGCAGAATGTTGAACCCTTCCGCTCCGCCGGCGAGGCGGGCCGCCTCGCCCAGGCTCGGAAACAGCCGGGCCATCGCGGCCGCAGCATCGGGCAGCAGATCCGCCAAAGACATCACGTGATCGCGCGGAACGATCAGCAGATGTCCCGGCGCCAGCGGATTGACGTCCAGGAACGCCACCACGGCGGCGTCCTCATGGACGATCCGGGCGGGAATAACGCCCGCGGCGATCTTGCAGAACACGCATTCCGGGTTTTGCGACATGCGCACGCCTCTCCATCCGGCCCGAACGCGGCCGACCGGTGTCAGGCCTCCGGCGATTCGCCTGCCGTGTCGCCGACGGGCGCGGGCTCGGCGGCAGCCGGCTTCGCAGCGGGACGCGAACCCCCGGCGCGAATCGCTCTGACCGCGGCGCCGTAGCGGGCATCGGTCCGGCGGCGACGGGCTGACTTGCCGGGCCTCGTGAGCGACGCCGGCGGTTCCTCACCGCCGACCAGTTGCAGCACGGCCAACGCGGAATGATCCCCGACACGGCGATCCGCGAGTCGGATGATGCGCGTGTAGCCGCCCGGCCGGTCTTCGAATCGACCCGCAACGTCGTTGACGAGCCGATGGATCACCGACTCACCGGTAAACGCGAGCCGGCCCCGGGGATCGCCGGTCCGGTAGCGACGGCCGCTGGGCATCCGAAGCGCCCGCAGCCGGTGCGCGTCGCTCATGCTGTCATACTCGTCGCGCGACCCCTCCGGCACGATCGAACGGTCGGCCAGCAGCTTGTGGATCTGACGGCGAGCCGTGAGGCTGCCGGCCACGTCGCCGTCGGCGGCCCGACGCCTGACGGACCGGGCCAGCGTAATCAGCCGCTCCACGAACGGGCGGACGTCTTTGGCCTTCGTGAGCGTGGTGCGGATCTGACCGTGCTCGAACAGCGACTGCGCCATGTTGCGGCGCAGGGCCTTTCGATGGGCCATCGTCCGGTTGAGCTTTCTGTGGGCTACGCGGTGTCTCATGATCTCCAGCCTTCTGCGTGCGCGTCGGTTCCGTTTTGCAAAGTCGTCGTCAGGGGGCCTGCCGACGCGATCTCCATTGTCTGCTCGCGCCGAGGCGACCGAGCCTCGGGTCAGGCACGACCCATGCGTATCCTAGTCCCCATCGCCCATGGTGAAGACCTCCATGGGGCCGCTCGGCGCGCCGTCATCTTCATCTTCTTCGTCGTCCAGATCATCCAGCACCGAATCGTCGATCGGGGTATTGTCCCCCGCCAGCATCAGACCCATCTCGCTCAGCTTGCGCTTCACCTCGTTGAGCGAAGTCTTGCCGAAACTGCGGAAACGGAGCAGCTCCGCCTCGGTCTTGGACGCCAGTTCGCCGATCGTGGTGATCTTGACGGCGTCGAGGCAGTTCTGCGCCCGGGCCGACAGGCCCAGGGCCGACACGGGCATGCTCAGCGCCTCCGTATCGGGCAGGACGGCGCCGACGCTGCGCGGCTCCAGCGCGGACGCGGGCGACGGCGGCAGCGTCGTCATCATGGAACCCAGCTCGTGATAGTAGACGAACGGGTTCAGGTGCTTCCGCAGGATCTTCGACGCCTCCACGATGGCCACGTCGGGCGTGACCGTGCCGCGGGTCCAGACTTCGAGGATGAGGCGGTCATAGTTGGTCCGCTGACCGACGCGCGTGTCCTCCGTCCGGTAGCGGACGCGCAGCACGGGCGAATAGATCGAGTCGATCGGGATGACGCCGATT
>CAZYLK010000111.1:0-19857 GCA_964648365.1 uncultured Phycisphaeraceae bacterium
GGAGCGAGTTCCCCTTCGGAGCAGGGGGAGTGAGGGAATAAGGGAGTAAGGGAGTGAGGGGAAGAGGAAGAGTCGAACCTCGGGGTCTTTCGTCCCTGACTCCCTGACTCCCTGACTCCCTGATCCCTGACTGCCTGATCCCTGACTCCCTCAGTCCCTTCGCATTTGGCTTCCCGGTTGCAGCCGAGAGCCGCCTTCGGATCCAGTTGAGGGATCGAGGCGCGTTCCGTGTGTGCCCTGCGCAGGCCGCTCCAGTTCGCAGCGCATCGTCCCGGCGCGACGAAATTCCGTGCGACTGGGCGGCAGGACGCTTCGCGATTCACGTTAATCTGGGTAGAATGATCTTCGTCAGGCTGGAATGGTTGTATCGTTGACGACCACCCGACGGGCCTGATGCTTCGTTTGTTCTTCAAGGAGACAGGGAAATGAGATGGCGTTCCGCGCTTGCGGGCGTGTGTTGTAGCATTGGCCTGGGTTTGACCGTGTCGGCCCAGGATGTGGATCTGACCGATCCGACGATTGAGGATGTTGCCCCAATCCTCAATGACATTCCCGAGGAGGACTGGACCGGTTCGAGCGGGTTCAACCGGTCGCGGCAGGGCGGTTCCGTTCTGGCGTTCGCCCAGACGGTGCAGGCCAACGTGACGGCCAACGGCACGGCGTTGCAGTTCGCGGCGCTGACGCTGGATGACGACGGGGCCGACAACATCTTCATCAAAGTGCAGCAGCAGGACAGTTCAGGCACGTTTTCCCACATCGGCTTCTACCACGGCAACGGCGCCGGCGGCTGGCCGAACATGACCGGCGGCGTGGCGTTCGGGCCGCTGAACGCCAACTTCCGCACCGCGAAGATGACCGTGACGCACAACGGCAGCGGCACCGTCACGGTGGTTCTGTCGGAAATCGACGGCGGCAACGGATCGCAGGTTTACGTTCGCGGCGGCTGGGTGAACCGCAACGGCCTGGGCATGGGCTACGGCGGCTTCGCCGGCATTGCGAGCATCGACAACTGGGGGAACGCCTCGGGGCAGGTCTGCGACAACTTCGAGCGGCCCAACGGCGGGCTGGGCAGCAACTGGGTGACGGTCAACGGCACCACCTCGATCGTCGATCGGACCGCGCGCGGCACCAGCACAGGCCGCGCCCGCTACACCGGCGCCTGTTCGGGCGAGTCGTTCACGGTCGAAGCGGACGTGCGGGCCAACGGCTCGAATCTCCAGTATGCGGCCATGCTGCTCGACGGCGACAACAACAACAACCTGTTCGTCAAGGTGCAGCAGCAGGGCGGCAACGGTCAGTTTACGCACGTCGGATTTTACCAGGGCAACAACGACGTGAACGGCTGGGGCGGCATGACCGGCGGCGTCCCCTTCCAGCTTCTCAATGAGCCGTTCACGTCGGCCCACATGGCCGTCATTCACAACGGCTTCGGCGACGTCACGATCGTCTTCTCGAACATCGACGGCGGCCGCGGCCGGCAGATCTACTCGCGCGGCGGCTGGGCGCCGCTGGACGGCGAACGGTACGGCTTCGGCGGCTTCGCCGGCCTGACCATTATCGACAACTGGGGAAGTTCGTTCGTCTGCGACGACTTCAATCGCGCCAACGGCCCGCTGGGCCGCAACTGGCTCACGACGGACGGCACCGCCTCGATCGTCAGCAACGCGGCCCGCGGCGACAACCTGTCGCGGTCGTGGTTCGTGGGCAACTGCGGCGGCTGCAACGATGACACCCCACCGCTGGTCAGCATGACGGCGCCGGCGCCGGAAGCGTGCGTGTGCGCGGTGGTCGCGATCACCGGCAGTGTCAGCGATCCGGAGGGCTACGGCGGCGACGTGCTGGAATATCGCCGCACCGACCAGAACACCTGGACGCAGGCGGGCAGCAACAACAACGCCCGCAGCGGAACGCTCTACAACTGGAACACCGCCGGCCTGCCGACCGGATTGTATTTCGTCCGCGTGGTGGCTGAGAACGCCTGCGGCCTCTCCTCTTCGGCCGTGTCGATCGTCTACCTCGACCACGATTCGTTCACCGGGCTGGAGATGCGCGGCCCGGGCGAGGGGCAGATCCTCGGCGGCACGGCGTGCTTTGACGGCACGGCGTGGGATCGCTGCTTCGACGAGTATCTCGTCGAATGGGCGCCGGGCGGCGGCGGAGTCTTCAACCCGGTCGATCCGGGCAACCCCACCTACGGCACGGCCGTCATCAACGACCCGCTGGCGCAGTGGAACACGGGGACGGTTGCGGACGGCAACTACCGCGTCCGCCTGACCGGGCGCGACATCTGCGGCAACACGGCGCAGCAGATCAAGAACGTCGTCGTCGATAATACGGCGCCGGTTTCGGTGATCAGTTCGCCGAGCGACTGCGTGTGTCTGACCGGGCAGGTGACGGTGACCGGTACGGCCAACGACGCCAATCTCAATGCCTGGTCGCTCCAGTACACCGGCGGCGACGCCAACGGCTGGGTGACGATTGCGTCGGGCAACACGCCCGTCGTCAACGGCACCCTGGGCGTGTGGAACACGAACGGCCTGCGGCCGTGCGCGTACACGCTCCGCCTGATTGTCACCGACAAGGCCGGCGTGAACTGTTCCGGCAGCACGCACCGCACGGACGATCACGTGTCGCTCAACGTCGGAGACTGCGGCAGCGGCTGCACCGGCGACGAGACGTTGACGCTGAAGTGCTCCGGCAGCGGAAAGATCACTGCGATCGTCAAGAAGGGGTCGCCCGGCGCAACCGTGGACTTCGAGCTTGACGGCGGACAGCCGCTGCAAGACTCGATCAACAACAAGGGCAAGGCCAAGGTCAAGTGGACCGGCAACGCGCCCGGCAACCACGGCGTCAGCGCGGAACTGGCCTGCGGCGACGTGCTCAACGAGAACGTGACCTGCCCGTAGGCAAGGTCGCCTTTCTTCTTACCGGATCGAACCCGGCCCCGGGCGGTGCTGCCGCCCGGGGCTTTTTTTCTGGCGTTCGGGTGGCACGCCGGACAGCAGGCTGCGACCGCTCGACGGGCGGCGCGCGTGGCACGGGCATCTTGCCCGTGATTGCGACTCAGTCTTCGGTTTGCCCGGGCGGAAACCGATCCACGACAGTGGCAGGGGCGTGCTACCTTGCGAATCACGGCCTGGAAGGTCGTGCCACGTTCGAGCGTCCTGCTGGTACTGTCACGCGCCGGGCGGGGGCGTTGGCGTGGCCGTTTTGGATCGGGCCATCGATCGGGTAGAATCTCCGCCCGGGGAGCCGTGCGTTGTTCGCACGCATCATCACACCGACAGGAGACTGGAAGCAATGAAGGCGATGGGATGTTTCGGCCTGGCGCTCGTATTCTCGACCGCCAGCGCCCTGGGTGGGGATCTGTACTACATCGACGACGCCGGCAAGGTGCTCTACAAGATCGACACGGATACCATGGAGCAGACGACCGTGGGATCCACCGGCGTCGGCAGCGGCGACTTCGGCGACCTGGCCTACGACCCGAACTCCGCCACGATGTACTGGGTGGCCGGGCGCGACAATCCGCAACTGTACACCATCGATCTGGATACGGGTGCGGCCACCCTGGTCGGCAGCCACGGCGTGGACGACATGTTCTGCCTGGGCTACGACGCCGCCAACGGCGTGCTCTACGCCCAGTCGACCAACGGCGGCGTCTACACGCTGAGCACGCAGAACGGGCAGGCGACGAAGATCGGGGAGAACCAGGTTTATCCGGGCGGATACGATTACAATGCCGACGAGGACAACCTCTACTTCATCGAAGCGGGCGGCGGCAGCATCTACACCATCGACCGCGACAGCGGCGGCGCCAATCTCGTTGCGGAGCCGGGCGGCATTAATGACTGCGACATCACCTACGACGATGACAACCAGCAGTACTGGGCGATGGACTGGAGCGGCTTTCTCTATCGGTTCGACGCACAGTGGAATCGCACAACGATCAGCGACGGGCACGGCTCAGTCGGTTCGGTCGAATACGTCGGCTTGGGCGGCGCCTGCGGCGACAAGGCCAAGCTGTCGGTCAAGTGCAAGTCCGGCGGGTCGAAGGTGGTCGCCAAGCTGAAGAAGGGCAACCCGAGCGTCCCGGTCGTCTTCATCCTCGACGGCGACCTGCGCCGACCGGGCCAGACGAACAACAAGGGCAAGGCCAAGGTGAAGTTCACCGGTTTGGAGCAGGGGCGGCATGAAGTGCAGGTGTGCGCTCTGGTGGAAGCCTGCGGGTAGCCGCGGCCGTTGCGGATAGCCGCAACCTTGGCCGGATTGCAGGACGAGTCAATCAGGGGCGCGGTCGGTGCGAGGCGGCCGCGCCCCGCGTGTCTTGCCAGCCGCGGACGTCGATCGCTTCGCCGCTTCGCCGACGGCAAGATCGCTCCACGTACGGCGTGGTCGCCTAGGGGGAGACGGTCTGGCCGCGGTCGCGCTGCCCGATTTCGTAGCGGATGATCTCTTCCTTGAACTGGTTGATCGTCTCCTTCAGCGCCCGCAACGTCAACCCGCGAACATAGTGGTTCTCGCAGGGCTCGCCTCGCAGCGCCGCATATCGCCGCTCGAGCCTGGCGAGCTTCGCGCGCGTGTTTTCCAGCTCGATGTCGTTTCTCAAACTCACAGAATGACCTCGATCATGCCCTTCGCGACGCCCTGTCGATCCGTCGCGTAAACGTCCGTCACATACTCGCCAAACTCAACCGCTTCGACCAGCTTCAGTTCAAGAAACGGCAACCCGGCGTCCAGCGCCTCCCCGGCCGAAGCATCAACGGGAAAATCTGCGCCCACGAGCAGGACGCAGTCCACGTCCTGCGGCTCCATTTTAGCCGTCACAAAGCTCCCATTCAATATGATCCGATAAACGCCGGCACGCCGTGCCAGATCCCCCAGCCACCGGACCGACTCCATCTGCACTTGCCGAATCTCCGTCACCGCGCCGAAACGCGCTTCGATCTCATCGAGCGTCGCACTGTAAATCCCTGGCGGCAGGTATCCGTTGTCGTCAAACGGCGGGATCATCGTTCAGACGCTCGGTATCTTTCGGCGCGATCGGCTGCACGCATCTCTCTCCGGGCGCCGGGGCACGCTTACGTAGAGCAGCATTGCTGGCGGTCGCCGTTCATCAAAAACGCCAGGTCTTGTCCGCTGTGGGCGCTCGCGCGCATTCGCGCCCTCACACCACCAGCTTCGCGAACTTCCGCTTCCCGCGCTGGAGCACGTCGCCGGATCTGACCGGCACGGGCGTGTTTGCATCCTCGATGGCCTCTCCGTTGAGCTTGACGCCTCTCTCGGCGACCAGGCGGCGGGCCTCCCCGCGGGACTGGGCGAAGCCGCAGGCGACGATCAGATCGACCGGGGCGGCAGCGCCGTCTTTGACGCTCGCGCTGACGTCGACCTCGGGGATGTCGTCGGGCAGGCCGCCGGCGCCGCCGCCGCCGAAGACGCGTCTGAACTCCTCGGCCGCGGCCGTAGCGTCGGCTTCGCTGTGATATTGCGCGATGATCGTCCGCGCGAGGGCTTCCTTGGCTTGTCGCGGATGCGTGCGTGCGCCGTCGGTCAGCTCGGCGATTCGCTCGGCGGGCAGATCGGTCAGGAGGGTGAACCAATTGGCCATCAGCGTATCCGGGATGCTCATCACCTTGCCGAACATCTCGCCGGGCGGGTCGGTGACGGCCACGTAGTTGCCCAGCGACTTGCTCATCTTCTGCGTGCCGTCCGTGCCGACCAGGATGGGCATGACCAGCACGATCTGCGGAAGCTGCCCCGCGTTGCGCTGCAGGTCGCGGCCGCAGAGGTTGTTGAACGTCTGATCCGTGCCGCCAAGCTCCACGTCGGACTGGATCATCACGCTGTCGTACGCTTGCATCAGCGGGTAGAGCAGTTCGTGCAGGTAGATTTCCTTGCCCTCGGCCTGCCGCTTGGCGAACGTGTCGCGCTCCAGCATCCGGGCGGTGGTCATCTGGCTCATCAGCTTGACCACGTCGGCGAAGTTGAGCTTGCTGAGCCATTCGCTGTTGTAGCGGACTTCCACCTTGTCCGGCGAAAGATCGAGCACCTTGCCGGCCTGCTCGAAGTAGGTCTGGGCGTTGCGCTGGATGTCCTCCGGCGAGAGCACCGGCCGCGTCTTCGACCGGCCGGTCGGATCGCCGATCATGGCGGTGTAGTCCCCGATGATCAGCACCGCCTTGTGCCCGGCGTCCTGAAACTGCCGCAGCTTGCGCAGCACGACCGTGTGCCCCAGCGTCAGGTCCGGCGCGGTCGGGTCCATGCCGAGCTTGACGCGCAGCGGCCGGCCCAGCTTGAGGCGATCGGTCAACTCGTCGGTGGAGTAGACCGAGTCGGCGCCGCGAGAGAGGGCATCGATAGGGGGAGGGGTCATAGGGAGTACCGGGCTAATAGCGAATGTCGAATAGCGAATAACGAATGGCAGAACCACGGGCGAGGCAATCTACCATCCTTGCCGCCTGCATCAAGACGAACCCCGAACGATCGCACGCATCGCGCCTTCCCCTCTTCATTCGTTATTCGCCATTCGTTATTCGCCATTCACTCAAGGCACACGTCCCCACCCTCATCGCACGCCCCCTCCGGGCAGGGCGGCGCCCCCGGCAGGCACGAGCAGCCGTCGCAGACTTCCTGCCCGTTGCAGAACTGGCCGTCGTTACACTCTTCATCGGACACGCACGGCGCCAGGCATCCGCCGAGCTGTTCGTTGCACGAATCGCAGGGCTCGCCCGTCCGGGGATTCTCAACGATGCAGGGAGACTCGCCCGCGACGCAGAGGCAGTCGGCGCAGGTCTCCTCCCCGTTGCATACCAGCCCGTCGTTGCAGTCCTCATCAGATGCACACGCGCAGACGCTGCACTCGCCGGTCAACTCGTCGCAGTCTTCACCCTCTTGGCACAGCGGCTCGCCGGGCTGGCAGGCGCAGTCGACGCAGGTCTCCACGCCATTGCACATCGCCCCGTCGTCGCAGTCGGCATCGCCCACGCACAGGCAGACCTCGCACGCGTCGATCTCTTCATCACAGGCGTCTTCGCCGCAGTCGACCGGCTCGCCGTCGACGCAGCCGCCGTTGACGCACGTTTCCGGGCCGTTGCAGAACAGCCCGTCGTCACAGTCGCCGTCTCCGGTGCAGGGGGGGATCATCGTGCAGAGCTTGAGCGTCTCGTTGCACACGCAATCCGGGCAGGTCGGCGTTTCGCAGGGCGTTCCCGCGGCGCAGGTTCCGTCGGGCTGGCAGACCTCCTCGCCGTTGCAGAAGACGCCGTCGTCGCAATCGGCGTTCGACTGGCAGCCCTCATCCGCCGGGGGCGGCGACGTCGTGCAGCCCGGTCCCATCATCGCGGCGCCGAAACACGCCGCCCCGGCCGTCGCGGCCGCCATCCACTTCGCTCGTTTCATGCTCGTTCGCTCCAACACGCCCGCCGACAGATCACACGGCCGCCACCGGCCGCCCTCGACGCCGAACCGCTCCGGCGCCGGGTGCGTTTGGATGGATAATGCGTGGAAGCGTTGTCGGACCGGGGCGGCATGTCAAGCGGGATTGCACCGAACGACGCTGGTGTCGCAGGCGTCAGCGAGTTCCGCCATACGGCGCTGCCGCGCTTCAGCAAAGCTTCAGGCCTTCGAGCCTGCCACACGCGCCCGGGCGGCCTTGCCGTTCCTGCGCTGCCCCCAGCGATGCGCGATGGCGTAGTCTAGCAGGGTGGCGAAGAGGCGGTCATCGAGGGCGGGGAAGGGGATGTCGCGGAGGGCCATGACCTGGCGCGTGTTGTCCTGCACGAAGCGGGGGTTGTGCGTGACGCGCGGGGTGAGCACCTCGTAGTGCTCCCACAGAAGCGACTCGGCCGGGGTGCAGTGATTGACCACTTCGTCCACCGGGGCGAACCAGCCGCCGTGCATGCGGAAGTAGACTTCCATGTGCCGCTTGATCTGATCGTTGGTGGGCGGGTTCGGGTCGGTGAGGTGGTAGATGCGCCCGTGAAGGGACGCGTCTTCCATCACCTCGGCGATGATCCGCGACGCGAAGTCGACCGGGACGAAGTTCTGCGGATCCTCCGGACGGCCGGGGATGCGCAGGGGGATGTACGTCGAGTGGCCGTTGTCGTCGGCGCCGTAGCGCTCCTTGAGCAGGCTGACCATGCGGGCAAGCTGGTAGAAGCCGCCGTACTGGCACGTGTAGCCGGAGTCGGAATCTCCCACGAGGAAGCTCGGGCGGTAAACCGTCAGCACATGGCCCGGCTCGCCGCCCCACTCGGCCAGCAGGGACTCGGCCAGCCACTTGCTCTCTTCATAGGCCGTCTTGAACTGCGGGCGGGGGTCGTGGAAGACCTCGTCCACGCGATCGGTGATGGAGCCGCAGACGTAGGCGGTGCTGACGCAGTGCATACGGCGCACGCCGTGGTCGCGGGCCCAGGCGATGAGGTTGCGGGTGCCTTCGACGTTGGTGCGGTGCGGCTCCTGGTTGCCGTTTTCGAAAAGCTGGAGGCTGGCGGCGCTGGAGAGGACGTCGTGAATCGGCTCGCCGAGGTCGGACGGAAGCCCGTCGGGCAGGCCCCCGGCGACGAATCGAACCCGGCCGGAGTGGGCGGCCGCGTCGAGGTCGAACTCCAGTCGGCGAAGCGACTCGCGCAGCCGGGCGATCGAGCCGTCCAGTGGTTCGCGCATCAGGAGGATGAGCCGGCGACCGCGGCGCAGCAGGTCGCGAACCAGGAAGACGCCGAGGAACCCGGTCGCGCCGGTCATGAATGTAGTGTGTGGCTCGCTCATGCGCTCCTGATGGGCCAGCGTATGGTTCATCGGCGGTTCACCCGCCGCCAACCGGACCTTAACATTTCTCCGACCGCCGGTCCCCGGACGCGGCCTCCGTCGGGCCGGCGTTTCCGCGCGGGTGGGCATCGAACAGACGCCCGCCGGTTAGGGCCGCTCGATGTTGGATACATCGTACGGCGGGCCGGTTAGGTAAAGGTCCGTCCGGATAATCCTGGCCGCGGCCGATCGGATCGCCGCCAGCCGGTCGCGCCGCCGCCGCCACGGCGCCAGCGTGTCGCGCGCCATCGACACATGGGCCAATATGCGGTCGTCAACGCGGTTCGTCCACCATTCAGACAAGCCGACCACGTCAATCGAGCCGGACTCCGCGACTCGTGGCGCGGCGTCTGCCCCGACGGACCGGGCCACGTCGCCCACCAGCCGGTCGAATTCCTCCCTCCGACCGGCCAGCGCATCCGGGTCGCGGGTGAGCAGATCGAACAGCCCAACCGCGGCGGCGGCGCGTCCCCCCCGCAGCCGGTCGAGTAACGCGGCGGCATTGTGGGGGCTGTCGGCGGTGGATTCAAGCGAATCCGACGCGACCTTCCGCGGCTTGCCGAATCGCAGCGGCAGGGCGCTGCACACCGGGCTTGTGAAATAAAACTGATATCCCGGGGAACTCAGCGGCTCTTTGAAGCGGAAACGGATCGCCCGGATTCCGTTCTGGCCGGCATCGACGACGTGCGTGATGAACGGATCCGCGACGATGACCTGGTCTCGCTGAAGCCGGCCGTTTTCGCGAAGCCCGTCGATGAGGAATCGGCCCAGCAGGCCGCTGAACCAGGGCTTGCCCGCGGAGGTGACCTCGATCGTGTGATCGTCGATCTGTCGAAGCGTGCAGGGCTGATTCGCGTGCAACAGGTCCGGCGCAAAGGTCAGGACGTGCGTGCGGATTGCGCCGCCGCCGCTCGGCGTGGTTCCGCCGCCCTCGCTGCGCCAAGCCTCGCTCATGCACGGCCCGGCGTAAATGTTCACGAACGGCACGTTGATCAGGAAGACGTCGGTGACCGTCGGCGGCGGCGGCCCGGCGAGCGCCCATTCCTCGATGGTGATTCGCTCGGCGGCGACCATCGATGTCCACAGGGCACGGTAGATCGGCGTGTACGAACAGGTTGCGATCAGGAAGAAGATCGCCACACCCTTCGCGCAGCGGCCGATGCCGACCGGTCGGGCGGATCGCGCGAGTGCGGCCGGGAACACCGTTGCGACGGCGAATCCCACACCCGCCATGTAGCCGCTGTGCGGTGTGGCGAGGACGTGCGTGACGGGCAGTAGCGACAGGATGATCCACAGCGGCCAGATCCAGCGGCCGCGCAATCCCCGTGTCGCCTGGACGTAGCCGAACGCCATGACGCCGACGATGCCGAGCATCAGCAGGCAGTCGCCGGGGACTTCACGCACCGGATCGAGCCGGCCGCTGGGACCGATGGTCATGGGCGAATGCCACACGGCCGAGCAGACGTAGTGCAGCAGCTTGACGCTGCACCACTCGGCGAACGCGAGCAGGTCGCCGTCGGGGCGGCGGACGTACACGTCGGGCATCGGGACGGCATAGATCGCCAGTCGCCACCAGGCGAAGGCCGTGGCGACGGCGGACATGAGCACGAGCGACACCGAGGGCCAGCTCAGCACATGCGACAAAGCGTGTGGGCGGGGTGCCACTGCTCTTGAGCAGTCCTGAGGTGCCACTGCTCTTGAGCAGTGCTGTCGCGTCGCGCTCACGCGATCACTGTCTACATCGTGCTCGACGTCGACCGGGATGTCTCCTTCCCCGACGCCGTTGGACCGCCGCCGATAGGCCAGTTCGAACGCGACGAAGATGACCGGCATGACCACGGCGTTCTCGCGTGAGCCGAGCGCGAGGAGCCAGAGAAGCCAGGCGAGCGCGATCCATCGCCACCGTGGCGCGTTTGCCGAATCCCCTGCTGCATCCGGGCCGACCCGCAACCCCGAACCGCGCAGATACGCCATCAACGCACCGACGCACAGGCACGTTTGCAACACGCCGTTCTGAGATGCGATCCATCCAACCGCGAAGATCGAGTGGACATAGACCGCGAAGAGCAACCCGCCGACGGTCGACCAGCCGCGATGGCCGGTCAGCATCAGGCACAACCGGTACACCATCCAGACGGTCAGCAGATGCAGGCCGACGCTGACGACGTGCTGGGCGAACGCCGACCCGCCGGACACGTCACAGACGAGCTTCATGAGCGCGACCGACACCGGCCGTGCGTAGCGCCACACCGCCGGTTTGTCCTGCCACCACATGTGGACGAAGCGGGCCGGCTCGATGGTGGTGGCGTCGAAGAGCAGATCGAGCGACCAGCCGCGCTCGCGAAGCTGGGCCTGGTGCCAGTGGTCATCGAGGAAGAGGCCGTCGCCGAGCGACCAGCCGTGGACCAGGAGCGTGGCAATGACGAGCAGTGCCGGCATCCACCATCGCGAAATCGATGGGCGCTGCAGCGACGACGGAAGGTCTGACCGTTCGCGAATCTCATCTCGGTGGGCCGACGCTGCTGACGCCAAGTTCACTCCCTCGTTGCGCTGTGGCACCGCCTGGTAACCGGTCCTCTCGTGTGGCACCGATTTGCGACGGTTGCAACCGGTTCCGGTGTGGCACCGGTTTGCAACCGGTGTTCCGGTGGGCGCCTGTGGCGCCTTGCGGCACCGGTTTGCAACCGGTGTCTTCCATTCCTCACCGGATTGCTCGCCAAACCGGTGCGATTCCGGTCTAATCCCCGCCACAAGGCCGATTTCCTGACCAGACAATGCCAAGCCCAGCTTACATCGAGCGTTCATGCTCGCCCAGCAGTCCGCACCACCCGATCGCACGCGCATGTTGGGGCGTGCTGCTGATCGCGATGCCGATCTGGTCCGGCTGCGTCTTCTCCGAGCGGCCCTTTCCCATGCGGCCGGACGACTTCGTCCCGCTGTCATGCGACCCGGGACGACCAGAGACCGTTCGCGCGTGGCTTAGGGAATCGCAGGCGCAGCTTGCCGCATTGCTGCCCGAGCACAAGCCGCCACCCCTGCTGAGCGAGCAGATGGTCGGCGCCGGCGGCGAAACGGTGGATGTTCTCGACCACTTCGAGTTGACCGGGCGCGACCTGCGCACGCTGCTGGGCAACTTCCGCGGCCTGGCCCACAGCGCGCAGGCCATCGGCTCTGACGACGGCGACCCGGCCAAGCTGCGCCCCTGGCCCGGGTTCGAGGACGTCCTGGTCCCGGTCGCCCCCGGCGTCGAACTGTCCGCCCGGCTGGGCCTCGCCCGACGCCATGGCGCGATCGTTCAGGCCGACTGCATCGTGCTGTTGCCCGGCCTGCTCGGCGACAACGCCATCTACCGCACGCGCGACCTCGCGGCCGCGCTGTTGTCGCGCGGCCACCATGTCCTGGCGGTCGAACTGCGCGGCCACGGCCAGACCGATGCCCGGTTGCCTCACGTGTGTTACACCTTCGGCGTGCTGGAGACCGTCGACCTGATGCGCGTCTCCGAATGGCTCGAGGCAATGCCGCACGTCCGGCGAACCGGCCTGATCGGCTTCTGCTGGGGGGGGAACCTGGGGCTGCTGGCGGCGTGGTACGACGGCTGGACAGCGGCGTCACGAGACGGGTTCAACCATTCACCGCAAGAGACGGACGCCGCGCGTGCTGCCGCGAGTGAGCGTCCACAGCCGGCCGGTCCGGGTGCCACTGCTCTTGAGCAGTGGGCCGCAACCGCGTCTGGATTGTCGGAGTTTGAGGCGTGCTCCAGCATTACGCCCGAACTGGCGAAGCGTCTGCCTCCCATCGAACCTCAGCGGCATTTCAGCGCCGGCGTCATCGCGTTCTCGTCCGTGTTCGCATTCGAGGAACTTGTGGACGAAATGGACGCGCCGGTCAGCTACCTGTCCGACCCGATACTTGGCACGCTGCAAGGCACCGTACGCGATCGGACGGAGGCCAAAGGCCATCCGGAAGCGACGACCAGCCTGCGGAAGCTGATCGAGTTTGAGTTCGCCCGAAGTGCGCTGAATTACGCGGCCACCGATGACGCCGCAGACGAGGTGTCAGCCGGCGATGTCGAAGGGCAGCACGCAGCCGCGCAGCCGCTCCCTTACGGTCGCGGTTCGGATGGCGCGGCCTCGCACGGCGGAGTCGCCGACGGCTATCGCTTCCTGCGCTTCAAACCCTACCGCGGCATGAGCGACTGCGACAAGCTGCGCTACAGCCGTGTGCCGACGCTGATCGTACACGCCGCCAACGATCCGCTGTGCCCGGCGCAGGACGTGGCAGACCTGATCGCCCGCACGCCCAACCCGAACGTGGCGGCGGTGATTCTGCCTGGGGGGGGGCATGTCGGGTTCCCGCCGTTCGCCCGGTCGTACTACTTCAGCCTGATTCTCAACTTCTTTGACCCCGACCACGGCGCGGCCGCGTGCGTGGCGGACCCCATACCCGGCGACGAACACCGCGCCCCAAGAGAGTAACGTGCGGTGACGCGGCGGCGAGGGACCGTGCGCGATGTGCAGCCGCGTCAGGTGCCGGGAGAATCGCGCAGGCTGAAGCTTGCGGCTCGGCGGATGCGACCGTTCCTCACCGGTTTTCCCGCTCCCGCAGCCGCTTCGCCAGGGCCGCGTTCAAGTCCGCGGCCGTCTTGCATGAGCCCTCTTCGACCATCTTCATCCGCTCCGCGCACTCCAGCGCCCGCGCATACAGTGCGTCATTGATGAAACCATCGACCCAAGTCACCGGGCGAAGCTGGGAGGTCGGTTTCAGGAAGACGTAGCCCTGAGCAAACGTCCCGAAGCCGCTCCCGGAACCCAGCATCCGAAAGACGACGGCGCCGTCCTCGCGCAGGGGCTCGAGCGGTGAGCCGACCACGTCGAACCCCACGGCCGCGCGTTCCGAACGGCTGACGATGTCCTCGATCATCAGCGTGAATCGCCCGGTAGACCGCGGCGTGCCGGTCACGTCGTGGTGCATCACTACTTGAGCGATGCTCAGGCCGGCCACATCCGCCAGCCGTGCCGCCAGCCGCTCACCCTGGTCGACCGTATGGGCAAAGCCGACGTGGACGAGGGCTTTTTCCTTGCGGGCGATGACCCCTTCCGCCACCGCGTCGAACATGTCCTGCTCGCGCCGGCGGATCATGTTGAATCGCTTCATCGCGTCTTTCTCGGTCAGCAGCGCGACCTGGTCCCAGTCGCCGTCCATGCCGACCAGTCGAAACTGTGGCGCCTCCGGCGGCAGCGACGCATTCAGCGCCCATACCGCCCGAACGGTGTCCACGTACTCGCGGTACCCCCACGTCGGCCACGGCCCGTCGCGGAAAACGTCGATCACAGCCGCCTCGTCATACTCCTTCGCGGTGACGATTCGCTCGATGCGGTCGTTGTTGCGCCGCCGGATGAACTCGCTGACCAGACACCGCACGCCCGCGTCACGATACAGCGCCGGCACCAGCGCCGAGACGAATTCGCACGTGTCGCGAACCTCATGAACCTCGCCCAGCAGCACCAGATCGTGATCGGCAAACTTCCCGGCGACGTACTCGGTCGGCGCCCGTCCGGCCGCGCGCAGATACTCGACGCACGCCGCCTGCGTCTCCGCGTCGATCAGGGACGGCTCGGTAGCCGGGATGGACTGCTGGGATGCCGACGACTGAATGGCCACTGCGGCCGGGCAGGCGCTGCTCGGTGCGGCGACCAGCACGGTCAAGAGTAAGAGGACATCGCGGGATTGCAGCCGGAGACGCGCAACCGGCCGGCCCGCGAGCGCGGACCACGCGCGGTCCAGCTTGGTATACACGGGACGAGCGACTTTTCGAATCAGGTGCGGACTTTCAGACATGACAAATCTCCCAGCGCAGCATCGATCCGGCGCAGGCTCCGCCGCCCGTGTGGTCGGCCCGACGGCGCCGGGCGGCAGGAAGGCCAGCAAACGACGTGCCGGAGGCGATGCGGCAAGGAAAGCTGGCGGTTGCGTACAACCGCCAGGGGCTGATGACCTGGACGCTGACGTGCAGCGCCAGGGGCTGATTCGCAGTCTTGGCAGCCTAGCCGCGCTGCCGCGGGGGAGCAACAGGATTCTTGTCGGTCGCTTACGCGGGTTGTACACTCTGGCCGATACAGAAGATCGCCGCCATCCAGAGCAACCGCGAACCTGGAACATGCTGACGCACGTCAAAATCGAGAACTACCGCGGCTTCAAGTCGTACCGGCTGGAGCAAGTGTCCAGAGTCAACTTGTTGGTGGGGAAGAACAACACTGGCAAGACCGCGCTGCTTGAGAGCGCCCACTTGCTGATCTCCGGCGGTGATCCGATGGTCCTTGTGAACGCAGCCAGCAGACGCGGCGAAGTCGTATCTGGAGGTCGTGAGGACTCGCTCTTTCTGGACATCTCGCATTTCTTTCACGGGCATGAGGTAGCCGAGGGATCGTCCTTCTCCGTGGCGGCATCGAACGGATTGCGCCCGGTCACCGCGACGATTGTTCCGCTTGAGGAGATCGAACCGCAACAAAAACTCTTTGACGACGTGAGAGGTACTCGTCCGGCCTTCGCACTCAGCGTGCGTTGCGGCGCAGACGAGACGATCAGCCCGCGCTATTTTGTTCTCTCAGAGGAGGGCGGCTGGCTGGATCTGCGTCGCCCGCCACGTCGCCCGTTTGGCGACGAACATCGTGGCGGTCCGTCAGTGGTCTTCATCGCCCACGATTACGTTGAGCCCGATTCCCTCGGCGCGATGTGGAACCAGGTGCTGCGTGAGAAGCAAGAGTCCGACGTTCGACAGGCGATGCAAATACTCGAGCCCGCTTTGGAGGACATCGTGTTTCAATCGGGCGACATTTCGTACCGTCCATACTCAAGAGCCGTGGCCGGGCGGTCCGGCGTGCTGGTGAGCGTCAAAGGCCAGGCTCGGCGCGTTCCGCTGGGAAGCATGGGCGATGGTATGCGTCGATTGCTGGCGCTGTCGATTTCCCTGATCCATGCCAAAGGAGGATACCTGCTCATTGACGAAATCGACACCGGCTTCCACTACTCTATCATGGCCAAGATGTGGGAACTGGTCGTCCGCACTGCGCGCGAGTCAAATGTTCAAGTATTCGCCACGACCCACAGTTCCGACTGCGTTAAGGGTCTGGGCCTTTTGTGCAAGGACGATCCTGAACTGCAATCCGACGTCTGCGTGCAGAAAATCGTACGAGACCTGGAGAGCAGCATTCCGTTCTCGGGCGCGGACGTACTCAACGCGATCGAACACGACATCGAGTTGCGATAATGGCAGAATCCACCGAATTCCCTGTGCTCCACGTCGAAGGTAGCACGGATCTGCATACGATCTGCCAACTGCTCGCCAGACACGCCATCGCGCTCCACCCGCGGTTCGGACCCGTCGTCGTCAATGAAACCGGAGGCGATGACCACATCCTTGGCTCGATGCGAAACGCCGTGAAGGCAAGTGCCGAACGGCCGGTCGGTTTCGTGATCGATGCCAACGGCTCCGTGGCTGATCGCTGGCAGTCCATCCAGGGTTGCCTGAGCGGACTTGATATCTCGCTGCCGGCTACGCCGCCTCCTAGCGGGTTCATCGGGGTGGCTGCGTCGATCCGGGCTCGTGTCGGTGTCTGGATCATGCCCGACAATGAGACCGATGCAGGTCAGTTCGAACATCTCGTTCAGACGCTGGTGCCGACGGACGATGCTTTGTTCGAGCACGCAAGATCGGCGACCCAGCAGGCTGTCGCGCTGGACGAAAGGTTCGTGCCACAGGATCGCTTGAAGGCCGAACTCCACTGCTGGCTCGCTTGGCAAAGGGAACCGGGCAGACCCTTCGGCACCGCCATCAAGGCTCACTACTTCCGCCACGACAGCGAGGTGGCGATTCGCTTCGTAACCTGGTTCACGTCGCTGTTCATCGAATCGCTCCCCGACCCTGGCCGCCGTGGCGAGTCCCCGTAAGCAGGCTGCGAACTTACCCCGCTTTCGTCGGAACCGCGCGCCGGTACGCCTGCGCTTGACCCGCGTCCGTGCCCCTGCTAAAATTCCAGCATCTCGGGTGGACTCCCCGCGCCGACCCCGCCGATAACCCGGGTGGCGTGAAGTGAGCCACCGAACGGGCGTCCAGTGCGGCCGGCCGGGTTGGAGCCGGGATTGCGTTTCAGGTATGCTGAGAGGTGTCGATGGCGGCTGACAACGACATTGGCGGGCTGAGCCGGCGGGAGCGGGAGATGATGGATATCATCTTTGCCGCCGGCCGGGCGACCGCCGCCGAGGTTCGCGAGCGGATGGCTTCGCCGCCGAGCTACTCGGCCGTGCGGGCCACGCTGCGCGTGCTGGAGGAGAAGGGCCACCTCAAGCATGAGCAGGACGGCCCGCGATACGTGTTCCTGCCGCGCGTCCCGCGCGATCAGGCGCAGCGGTCCGCCCTGAAGCACGTCTTGCAAACGTTCTTCGAAGGCTCGACCCAGGGGGCGGTGGCCGCACTGCTCGATATGGAGTCCCAGCGGCTCAGCAAGCAGGAACTCGACCGCATGGCCGCGATGATCGAAAGGGCCAGGCAAGAGGGGCGCTAGGCATGTGGCATATCGCAGGCTCGACCCTGTCGGCAACCGCCGGCGCCATGAGCGTCCTGCTCATCGAGTCTGCGCTTAAGTCGATCTTGATTCTGGCCGCGGCCGCGGCGCTGGCCTGCCTGCTGCGGAATTCAACGGCGCAGGTGCGTCGTACCCTGTGGGGCTCGGCCGTCGTCGCAGCGCTGCTGATCCCCGTCCTTACGCTCGCGGTTCCGTCGTGGCGGCTGTCGCTGCTGCCCGTTGCGGTCGATGCCCGCGGCGGGATGGATCGACTCATCGGCGCGATTCCCCTGGCGGGCAGCCCCGAGGCACGGCCGATCGATCAGGCTCCGGCAGCGCCGACGCAGGCCGAACTCCCGCCGCCGACCTCGTTCGCGGGATTGCTGGTCATCGCGTGGTGGAGTCTCGGCACGATGCTCGTGACGGCGTGGTGGACGTGCGGCCTGATCCAGGTGCGCCGCATCGCCGCCCGCGCGACGGCCGTCGATGACTTCGACACGCTGCTTTGCCTCAATCGCCTCCGCGTCAAACTCGGCATCCGGCGCCGCGTCTCGCTTGGCACACATGAAGACATCCGCGGCCCCGTCACCTTCGGCGTCCTTCGCCCCGTCATCCTGTTGCCGGGTTGCGCCGCCGGCTGGACCGCTGAGCGCCGCCGCATGGTGCTCATGCATGAACTCGTCCATGTCCGTCGCGGAGACTGGCTGATCCAGATGGTCGGCCAGGCCGTGTGTGCGCTGTACTGGTTCAACCCGCTGGCGTGGGTCGCGGCGCAGCGCTTCGCCATCGAGCGCGAATTGGCCTGCGACGACGACGTGCTGCGGCTGGGCGCGCGGCCGAGCGATTACGCGATGCACCTGCTCGACATCGCCCGCTCCATGACGCACTGGTCCATCGACCAGGTCGCGGCCATGGCGCAGGCAACGCGCTCGAAGCTGGAGGTGCGGCTCGCGTCGATCCTGGCCGATCGCGACCGCCTCGCGCGGCGCCGCGTCGTGCTCGCGACCGTCGCCTGTGTCATCCTCATGGCTGCCGGCCTGTCGAGCCTGCGGCCCTGGCGCGAAGCGCGGGCGTCGCAGTCGCAATCCCGCTTTGCGGCGGCGCGCGTCATGCTCATGGACGGGCGATGGACGGATGCGGTCCTGTGCTTCCAAGAGGTCGTCGATCGCGAACCGGAGAACGGCTTCGCCTGGCTCAATCTTGCGCTCGCCCACAACGCCCGCGGTGACGTGGATGCCGCCATAGAGGCCAGCGAAAAAGCGGCCGAGTTTCCCGAGGTTCGCGCCGCGTCGCTTTACGAATCGGCACGAGCACGGGCGCAGGGCGGACAGGTCGAGGCGGCCTTTGCGGCGCTCGCGGCCGCGCGCGAGGCGGGCTACTACGCCGAGCCGGGGACGCTGATCAACGATCCACACCTGGCCCCCCTGCACGACGACCCGCGGATGACAACGCTTGCCGCCACGCTGGTTCCGCCGGACGTGCAGTTCGAGCAGTGCTACGCCCGTCGCGATCGCGACGCGCTGGTCGCCCTCTGGAAGACCTATCCACAGCGTGCGGTCGCGCTGCTGCGCGAGAGTCTGGAGGCGGGCGTTGCCACGGGCGAACACGTATCGGAATCCGCGGCGCTCGCCGAACGTGTCGCCTCACCGGTCGACGCCGCGCGCGATCGAGCGGCGTTCATCGCGCAGACCCTGTCCGAGGCGTTCGATCGGCCTGATTTCGGGCTGTTCGCCGGCACGGCGCTGGCCTGGGACGAGACCGCCCGTAACGAGCGTGCCGCGCTGGTTCAACTGCTGCGCGACGAGCTGAACAGCGTGGATGCGTCGGGTACGCGCGCGCTCGTCCGCCGTGTCCGTGCGCTGGGCGACCCGTACCTGCTCATTACGGCGCTGCTGCGGACCGGCGGCGTGCTCGAAGGGCTGGACGACGTTGCGGCGCTGGTCGAGGCGTTGTCGGCTTATCGCGAGGCCGCGGGTCTGGCACGCACCTTCGGCGCCGTGACCGAAGAGGCCGACGCCCTCCGCGGACAGGCCCGCGTCCTGACCCGTCTGGGCCGCGACGGCGAGGCGGTCCACGTCCTGCACAAGCTCCGCGAACTCATCAGCCTGCTCCCCGCGCGCTTCCCACGCGACGGCGCGCCCGGCCCGCGCGTCATCGCGCCGCCGCCGACGGACCTTCGCATGCCGGCCGGCGCGCGATACTGATCCGCCGCGCCCGTCCCGGGAACCGCCAGGCTCCAGACTGGCCGATCGGGCGGACGCGCTTGACCACGAGCGCGAGCTTCGACGGCACGTTCCGCTCGGGCCTCAGGCCACGCGGCTCGCGGCTTGCCGGGCGTGCCTGCCAGACTGTGTCCGACTCAGCCAGACACGGCGTGCGCGCTGTCGTAGGGCCCGGCCTCATCCGGGCGTCCGGCGTCGCCCGCATCACGGGCACTCGGCCTTGCGGCAGGCGTCGGGGCAGCCGGAGGGGCAGACTTCGACGGGGCCGG
>CAZYLK010000112.1:0-19729 GCA_964648365.1 uncultured Phycisphaeraceae bacterium
CGGGGGGGAATTGCTCAATTGCTCGCACGATGGCGGGGAGATACTGCGGCGTCAGGTGGTAGCTTGACACCCACATCCCGACACCCGAGCGATCGTACAGCCACGGGCGAACTCTGCGCCGTCGAGCGGGTACGAAGTTATCCCCTCGGATGACGACGCGACGGTCTCCAGGCTGAATCCCAGCGCGGCATCGCCACCGCCGGAGCCGGGCTTCCTCCCGGCAGACGGCCCGCAGATCCCGGTAAAGCCTGAGCGGGGCGCCTGTACTCCCGCTTGTTCCCCCCTGCGAAAGAAAGGAGCGGCGGGCAGAGTCAGCCAGGAACTTGGACGTTTCTGCCCGCACGACGGGTTTGGAGATGACCGGTAACCGTTGGAGGTCGACTAGATCGCGTATCTCTTCAGACCGAAAGCGTCGCCACGCACTTCTGTAGTATTCGACGTGCGCGCGAGCAAGCGTGAGCAATCGCTGCAACTGCTCGACTTGAAACGTCTCCAACCGTTGTCGTGTCCAGCCTTCGGTGATGCGCAGATCCTCGTAGGAGCGATTGACATTTCCAAGCCTGTACAGCGTCCTTCGAACGGAATTGCGCGCCGACAATATGAGATCCTGCAGCGACGGCGGGCCGCACCGGAATGCGAGTGCATCATAGTACGACATGTGAGGTCACTCCTCTCGCACCCAGGTGCAGTCTACCTTGTTCCGCCGAGGCCAAATCCATCATGCAGAGCCCTAACTGCCAGTTCGCGATACCGAGACGGTATCACGCAAGAGACCTTGACCTCGGTCGATACGGCGAGGTGAATCGGAATGTGCTCCGCACATAGGATCGCGAACATCTGCTGTGCGACGCCCGCTCTGCTCCGCATACCCAACCCGACGATTGACACCTTCACGACATGGGGGTCTACAATCACATCCCAGCCGTGCAGGCCCTCCATCACGCGGCGAATTGCTGCTACCGCACGCTGCTCGTCTTCCTTGCCCACTGTGAAGCTGACCGACATGCGTCCGCTCTCCGCCACAGTATGGACAATTAGGTCAACGGAGATTGCATCGGCAGCGAGTGGCTCAAAGAGACGCGCAAGCGCGTCCGGTAGATCCAGAATCCCAATCACGCTCAGCCGCGTCTGATTGTCGTCGTGCGCCACTCCATTAACGACACACGCCTCCAAGTCCTCGGAATCGGGAATGACGAGCGTGCCAGATCCTTCCTCAAGGCTTGACCGAACGCGGATGGGCAGACCGTATTTCATCGCCAACTCCACTGACCGAGTTTGAAGCACGCGAGCACCAACCGAGGCCAACTCCAGCATTTCCTCATGTGCGATTCGATCGATCACGCGGGCATCCTCGCAGATCCGCGGGTCCGCCGTGAATACCCCGGGGACGTCGGTATATATCTCGCACTCTTCCGCTCCTAGTACAACCGCGACCGCAACAGCGCTCGTGTCCGACCCGCCTCGTCCGAGCGTGGTAATACTCCCGTGATCGTCAATACCCTGAAATCCAGCCACCACTGCGACTTCGCCGGCAGCGAGCGATGCGCGGAGGCGGTCCGTATCTATCTTACGAATTCGTGCTCTAGTGAAGACGCCGTCCGTCCGGACGCAAATCTGATGGCCCAGGAATGACCGCGCAGGCACGCCGAGTGATTGTATTGCGAGAGCCATGAGCGACGCGCTTATCTGCTCGCCGCTGGCGGCAAGCGCATCGATCTCGCGGTCGGCGGCTGACGACGGGGGCAACCTCAGTTGTGTGGCGAGATCGAGCAGGTCGTCGGTAGACCTGCCCATCGCACTCACAACGACGGCGACCTGCTTTCCGGCACGGCTCGCTTCAACGGCTCGCATCGCGGCGCGCCGAATAAGGCTGATGTCCGCAACGCTTGTGCCACCGAACTTTTGTACGATTGAAGGCATGATCGGCGTGTCCCCAGCGTTCTCGCGGTTTCCACGCAATGCCGCCGCGCCTTCAGCTTCGGCTGCGCCGCCAGCGCGCGTTTGCGGGGGTCATCCCCAGAGTTGCCTACCCGATGGAGTCGAGGGCCTCCACCATCCCGGCCCACCCAAAGTGCGACCGAAACGCCAGGCAGGTTCCCTCGAAGTCGGTCAACGGTCGGTCGTACACCGCGATATTGGAGCGACACGCGACTTCCCGGTATCGGGCGCGTGAGAGATCAAACCGGTGCGGGCGCGATGCACCACTCAGCACCGGGATCTTCTCCCAGTCGAACCCCATAATCCGCGTGCATGCCAGGTCGACCGCCAGCGGGTCTTCTCCGGCCAGCACAACGCCCGCCGGCTTTGCGTCGGGCCCCATGGGGCCGTTGCCCTCCCCCGCAATGATCCCGTCGACAAAGCTGAAGTACCTTCGCTGCGGACTGCTATGTAAGACGCCATTGGAATCCGCGTAGCGCAGCGCCCGGTTGAGGTCGAGGACCATGCGCCAGGTCGTGTCGTTGCCCCACCAGTTCCCGGAGCGGATTCGGGTCGTATCCGTGTCGCCGAACGCGCGCCGGCCGGCCCGCTTGGCGGCGCCGCCGACGTAGCGCCGCAGCGGCCCGAGCAGGGGGAAGCCCTTCTTGAATGCGACGAGCAGCCGATGCTCCAGTCGCTCGCTGAGCCCCGACGAAGCATACTGGTCGCCGCCGTTGGCCGGCACACCCTCGCGGTGGTGCGGCAGCCAGTTCTTGTTGCCGTTGATTCCGACAAGATTCTTGAGGTTCAGCGTGACGCCGACTTTCTTGTGCGTTTTCATCTTGGGCAGATTGATGAAGACGTCGGCGGCCATGATGGTCTTGCTGATCAGATACTCGTGAACGTCGTCGTGGTGGTGGGCGGCCACCTCGCTGCGGTCGTATTCGCTGCCGTACAGGCGCCGATTCATGTGGTTGATCGGCATGAACTCGGAATCGCGACCCATGTTGACGACTGTGTACCCCGCCGGATCACCCGGCAGCCGTCTGTGCCCAACGATGACGCCGTCGATCTTCTCCGTGTACTCCTGCCGCAGGTCTATTACGTCGAGCGTCAGCGGACTATGCTGCTTGTAGAACGCGCGGATCTCATCCAGGCCCGTGTACGCGCTCAGCCGTTCGAACGATGCCTCGCACTGCGGTGCGTCGGCGATCACCACGCGACCTCGTCCCTCCAGTGCGATGGCGACGTAATCCAGCACGGCCCGGATGATGCTCCCGTGCGTGACGACGGCCTCGATGTCGTCGCCGCGGGTGTCGTGGAAGTCGCGAATGAAGTTCGGTTTGAGCACCACGGTGTCGCCCGGACGTACCACCTCCCCGAGGGGGTTCCAGGATGGCGTATCAAACCGCGCTGCGTCCAGACCGAGCAACTCGAGTGCTCCACGGACTGCTCGGTACGCCGCATTCGGCTCCGCCTGGGGGGGCACAGCGAAAGGGTACTCCGGATAACGCCGCTCGGGGCCCCAAGGCGCGCCGGTCGGATAGCGCGGCTCAGTTCTGCAAATTGCGACCGTCAACCGCTCGCGCCTGGCAGTCTGCGATTGCGTCACCTTACTCACCAGGTGTCGTGCGATCCCTCAAGCATGGCCTCGACGCTGGACTGCGGTTCAGCGTGCGCCGACGACCGTTGACCGCTTTCCCGTCGGCCGCCTTCCGCGAGCAACGCTTCGTACAGGCCCTCCAGTTGGGCAAATACAGAATCGCGATTGTAGCAGCGTTGCACTTTACGACGGTTTTCTTCACCCATCCTTCGACAAAGCGATCGGTCCTCCGCTAGCCGCACGATTCGATCGATCAGCGCCTCACGGTCGCCCGGGGCAATTATGAATCCGTTGACATCTTCCTCGACAACCTCCGGAATCGCACCCACGGGCGTCACAATGACTGGCAGGGCGGCCGCCATCGCCTCAAGGAGTGCATTGGGGAATCCTTCGCCATAGGTAGGCAAGATGTAGATGTCAGCTTCCTGAAAAGCCCGGTACTTCTCCGCCCCGTCCACCTTGTGGTCGTAGCGAACATGATCGCGGGCACGCGCGGGAATCATGGGCAGCACCGATTCAAACTCAGCTACAATATGAAAACGCGTGTTCGGCGCTTTTCCGACCACCGCCTCCACAATCGCGACTAAGTCCTTCAAACCCTTTCGGACAGCCTCGTTCCCACCCAGAAAGAACACCGTTCTGGTATCGCGGTCGAAGTCCCGCTCCCACGCGTACTCCGCCGGGTCGACGGAGTTGGGCAACACAAACAGGCGTTCCTCGTCCGTCCAGTCGGCGAAGAAACGACGCCAGCTCTGAGACTGCACAATCATCCGGTGAGAGAGCCGCAGGACCACACGAGTCACAAACTTGGCTGAGTGGGAACCGGATTGAAAGAACTTTGGCGCTGCTCCGCCATACCGCAAGATAGCCTTTCTGCCCAGCAATCGAGTCCAGATCACGTAACAGGCGCTCTCCCAGAAGGTCCAGTAGCTGGAACTCTGGATCTGGACAATCCGTGCGCGAGAGACGAGAACCACCCACGGAAACAGCAGCACGTGGTACAATGTCACCGCGGCGCTGTAGATCGCCGGCCAGAAGCCCGCACGCAGCACGTTTCCATAACTGTCGTCGCGTCGTGGTACCGGCTTGGGCGGCCGCTGCGTCGAGAATGTCTGGAAAGAGAACCTCTTCCCGAGCTGTGACTCCCGGAGATTGCGCAGAAAAGCTCCGACGCCTCCCCCGCTGTCCACGCTGTTCGCGAATGGACCCACGAGCAGGACACGTGCTCCCGTCGACGTTACTCGTGTAGATTTACCCACGGGGTCGCCTGTACCGGAAGCGATCACGCTGCGATCGACGTCGAGCGCGCGGTCCCGCGATCTACGAAGACGGTCGCTGTTCGGTTGTCTCATTTGCTGTGTAGTCATAGTCACTCGACCGATTGGCCTTGCGCTCACAGAGGGATCTGTAGACGTCGGTCGTGTTGCGCATTAGGGAATCGAGTGAAAATCGGCTTTGCACCCAGCGCCGTGCCTCTCGTCCCATGGCCCAACGCGCGGCTCCGTTGTCGAGTAGATGCGTTATCCGATCCACCATTGCCGCATCGTCATCCAATGGTACGACGTAGCCCGCACGTCCATCCGGGACCACGAGTGCGTTGTCGGCTACGTTTGTCGCGACAACAGGGATGCCGCAGGCCATCGATTCGAGCAGCACGTTTGGTGTGCCTTCGCGTTGCGATGTCAGAACCGTCACGTCGCAGGCATTGTACAGGTCGACCAGATCACTGCGGTTTCCCAGCATCAACAGGGTATCGGACAGCCCCATTGACTCGATTGCTTCTTCCATCGCACGTTGGTACTCGTCTGACGCCTGCAGCCCTCCAAACAGAGACGAGCCGACACACAGAAAACGACTGGCGGGTCGGGCATCCAGCAGAAGTCTGGCCACGCGGAAGAACATCAGGTGGTTCTTCTGGCGCTTGAAGCTGGCAAACATCCCTATCACTTCTGTATCGTCGGCCAGGCCAAGCCTGACACGCGGCTCCCGCCGATCCGATGGACGGAACTTGGCCACGTCCACGCCGTTGTGTACGACGAACAGCTTCTCCGGTGCTATCCCCAATGACCGTGCTTGAAATCGCCGACCGGCCTCCGAATTCGCGATGATGCCGTCAACGCACCGCCCGGTCATCCGCAAAGCAATTGTCTGTCGCCACTTTCGCTTGTAGTCCGTATTGCGTTCTGACCCGATCACAACGAGGTTTTGGTGGAGCAGGCTCGCCAACCGCGCCGCCAGCTCCGCATCAAACAGGAAGGCATGCACGATGTTCACGTCCAGCGCGCTTATGAGTGCCCGGAGCGAGGAGATGACGCGAACGTCAAACTTAAACCGTTTGTTTATTATATGCATCCGTGCTGCGGCATCCCACAGATCCCGGGCAAGAGGGACGTAATCGCTGAGGCTGCAGACATGCGCTGCGTACCCGGCGGCATGCAAGCGATTGGCCAACTCGACGACCTGACGCTGGGCGCCGCCATATTCGAGGTTGCTGATCACGAACAGAACCCTGTACCGGGCAAGCCCCGCGAACCCGCGGCGCTGCGCGATCGGTTCGGGCGCGGCACAAGGTCCACCGTCGGTAGGCAAGTCTTGCTTCTCACTGTTGGGCATGTGGAAGATTGGCCTGGAAATCGCGACGGAAAGGGGAAATCATGCCTTCGTTCGCTTCTCAGGCTCGAACCCCGCCTTCGACACTATCCAACAGAATCTGACATTCGTGACCAAATATCTCTTCCACATCCGCCGTGGCTCCTGCACCACACGATAGAGCCACTCCATTCCCAACCTCTGCCAGATCACGGGCGCGCGCCTCGTCTTGCCGGCGAAGACGTCGAAGGCCCCCCCCACACCGTGGCATACGGAGACGTTCAGTGCGTTGAAATACCGTCCCAGGAAAATCTCCTTCTTCGGCGGGCTCATGGCGACGAACAGGATGTCGGCGCTTGACGCGCGGATCTGTTCGACCACACGCGGCTCTTCAGCTTCGGAGAAATAGCCGTTGCGACGGCCGGCCAGCACGATGCCGGGATAGTCGCGGGCGATTCGGTCGGCGACGATCTGGGAGACTTCCTCGGTGGCGCCGAGGCAGTAGACGCGGTAGCCGTGCGCGGCGCGGGGTTCGCTTGCGGCGTGAGGCTCGCCGGCGCCGGGGGCTTGGCCGTCGTTCCGGGGCGACACGCGACCGCGGGTCGTCCACGACTCGTCGGTTGCACAATCTGAGCCGGCGGTCTCGGTCGCTGCCCGCTCGCTGCCGCGCTTCAGCATCCCGAACATCAGATCGATACCGGCGACGCGCTCGGGCAGCGGTTGGCCCAGCAGCCGGCTCGCCCACACCACGGCCATCCCGTCGGCGAGCACGAGATCTGCGCTCAGCACCGAGTCTCGCAACAGCGCATCCTTGCGCATCGCGACGATTTTGGCCGCGTTGACGACGCCGATCAGAAGCCGCGATCGACGCGCGACGGCCGCGTCGACGGCGTCCAGCACATCCTCAAGCCGCATGGCATGGATCGGTACGTCGAGCACGTTGCGCACCGGAAAGCCGAATGAGGATCGTTCTTCGTTCGACCTCCCGCCACCATCGGCGTCGGCGCCGGCATCGCAGCGCCGGTCGAGATCGACCGGCCGTGAGAAGCCAGCCGTTGTGGTTTCGCGGAACGCGGTATTCACAGAGTCAACGGGGGAAGCCTGCGGCAGTGCGTCTCGCGCGGTCTCGCGCGTCGGCGGTGCAGCACGGCGTGGCCGTTCGGTTCGACTGACAAACGGTCCGCATCAGTCTCGCCCGCCTGCCTCGCGCATCCGAACATCAGAAAAAGCATACAGAATCCATCCCAGATGATACGGCCGGCATTCGTAGTCGATCGCCGTGGGGCGGAAGAGGAGGTTGGTCATCGGCACGCGCAGCGATGGCTGTACGCGTGATGCGGCCGCCTGCAGGGCTCGGGTGAGCTTGCCAGGCTCGCGGCGGCAGACTTTGCGCCAGATCAGGCCGGCCTTCTCGTCCACCAGCGAGTCGCCGCGCTCGGCCGATTTCGCCAGCCAGTCCAGCCCCCGGTTCACGGCCGCGCTGTAGTCCGGCCCGCCCGCTTCCGTCAGGTCGAACAGCGCCATCGGCGCCATGGAATCCTGGTGAACGCTGTAGACCGGGTATCCTTCAACCACCCGACCGGTGCGGGCGTCATAGTGCCACCACCATTGCCCGGCGCTCCCTTGCAGGTCGATCATGTGGTTCGCACATTCGACGGCGATTTCCAGTGCCTGAGAGTCGCCGGTGACCCGCGAGTAATGAGCCAGCGCCTGCACCGGATAGACCCAGTCGGCAAAGCAACTGACATGTGCGCGGCTCGCGGGTGCCTTCGCGCCGACGGGCCAGTGAGGAAACAGCCTCGCGGGACGAGCATAGGATCGCATCAGCCGATCCGCGACCTCGTCGAGGCCGGCCGCGTCCGATCGCCGCTGGGCCAGCGCCGTTAAAGCCGTCACCGTCCACGCCAGTTCGACCGTGGGGCACTGCACCGTGGCAGGCATCATCGCTCGGAGCCGATCCGCGGCCCGGTCGGCGTCGTCGTGATCGAAGAGCACGGCCGCCCAGAGCGTCAGTGCTACGTCGCCGAGATTCGTGACGCTCGAAACATCTTCGAGGAGCCGCTCCATGCACGGCCGACCGGACCCCTCCGGGAAGATCTGCGCCTCGACATCCCGCTCCTGCGCGGCCGCGCCGATCAGTACGATTGCCGAGTAGCGCCGCGAGACGCCCTCAAGCCGATCGCTGCCGCCTCGACGCCGGATGCACCAGCCGAACAATCGTTCCCCGGGCAGGTACATTCGCGGCAGCGCTTCGAGGGCGATCCCGCGCATTTTCTCGACGAACCGCCGTCGACCGGCGTCCGCTCGCCACGTTGCCTTGGAAGCGACCAGCGTCACTTACGGTTGAAGGTTCTGCAATGCCGCGTTCTGGTTCAGGAAACCGAACGGGTCAAACGTGTTCTGGGTGTCGAAGCTGGAACCGCCGCCAGTTGTCTGCGCCGACTGCTGAGTCTGCCGGTTCATGTACTCGATACCGGACACGTTATAGCTGACGGTCGCGCTGAAGCCGGCTCGCAGGAAGAAGTTGCGGTTGATGAAGTCCTGCACGCGCGTTTCCCACGTGTGCGGCACCCACAGGATGTCGCCCGAGGCGAGCACCAGGTTCTCGGCCTTACCGTTGCCGATGCTCGTCAGGTCGAGCTTGACCTGTACGTCGCGGCCGTCAGGCATCTGCCGGATGAGCGTGCCTTCCTTGGGAAACACGTCCGTGCGCAGGCCGCCCGCAGACGCCAGCGCCTGGAGGATGTTGACGTGCGTCCCCGCGGGGTAGATCTGCGGCGCCGGCGCGTTAACCAGCCCGCCGACGTAGACCGTGTTATTCGGCTCGGGCTCGACGGTCACGATGTCACCGTCTTCGAGCGGCTCAAGCGTCAGAGCCGCCTGCAGTTCGACCGGATCGAGCAGATCCAGCCTGACTTCTTCGAGTGGCCGCCGGAGCCGCTGGAGCTTCACGCGGCCCGATGAAAACTGACTGACGCCCCCGGCGCCCAGGATCGCAAACAACAGGTTGCGCTGGCTCCGCAGCAGTGGGACGATGCCGGGCGTCGACACCGCCCCCACGACAGTCACGTCAGTCGTGTTGTAGTCCGCGACGCTCACGTGTACGACCAGGTCACGAACCTTCGACGGGACGTGCGCGGCCTTGATGGTCGCTTCGACGTCCTGAATCTGCATGTCGAGGACGGACAGCTTGCCGACCAGCGGCATGTCGATCTCGCCCTGGCGGTTGATCGTGACTGTCAGAGTCGGGACGACCGCCGCATCAAGCCCCGTCAGCGTGACGACGAGCGTGTCGCCGGGACCAACGCGATAGGGCTCCCAGCCGAGGTCGACCTCCGGCGGCGCCGATTGCGGCACGCGCTCCGCCTGCTGATTCGCGTACCGGTTCTGAAGGTCCAGGAACTGGGCCACGCTGATGCGGTGGTCAGTGCCACAACCCGCGGCCGTCAGGACGAGACCGATTGTTCCGAACAAGAGCGTCAAGGTTCGCCACATGGGATCTCGACTCCGATAGCAGCACCGTGTCGCGCCAACAGTGCGAGACAACGGTTACTATCGGGCGAAATCACCTGGTCGCGTGAACTTTAGGACCAGCCGCGGGGCCTCTCAGGCGGCCGCGGCCCGTTTTCCCAGCCTCGGTGTGCCCAGCGGCGACCCGACGATCCAGGACGAGGGCACGCTCCAGCGCCCTCCCAGCGTCAGGACGGTTGCCAGCAGGATCTTGACATCCAGCCAGAGCGACATGTGCCGCACGTACGCGATGTCGTAAGCGATCCACTGGTGAAAATCCCCGGCGTCGCGGTCGTGGCGGCAAATCTGCCACAGGCCGGTGATCCCCGGGCGTACCGACAACCGTGCCCGTCGCCACGGGACGCAGATCTGATTCTCGCGGAACGGCGACGGCCGCGGACCGACCAGGCTCATCTGCCCGAGGGCGACATTGATCAACTGCGGCAGTTCATCCAGATTCGTCGCCCGCAGAAGTCGCCCGACGCGCGTGACGCGCGGGTCGTCCGGCAGCTTGAACTGCGGCCCGTCGACCTTGCTCTTCCCGTAGAGTTCGCGCTGTCGCTGGTGAGCGTCCAGGTGCATCGACCGGAACTTCAGGCAATCGAAGACATGACCGTCCTTGCCCTCCCGCTTGTCGCGGAAGAACACCGGACCGCGTGAATCGATCGCGATGCACAGGGCGGCCAGGAGGAAGACCGGCGCCAGGACCACGACTGCCAGGGTCGCCAGCACGGTATCCGACACCCACTTCGCCGCCAGGTAGAAGCGGCGCTCCTCCGTAACGTTGCGAATGTCGCCGACGGCGGGTTCCCAGGTTCCGACGACCCGCGGGCCATGTTTCGGGATAAACGCGCCCGCGTCGGCGTTGTCGCGGCCGGAGTAGCGACCCTCGACGATGCAGTGCCGGGCCGAGGCGCGGTCCGCGACGTCGGCGTGTTCCCAGACGACGCTCTGCGCGATGACGGCGTCTTTGCCGATCCGGGCATGTCGGCCGATGACCGCCGGCCCGACGATCGTGGCGCCGCCTTCGACGACGGCGTCGTTCTGGATCACGATCGGACCGATCAGCCGCGCGCTCGGGTCGATGCGACACTTCGCCCCCACCAGCGCGGACTCTCCGCGCCGTTCGTACCCGGATGGCGCTGATCCGGCGATCGCGTCGAAGGCCGCCTTGTCGCTGAGCGCCAGGAGTCCGGCCGGCTCGGTCACGTCGACGACCTGGGAGGCGATGGATGCGTCGCAGCTCAGGAACCCGTCCCGGACGAGTTGGATACGCATACGCCCTGGAGTGTCGAATGTCACGCGCGTCAGTGCCGACATCGGAATAAGCGACGCCGCGATGGGCCCGGTGCGCGGCCACGTCACCAGGTCATAGGCGCGCTGAATACGGCAGACGAAACCGCTGGAATCCTGCTCGATCTGTTCGACGGTGGCGTCGATGGCGCGGCCGATGCAGACGGCGTGCGCCGACCAGCGCAGATCCGGACGCTGCTCGAACAGGGCGCCGAGATCAAACTGGTTGGATGGCCAGTAGCGAACGTCGATGACCACTGTCACATCCGACTGCTCGTATCGGGTCAGGACGTCATCGACGTCGTCGGGTCGGATGAACCGCGTCATGCCGTCGCCGGGCTGTCGGCCGCTGGCGGGCTGACCGTCGCCGACGCCCGACGGCCGGACAACCCAGACGTCGCCGACGCCGACGTCGCGGCATTGCTCCACCAGGTGGTCCAGCGCCGTTCGCACGCCCAGCGGCATGGACAGGAGGGTATGCCCCCCGGCGGGATCCCGCAGGTACGGCGGCCGATGGTCCACGATGAGCGCGACGGTATTCATGAGCGGTGCGACCGCGGCACCGATCCGCGGTCGAAACTCAGCAAGGGGCGATCAGCTTTCCGTGCTGCTGCCATTTCCGCCGCCGCTGTGCGTGGCGGCGAGCCGGCGATCGCGGTAGTCGTCGTAGTATCCGCTGTACTCGGCGTATCGACCGAGACGATGCTTGACGCCGTTGAGCACGGTGCCGACCAGGCGCCCGCCCGCATCGTTCAGGATCGAGAGGGCATCCAGCGCGTCGTTTCGCGGCGTCTTCGATGCACGCACGGTAAGAATCGTCCCGTCCACCTGCCCCGTGATCATCCGGGCGTCCGCGACCGGCAGCACAGGCGGCGCATCGAGAATCACAAACTCGTACCGCTCGCGCCACGCGGCCAGGCAGGCGGCGAATGCACCGTTGGCGAGCAACTCAGGATCATCCAGTGCGACACGCTGGCCGGCAGCGATCGCATCGACGCTGATCGCCTCGGGGTGGACGACGACTTCGTCCTGCTTGCGTGTGCCCCGCAGCAGTTCGATCACGCCGGCCTGGCTGACGAGGTCAAGCCGGTGTGACATGCCCATCCGGCGCAGATCCAGGTCGACGACGAGAACCTTGCGCTTAAGCTGGCCGAGGCTCTGAGCCAGCATCAGGGCAAAGGTCGTCTTACCGGTCTGCGGGCCCGGGCTGGTGATCATCACGGCGAACCCGCGGTCCGAACGCGCCCGGTCAACGAGCGACGTACGGATCATCCGCATGTTTTCCTGCAAGAGCGGATCGCAAGCCTCCAGCATGTTCGCGCCCGGATGCACCAGTGGCAGTTGCCCCAGGAAGGGCACCTGGACCGCGGCCGTCACTTCGCTTGGTTCGACAAACGACCGATCGAGCACGACCCGCAGGAACGCCAGCCCTACGCCGACACCCAGCCAGCCGAAAACGGCCATCGCGCTGAACACGACTCGCCGATCGCGAGCAGGTTCCGAGGGCATCGTTGCGTTGGAGAGCACTTTGACGCGACCGGGGGCCTTGCTCTGCAGGTCGAGAACCTCAATCCGTTGGTTGATGTCCGAGAGCTTGCGTTCGTGGCCCCGGATGGAGTCCTCGATCTCTATCAGCTTACCCAGCGTTTCTGCCGTACCTTGTTGAACGGCCCGCTTCTCAGCGATCTCCGTGTTGAGCCTGACGATTCGCTCCGACAACCAACCTATGCGCGATTCGAGCGCGGCGGGGTCAACCGCAGCTTCAACCCCCTCCGGGGTCCAGTGGCCGGCCACGGCCTTAAGCTCTTCTTCCCGCTGCGCTTGCCGCTGCTCAGCAAAACGAAGTCGGGTGTGCAACTCCTGGAGCTTCGGGTGAGACTCACCCAGTCGCGCTGACTCTGTCTCGAGCTGTTCCTCCAGTCGAGAGACTTCGCTTCGAAATCGTAACCAGTCCGCGTCAAGGTAGCGATTGTCGAACCCGGTGGCCTCTTCCGCCGCAGACCCCTCGACTGGGTCCGGCACGTCCTGGTCCACCTGGTCATTCGAAGCAGCTTTGATCGACGCACGCTCCACTACCGCAGAGTCGCGCTCATCGCTGAGTTCATTGCGCTTAGTTTCCAGTTCGAAGATTGCCGTCGTGAGCTGCGTATGTGTCGTCTCCAACGATGCAATCGGCTGGCCTTTCGAGTAGGCATTTCGGGTTTCGGACAGAGCCGTGATCTCGCTTTGAATACGCTTACGTTCTTCGCCCAGCGTGTCGAAGACGATTTTGTCCTCATCCTCGTTATTCCGGCGCGCCAATTCCTTGTACCAGTACAGCACTTTGTCCACGATCAGTTTTGCGTCGCGCGGCTTCTTCGCCTCAAACCCGATCTTGATAACGTGTGTGCCCCGAATCGGGGATACGCTCAGTCCATCCAGCAGCCGCGTCTCAGCCAGGGGCGCCGGCTTACCGAACAGCCCCGTTTCCTTCTCGTCGTACCAGTCCGTTTTCTGCACTTCTACGTCATCGAGTACGTTATTCACGATGTACGAACTGCGGATGACGGACACCTGTGTGCTCAGATACGACTGGTAGAACGGGATCGCGCCCGTCTCCTCACTCTTGTAGAGGATGGGCCGGATATACGGCTGAATCTCGACTACGGCACTGGCCTCATACGTGATCTTCCCCGTCAGCCAGATCACCGGGATGGTCAGCCCCGCCCCGACCAGCGCGACCAGCAGGATCATCATCTTGTAGCGCAGCAGCGAGAGCGGATTGAACTGAAATCCCGCGCCCGGGCCGCCGGTCGGCGGCTCTTCGAAGCCCCAGCCCAGATCGTCCGGCCGCGGGGGCGGCGCCCGGTGGCCGCCGGTCGGCGAAAGCTGCTGCCTGCCATGATGCATATCAGTCACGTCTCTCACTCCCGTCGCGTCGCGCGACATTCCCCTCAATCAGCGCGGTGCTGCCATTCAGGCCCCACCCGCGATCCTCGCATCGCGCGCCCCGCTGCGGCCCCGCCGTCGAACCGAACCCGCCCGGTGCCGGAGTACGCATCAGCACGATGCGGGAACCTCGCCACCGAACGGAACCCCCTGAAGGACGCTGCCACGCAGTTGGGCGCCGGGCGGAACCCGCGCGCCGTGGGTCACGACGCACCGATCCATTCTAGCCCTCATCCCGACGTGGCAACGGTCCCATAAGGCCGACCGGCAGATCACCGCCTCCGCCCCGACCTGAACGTGACTGCCGAGCGAGACCGGCCCGACAATCGTAGCCGCCCGACCGATGCGGCAGGACGGTCCAATAAGCACGGGACCGATGATCTGTGTGGCGTCTTCCAGATGGCTGTCCTCGTGGATCAGCGCTTCGCCGACCCTTTGGTATCCGCTCGGCGGCTCCGGCTGCTCGCACAGCCGGGCAACCACCCACTCGTTGGCGTCGGCGTATCGACGCGTGTCGGCCACCCGCGGCGAGGCCACCCGAGCCTCGAACGCCATGGTTCGCTCGCCCGAGGCATGAAGCGACGGGAGGAGCGATTCTTTTACGTCGCAGTGGCCGCGGGCGGGAATAAACGAGCGGACGCGCTCATCGAAGACGTACACCCCTTCGGGCACGAGAATCGTGTCGTCGCAATCGTCCAGCAGATCGTGTCGCGAGACCGCGACCGACGCGAGGGCACGAGCGCGGACATGCGCCAGAAGCAGGTCGTGCAGATCGAGCTGCGGCACGATCGTCCCGTCCACCAGCAGCATCCGGTCGCACGCACTGTCGCACCAGGCGTCGCGCGCGCATCCCGCCGGTCCGCGCGGCATGACGTCTTCGTAAAACTCGATGTCCGCGAAGCTCGTCCTGGGGCCCAGATACCGGCGCAGATAGCGCGTGTCGCTGTTGGCGCAGATGCAGATCTCGCGGATGCCGTGCTTGTGGAGCCACTCGAGGACGTAGCCAATCAGCGGGCGATTAGCGATGGGCACCAGCGGCCGCGGCGACGCGGCGCCCAGGGCGCATCCGCCCCAGTCATGGACGCCGGCCAGAACGATGCCTCGCGTGCGTCCCGCCAACTCTGCAGGGTCAGCCAGCATGTCGGCCGCACCGAGTGGTCCATCTCTTGTCGGCGCTCCCGCCTGCGCATCGCGCGTCATGAGCGTCTTCATCTTCTCCCCCCTCTGTTCGGACCGCGACCTGATCGGCTCTACCGACACGCGCCGATCGCCTGCGTCGTGCCCCGCCCGCGACGGACGGTGCTGGACGAGGACTGAAGTCGCAGCCGTGTAACCCACGTCCGATTTCCGTCCACGGTCGTGGACGCCTCGATCGTGGGGCTCTCCTGTTTCTGATGATAGCCGGTGCTCGTCCACCCGCGGATCGGCGATAACTCTCCACAGGTCAATCGCACCTCGAACGCCGGGTCAAGCGTCAGGGTCATCACACCTGTCGCGAACCTCGCCTCGACGCAACCGGGCCCGGCGAGCTTTGCGACGCATCCGGACGCGAGGTGAAATCGCAGCGTCACGTCGTGCCGGGCGCGGGCCGTCAGCACGTCCTGAATCTCGATCTCGCCGTCGTCGGCCGGCAGCACGACCCGCCTCCGATGCCGGACCGGATCCGCCAGACGCATGTAGCCGTCGTGGTCACCCTCGACCACCCCGCCTGCGCCGCCCTCCCACCGCAGACACCGGGTTATCGCCCGCCGTCCCCACATGAAGGGGCCGAGGGGCTCCGACTGATCCGCTCCGTCGACCTCGATCGTGTTGTGGGCTGCCGTGCGGCGGAAATAGTCGCGCCACTCCGGATAGGTGAAATAGTCATACGTTCCTGCATCGACGATCACATCGGCGCCGAACGCGCGAACGGCGATGCTCAGCGCATCCGCGTGACCGTGGGCGGCCAGCGAACCCATTCCGAGTTCGCCGCAATCGACGAAGACACGAACGTCCGTGGCCTCCCGAAGAGAACCACGCTGCAACAGGTAAATTCCGGCATCCGGAAACGCCCGGCTGGTCAATGTATCCGCTGGCTCGTACGCGCGGGCCGCCAGGCTCGCCGCTGCCCGGGCGCCGAGCAGCCATAGGACGCGTTCAAGAGGCGGCCCCCCGGCGCTTGCCCGGGTGGAGGTTCCGAACAGCGCGTCTCCGGTCGCCAGGTGCGCCTGAGCGTCGCGCCGCGGCGAACTCAACTCCAGGACGTAGGCGTCGTCGCAGTCGCCGTAGTCAACTGCCGAACCGGCTTCCAGCATGGCGGCGGCGAACTCGTACAGGGCGCGCAGTCGGTCCCAGAACGCGTCGCTGAAGTCGCACCCGGCATGACGCGCGCAGACAGCCGCCACGGTGAACAGCTCCATCACGAACAGGTGATAGCCGAACGCCTGCTCGCGGTTGGCGCCGTCGGCGTACGTCTGGGCAACGATCTCGCGTTCCAGAATCGCCTGCGCATCCCGGCGCAATTTCTGCGCATCGGGCATGGCCTTGAAGTAGCACGCCGCGACGAAAACCCCGGCGGCCTCGCCGACCAGGTGGTTGTTGGCTGACGAGTGCCGCGAGTATTTTCGGGAGATGTCCCGTGCCTGGGCGGCCGCCGACGTCGCAACGCTCGCACCCAGGTCGCCCTCCAGACAACCCGAGGGCCGGACGAGTTCGACGGCCCACGCCCAGTTGATCAGCCTTACGCCCAGCTCCAGCGGGCTTCGCCAGTTCATCCCGGTGTCCAGCGGACAGGCGTCCATCCAGGCCTCAAGCTGGCCGGCAACGTGGGCGGCGTAGCGTCGGTCGCCCGTAACGCGGTAAGCCCGTCCGAGCACGACGAGATGGTGATGCCGATTGACCTCCCATACCCATTTGCAGTCGCCCGTCACCGCGTAATCGCGATAGTCGATCGCCCCGGCGAAGCAGCGCGGGGTGGGGCGGTTGGCCTTGTACTCGAAGTTCCAGTCGATGCTCTCGCCGACTTCGACGTTCCGGCGGTCGAACAGATCCATGCGCCCCGCCAGCAGGCGATCCGCAGCGTCGATCAGCGCGGACCGCGATTCCCCGCAGAGCGGGAGCTCTGATTCCCCCCCCAAATCGGGAAGGATCGCGCCGCCGTCAACCTCAAATGGTACTGTGCTCGTATCCTTCTGCGCGCGCTGTCGCAGCCTCCACGCGACCTGATCGGCCCGCAGGCGCAGCCGCGCTCGGAGTCGCCAGGCCATCTCAGCGGCAGACATGCGCGAGAGTCGGTTCAGGTACCAGGTCGGCGTTTGCATGGAGCTGATCAGGCGACAGAAGGACGGGCAGTCCGGGCAGACTCCGTCCCCGTCGACTGTACCCGTTTTTCTGGGATAAGCCGATTTACTGCAATGACTTACGTCGATCTGCTCAGTCGATCGGCTCGAGCAGAACGCTGTCAATCTCTACCACGCCGGACTGACCCAGGATGTCCACGCCGACGAAGATCCGGCTGAGGTTGCGGCGGCGAATCACGACGCCCTCCAACCCGATCAGGGGCCCGCCTACAACGCGGCAGCGCCCCCCTTCTTTCAACCCCGAAAAAGTCGTCACAGCTTCACCACTGCTGATCATCAGGTCTATACGTCTCAGATCGTCCTCCAGACGCACCGGGTCCAGTACGCGAAGCGTCCGCACGATTCGATTGGTCGTCAGCGCCGTCACGCGATCCTGGGGACGACCACGGAGAAAGAGATAACCGGGAAAAAGCGGCTTTTCGACGACTTCTCGACGCTTACCATAGCGTCGTTCAAGCCGCGCAAGCGGAAGATAGACGTCGATCTCGCGCTTGAAGAGATCGACGGCCAGCGCCTTCTCCTGTCGCGGCCGCGTGTGGAGCACCCACCATTCAAGGTCCGTGTCCACGCGCGCGATGCGCAGTGCGGCACACGGATCAAAACCGGCCTTGATCGGGGACACGGGCCCCAGTTCGCCAAGCATCGACCATCCTTCAAGTGCAAGCCGGACGCAGAGCAAACTCTCCCCAAAAACGCGGGGCGCGCCGTTCAGTCAACCAGATCGAGGGGCTTAGTAATAGACCTCATGATACTCGCGCGGAGGACGACTCGTCAAGGGCATAATTCACAGGTTTCTCACGAAGCGTAAACACAGTCTGCAAAACCCTGACCGGTGACGCCGGCCGCACAACAATGATCGGTCATTCGACACGTCCCCCGGAAGATGTCTCGCGCGCTCGCGAAAAGGGATGCGCGCCCCCGTGACGGGAGTCATCGTGAGCAGTCGGAGTGTAGTGTTATAGGACGTTCGTTGCGGATGGCGGGCAAAGTTGCCCGCCGCGACAGCCCGATAAGTACCAGGTCAGGCCCTCGTACCCAGGAGGCGACGGCTGGTATCCGGGAGAACGGCCCATGTCCGCTTTGCTCCTCGGCATGTTGTGGGCGCTGTGCGCCGCCCTGCTCGTTGCGGTGTTCTGGGGACTGCCGCTGAAGACCGACCTGCCCGACGGGACGTCGGAGTCGCTTATGTGAGCTGTCCGGCCGGCTGCCGTCTTTGGCGGCTGAGCCGCAGGCCGCCCGCCGCCAGCAGCGCGACGCCCAACAGCAGGCCCGCGCGCTGCACGGCGCCAAACTCCGCGCCGTCGGCACGCAGATAGTCGGCCCCAAGCGAGAGCCCTCCGATAACCGCACCCACGACAAGGAGAACCGGCGCCCGCATGGCGGCGCCGCAGAGCAGCACCAGCCCGCTCAATGCCACCCCTATCCATTGATGGCGGCCAAACCCGTTGGAACCGCCCAGGGGGAGCGCGTCGGCGAACAGAGAAATGAACGCGATGACCATCCCGACCAGCATCAATACCACGGAGTCGCCGGTCGCCGAGCGAGACCGTGGCGGAGTCGCCGCGCTCGCCTCGACGGAGTCTGCACAGGCAAGGCAATAGTGCGATAACGAGCCGTCCGATCCGGGAAGTGGATCGGATACGTGAACGCGGGCCGGGGCTCCGCATATCTGGCACGTCGGCCGTACGCTTGCCATAAAGTACTTCTCCACGACGGCGCTGTGGAATCGCCGTGCTGGCTTACACGCTTCCTATCGGTGATCTGAACGCCATCGGATTGGCCCTCCCTCGCGGCCTGGCCGCGCAGGCCTGGCAGACGGCGGCGATTTTGCTGGTCCGACCCGCCCGGAAAAGCCGATTCCAGTACTGGCGGGCGGAAGCACGCGACGACGGGGGCGTAACCCGCCGTGCCGGGAGCTGCTTGCGGGCGGCCGGCGCGTTCCGGGGCCGGTAAGTCGCAAAGCCGGTGACAAAATGAAGTTGCGCGCCTAGGATTGTCGGGTTGGGGGATGACGTTCGCGCCAGCCACCGGACTGGACATTCGGGATGGATCGGCCATGCTTGTACTCGCGAGAACGATCGATCAGAGCATCATGATCGGGGACGACATCAAGATCACCGTCGTCGACATTCGTGGGAACAAGGTGCGGCTGGGCATCACCGCGCCGTCAGACATTCCCGTGCATCGGGAAGAAGTCTTCAAGGAAATCAACGAGGCCAAGGCGCAAGCCCAGGAAAACGTGTAGTCGCTTCTCTCGCCGCGCCCCTTCGCTTCACCCACAAGAGGCCGTCACTGCTCGCTCGCCGATTGCCGCCGTACGGCCGTCTTGATACAGCGACAACAAAGGTGCGGCAAATCCCATCGGCGATCTGTTTGCAGCAGCGGTTCTGAGTTCCCTTGATTATCCGCGCGGTGTCGCACGCTCCCCCAAAAAAAAAGCCTCCTCCGCAGAATCTGTGGAAGCGTTTTCGGGCCGTCGGGAGGCTGGAATCGGCCTTCCTGGACCCGTGAGCCGCGTTTTGGGCCGTCCAGGGCCGCCGTCAAACGGCTC
>CAZYLK010000113.1:0-19594 GCA_964648365.1 uncultured Phycisphaeraceae bacterium
CGCCTCCTTGAGCTTGGCTTCCAGGTCGGCCATGTCGTTGTGCAGGTAGATCGAACGCTTCGCCTTGCACAGCCGGATGCCGTCGATGATGGAGGCGTGGTTGAGTTGGTCGGTGATGATGGCGTCGTCCGGCCCCAGCAGCGGCTCGAACAGGCCGCCATTGGCGTCGAAGCAGGCAGCGTAGAGGATCGAATCGTCCGTGCCGAGGAACTCGGCGATGCGACGCTCCAGCTTGCGGTGGATATCCTGTGTACCACAGATAAACCGCACGCTCGACATGCCGAAGCCGTGGCTGTCGAGCGCCTCGCGCGCGGCCGCGATCACCTTCGGGTGCGACGACAGGCCGAGGTAGTTGTTGGCGCAGAAGTTGATGACCTCTTTGGGGGGCGCCCCCTCCGGATACCGCACGCGGATGTCCGCCGACTGCGGCGTCAGAATCTGCCGCTCTTCCTTGTACAACCCCGCCTCGCGGATCGACGCGAGTTCGCGTTGCAGATCGTCCTTCATTCGACCGTACATTGTTGTGTCTCCGTCAGGCTTGTTGTGGCACCGGCTTGCAAACCGGTGTGGCACGAGATATCAACCGGTCGGTGTTGCACTTTGGGCCCGCCTGTCTCCACTCTGGTGGGGGCCATCTCGCGATGCTGCGACGCTCTGCGACGGTAGCCACGGCCTCGAAGACGAGACCGTGCCACCCGCCCGCCGAACCTGTCACCCACCCCCCGATCCCATCGTGCGCCGCTCCGGCATCGACACCGCCGGCGGATGCTTTTATACTCCCCGGTTCTCGCGCTCGGGTGAATCAGGGACAGTCCCCGTCGCCTTGGCGCAGTCGGAATGCCGGCAGTTTACCTGCATTTGCCGGCCAAGGCGAAACGGTCAGCCCGTAGAGAATGCCAACAGGACAGGACTTCATGCTGGACGAGGCTTCGGAGGCGCTGCTGGGCCGGTTTCGCACGGCGATGGGCGGGATGGACGAAACCGCCCGGGCGAAGCTCGCGGCCGCGCTGCTGCGATCCGTCGCCGACCAGACCGAGACCCTGGCCGACGGGCGGCAGGACGTGCAGCGGCAGTCGCGGGAGCTGGCCCAGAAGCTGGCCACCAGCGAGTCCGAGCGGGCGACCCTGTCGGACAAGCTGGCCACCACGCAGGCCGATCTGGAGCATGGGCGGCGGCAGTTGGAGGCGGAAACGGGCCGCGCCGCCGAGCACCAGAAACTGATCAACGAGCAGCGTGAGCGCCTGACGGCGGCGCAGCGGCAGGTCACCGATCTGGAGGCCCGGTTGACCGCGCGCGATCGGGAGGTTCACGAGCTTCAGCGCGAAAACGAGCGGCTGCTGGTGGAGTCTCAGCGGGCGGCGGCATCGGCATCCGGAGGGGGGGCGGATCGCTCCGCGCTGGAGGAACGCATCGCCGCCATGACGGTCGAGAACAAGCGCCTGGCGACCGAGTTCGAACAGCTCCGCACGGACAAGAATGCCCAGCTCGAGGCCCTGCGCGGCGAGCTGCGGGACGCCCAGGCGTCAGCCGGCGGCGGGGGGGAGGCGCTGCTGGCGAACTGGTGGCACGCGCTCGGCGCGGCCAAGCCGCCGGTGGCGCTGGCGCACGGCGCGCCTCAGGAGAAGGCCGGCGACCATCTTGTGGCCGCGTTCATCGAACTGGCGCATTTTGCGTACGAATTCGAGCAGGGCATGCGCGTCTTCCTCGACCGATACACGCGGCACAACCCGAGCGTCAAGGTGCCGTGGGAGGTGTACGCCAAGCGGGAAGACGTGCTGAAGATCGTGCAGCAAACCGTGGCGGCACAAGGCGGCAAGCCGGTCGGGCCGCTGAAAATGAAGCTGCGTCTCTTGCGTTCGTGGACTTCGGCCGCCATGATTGGAAACGACGTGGCCGTGGAGTCCATCGCGTCGGAGTTGCACGATCACCTGATGGGCGAACTCGGCGCCGGGAGCGATCCGAATCGCAAGATCAAGGACTACGTCCGCGCCGACGGACACCATCTGTTTCAACAGCACATTCGCGAACTGCGCGCCACCAAGCTGGCGGAAACGTATGGGCGGGGGGGCTGAACCGCCGGGTTTGTAGACGTTGGGAATGTCGAATGTCGAATGTCGAATGTCGAATGAAGAACGGTCAGCCGGTCGAGCGTGATGCCGCGTGGCGGCGGAAGCGCGGATCGTGGCGAATGCCCGCAGCGGCAGTGGTGATCCTGGCCGGCCTCGCGTCGACGGGGTGCAGCGGCAAGCGCGTCACGCTGATCCAGGACGAGTACATCAATACGGCGATTCACCTCAGCCGCGCGCCCGGGCAGCGCACCGGCGAACCGCTCGAGGTGAACATCGTTTGCGTCTACCCCGGTGACCTGGAAAAACCGGAAAACGCCCTGCTGTCGCCGGATTCCAACATCACGTCGCAGCTCTGGTTCGCCCGCCGGCCGCAGAACCCGCCGCAGCCGGGGCAATTCAGCCTGCCCGCCACGCAGGTTTACGTCCTGACGGATGAAAAGGACGTTTACGGAAAGGTGGCCGGCAAGGCGCTGCGCGGAGCGAAGCGCGACGGGCGGACCGAAGTGACCGTCACCGGCATCGAGTTCAAGGAAGAAGGCTGGTTCAAGGGCGGCGCCGTACACTCCAGCCGTTCCGTGATTTATGTCTTCGCCCGGTTCTACGATCAGAACGGCGCCATCCTGCCGGTACCGCCCGCGAAGTTCAACCCGCCGGGGTCGTATGGCAACCCGCTGCGCGTCCACATCGGTGTGCGCGAGCCGGCCGGCCGGGCGGAGCAGTTCATTGAGATTGCGATGAACAGAGAGTGAGCCGAATCCGAACCGCGACCGTAAGGGAGCGGCCAACGTCCGAACCGCGACCGTAAGGGAGCGGCTGATTCTCCCGGCGGCGCCGGATCCACGCATGAGGTTCTGGACCGAAACACACTGGTCGGAGGGCATGTTCCTGCGGCCGCATCACTTGCAGGCCGCCCAGCGCTGGTTTGATACCGTCGTTGCGGCCGGATACGACGGGCTGCGCCCGTTTCCGTGGGGCTTTGTCGAGCTCAAGATCGCACCCGAGCCGCTGGAGAACTTCACCCTGCGGCTGGATGAATGCACGCTGCGTCTTAAGGACGGCACCTGGGTCAACATCCCGGAAAACACGGAACTCGCCCCGCTGAACTTTGAAAAGGAACTGACGGCGGCCGGGGGGTCGCTGCGCCTGTTCTTTGGCGTTCCGCGGCGGCAGGAAGTCCGGGCCAACAGCGTGCCGCTGGAGCGACCGGACCTCATCGACGGCAACCCGCGCTACGAACCGCACGCCGTGATGCGACGCGACGAGAACTCCGGCAAGAACCCGCAGATGGTCTACGTCCGTCGGATGCGCGGGCGGCTGTTTGCGCAGGACGCCGACATGACCGGCTTCGACGTGGTTCCGATCTGTTCGGTCCGCCGTAGCGACCGCCCGGGCGCCACCCCCGAGATCGACGTGCTCGGCGTGGGGCCGCTGCTGGCGCTGCAGGCGAGTGCCGGGCTCAGCTCGATGGTCAAGTCGCTGGCGGATCAGGTGGAGGCCAAGGACGAAGTCCTCGCCCGGGAGGCCCGCGACCACCGCATGCGCTTTACCGACGGCATGGCGGCCAGCACCGAGCACCTGCTCAAGCTGCACGTGCTTAACGAAACGCGCGCCCACCTGCGGGCGCTGCTGCAATCGCCGATGGTGCATCCGTTCGACGCGTACCAGGTCTATGCCCGGCTCGTCGGTCACCTGGCCATCTTCAGCGACGATCTGACGCCGGGGGCGATCCCGGCGTACGACCACGGCCGGCCGGGCGAGACGTTTGACCAGTTGCGCCGGCGCATCCTGGTGCTGCTGGAGTCGATGCGGCCCATGGCCTACGTCGAGCGGCGCTTCACCCGCGTCAAGGACGCGCGCGGCAAGGACGGGCTGGGAGTCGAACTGGACCGCGCCTGGATCGACGACAACCTCGACATGTACGTCGGGCTGGTGTCCACCGAGATGGATACGCAGGAACTGGAGCGGTTCATTTACGGCAAGCTGAACATGAAGCTGGCGTCGCCGTCGCGGGCGCCGAGGATTTACAACCTGGCCGTGGCGGGCCTGCGGCTGGAAATCAAATCGGTGCCGGCCGGGACGTTGCCCCGTCGCGACGGGTTGCACTACTTCCGGATCAACAAGACGATCGGACCGGACCGGACCGACTACTGGCACGAATGTGAGCAGGAGCGTGGGATCCGCATCTCGATTCAGGAGGGCCAGCTCGATTCGTTCGACGCCTTCGCCCCCACGCTCTACGTGATACAACGCCCGGGATCCACCGGGTCGGGATGATAACGGCCGGCTTTCATCGCGCCGGCGACCGCGCCGGTGCGAGCGCCGCCTGGGGATGAGGAGTGTCGAGGATCAAGTCCAGCCATCGTGGAACCGAAGCGGATGTCGCCGACCGGCCGTCCCTGGCTCTGACCGCGGCCTGCGGGCCTGTGTTCGAGTTCGTGTCGAACTTCGCTCGCCAGGTGAAGCACGGCAATACGCCGCCGCCGCAGCAGGTGCGCTTCGACGCGATTACTGCGCTGCGCGACGCGGAGGATCTGGCCCGCAACGATCCTGCGGCCGAGCGCGGCTGGAACGACCACGCTCGCGCCATGATGGTCTACCTGGTCGACTACAAAATGCTGAACACGGCGTGGGAGGGGGCTGACTTCTGGGCGACCAACCCGCTGGAAACCGACCCGGAACTGCTGAACCACGCCCAGGCGCTGGGCGGCGAGGAGTTTTTCTACGACTGCGACGAGATTCAGAAGCGCTTCGAGGAAGCGGATCGGCGCAACCGGCCCGACGCCGCCGGACTGGCGGAACTGCTGAGCCTGTACTTCGTGTGCCTGCGGCTGGGCTTCCGCGGGCAGTATCACGATCGTCCGCAGGAACTGGCCGACTACACGCGGCGATTGTTCACACGGCTGCCGGCCTATGCGACCACGCGCGACAAGGAGATGTTCCCGCAGGCCTACCGGCACCAGCAGGAATTGAAGGTCAACTACAACCTGGGCATGAGCCTGACGATCGTGCTGGTCGTCTTTCTGCTGATCATGGGCGCGGCCGTGGCGGCCGGTCGGCTGGCATGGAACAGCGCGGTGTCCGACATCAGCGAGAGCGCGGAGCAGTGGACGACCACGCTGGAGGGGAGCTAGGGGGAAGAAGGGACGGAGGCACGGAGGCACGAAGGGGAAGAAAGGGACGGAGGGACGAAGGCGCGTAGGCGTGGAGGGAATTGAGTTTGTTCCCATCGTCTTCCATCTGCGTTCATCCGCGTTTATCTGCGGTTGGTCGATCTGCGTTTGAATTGCTCTGCGGATGAAGCTGTTACGGTGACTGATGAAGAAACTGCTGGACGCATTCAAGGCGCTGCCGAAAGAAGTCAAGGCCATGCTGATCCTCATCGGGGTCGGCACGCCGGTCGCGGCTGCGTACACGGTCAAGCGCTGGCTGTTTCCGCACACCTCGTGGCCGATCATCATCCTCGGCGTCCTCGGCGTTCTGCTGGTCGTGATGGCGGTCGGCTGGTTGATCTCGTGGCTCTTCCTGGGCCGCTCGCGCAAGCGTCGCGACCAGATGGCGAGCAAGCTGGCCACCGACGGCGCCCGCGGACCGGTTTCGATCGAAGTGGGCGCGGCCATCAAGGCCAACAACGAAAAGTTCTTCAGCGCCGTCCGCGACATGCGGAAGAACATCGGCATCAGCGTCTACGACCTGCCCTGGTACATCGTCATTGGCGATTCCGGCTGCGGCAAGACCAAGCTCGTTAACGAGGGCGGACTGACGTTCTCGACGGGCAAGCCCGAGGGGTACCAGCTCGGCACGCTGAATTACAACTGGTGGTTCACCGAAGACGCCATCTTCATCGACATGGCGGGCCGCCTGTGCAACCCGCAGGACGACGCCGACCATCGGGAGTGGCAGGCGTTCCTGAACACCGTCGGCAAAGGGCGTCCGGGCTTTCCCATCAACGGCGCTTTCGTGTGCGTCTCTGCGGACCATCTCCTGCAGGATCCGCCGGAACGGGTCGAAGCGGACGCGAACACGGCGCTGGAGCGCCTGCGAGACTTGCAGACCAAGCTGGGCGTGACGTTCGCGACCTACCTGATTATCACCAAGTGCGACAAGATTCTCGGCTTCATGCAGTTTTTTGACCGGGCCGAGCGCGACATCACGGTCAAGAACCAGATCTTCGGCTGGTCGAAGCCGGGCAACTTCAACGAACTGTACGACCCCGAGACTTTCAAGCACGACTTTGAGGATCTTTACGGGCGGCTGCACGAACTGCGTCTGCGCCGCCTTGCGGATGACGCGGACGAGGCGGACCTGGGCCTGGCCTACGCTTTCGCGGAGGAATTCCGCGAACTGCTGTCGCCGCTGGAGACTTACGTCCGCACGCTCTTCCCGATGATCCGCAACCCGCGGGCGGTGAAAAACCTGATCTTCCGCGGCATCTACTTCACCAGCGCCACGCAGGAAGGAAACCTGATCCTCAAGCACTTTTCGGAGCGGCTCGGCGCCGACGCGGCGGATCAGTTTTCCACGCTCGATCTGTATCCCAACAAGCGCCCGCACTTCATCAAGGACGTCTTTTTCCGCAAAGCGTTCCCCGAGCACGGACTGGTGTTCCGCAATGAGGAGCAGGTCGTCCGCAACCGCAAGCTGTCGCGGCTGCTGCAAATCGGCACGGCCGTGGCGACGGTGGTGTTCATCGTGGCACTGGCGCTGAGTTTCCGCACGTTCGCCCGTGTCATCGGTCAGCCGCGGCTTAACGCGCAGGAGACCCTGACGCACCGAGCGGAAGGCCCGCCCGCCGAGGCGCTGAAACTGGCGCAGACGCTCTCCGGCGACGTGGACACGCTGAAGCAGCACACGTTCTCAGCGAAGATCCTCTCCCTCGGTCTCGGCGCCGACCGGCCCATCCGCGACCTGACGATGATCCGCGCCGCGCTGTTTCAGCGCCGCGTGCTCACCTCCGTCATCGACGACGTGTCGGAATCGCTGCGGCGCGGCTCGATCCTGGATCAACCCGGCGAGGATCCGGCGCTGGCGCTGCAAAAGCACGTCTCCGCCCTGGAGGAGTATCTGCTGTGGGCGGGTTGCAAGTCTGAACCCGGCGGCGCGGCTCCCACGGAATTGGACATCTACTCGCTCGAGGGGTTTCAGCGGTTGACGGCCATCGTCAGCGACCAGAAGTCCATCGTCAATGCGCAGCGCGACGCCGTCCTGGCCGAGGCGCACACTTATTTTGCGACCCTGCGCGAGCGCGGCCGCGGCGTGCTGGATCCGTCGGCCCTGTTTGACACCGCCGGCCGCAACTCCCGCGACGTGGTCCGGTCGGCCGTGGTCGCGCTCCACGACCGGCTGCGGCCCTACGCGACGCTGACCGGATCGCACCCCGATCCGATCATCCGACGGTGGATGGGGATTCGGACCGCGTGCGAGTCGGTCAATACCAGCCTGGCCGGCATGTTGGAGCTTGTTACGGCGGGTGCGTCGATCTCGACGCTGGAAGAGGCGCAGTCGCTGCAGAGCGGGTTCGTGCAGAATTACGAGTCGTTTGACGCGGCGCTGCGCGGCGCCACCTGGGCGCGCGACAATCTGACCGGCCAGGGGATTCCTTCGCTGCTGGATGCGATTCTGCGTCAGCGCGGCGAATGGGTCGCCATCGAGCAGCGGTTGCAGGCGGCCTTTCAGCGCTGCGGCCGCGACGACGCCACCGCGTTCATCCCGTCGCTGTCGCTGGGCTACGGTCCGGCGAACGTGGACGGCCTGGACCGCGTCCTCTGGCAGGAACTTCGCCGCAATGGACTGGTCAACGAGGAATATGCCGAAGGTGCGTTCGAGCGGGAACGCTTCGCCAAGCTCTTCCTGGCGATTCCGCGCACCTATGCACACGTGATCCGCACGGTTCCGGAGCAGGCAACCGCTCCCGAGCCGGCGCCTCAGCGGCTGGACGAAATTCAGCTTACCGAGGACGCGGTCAAGGTGAATGCGTTTCTACGGCCCATCCATGAGCGGATCGCGGCGCATGATTTCGCGGCCCTGGCGGGCGCGTCGTCGTCGACGGCGGCCGAGTGGGTGACCGAACTCGAGTCGCTGCTGTACCCGGAGGAGGGGACGGCGGTCTCGGCCGAGATGCCGGCCTTGGCGATGTCGGAACCGTGGCGCCGCGACGAACTGGCCTCCCTGGCCGACGCCTACCTTGCCTTCATGCAGCGGGGACGGGGGACGCTGCTGCTGGCGTCGATGCAACAGCGGCTCGATGCCGTCGCCGATGGCTCTTCCCCGTGGGCGTTTGCGGAACTGGCCGAGGGCTGGCGCGAGCCGGGCCAATCGTCCTACCGCATCGACATCCCTGAGGCCCAGGTCGCCGCACCCGCCGCCACGCAGGTCACGCCCCCCCCCGCACGTCCGACGAGCCGCCCCCCGGCTACCCGCCCGGGCAGTCGCCCGCCCACGCGCCCCGGCGCCGTCACCCGTCCGGTGGCCCCGCCGCGTTCGGAAGAATCATCCCGCCGGTTGCGCGAAATCCCCGCCTGCGCCACGGCCGAGTTCCTGCAGGCCCGCTTTGAGGAGTGCCTGCGCCTGCTCTACTACCTCAAGCTGTTCACGGCTGAGGACGGCTACTACTACCGCGCCGCGGACGCGCGCGCCGCGGTCAACGACGCCTGCGCCGAAAGCGTCCGCCGGGCGTGGCGGCAATACGCCGCTACCTACGTCAGCGAGTGGGACAGCGCCTATCGCAGCCTGACGATCGAGGGCTTGGACGAGGCCGGCCTGGGGCAACGCGGATGGGAGGCCTTCGCGCGGCAGTTCGGCGGCGATCGCACCATGCAGGGAACCGCCCGCCGGGTCGCGGATGCGTTCGAGCCCCCGCTGGCTGAGGTGCTGCGCAACATCGTCTGGCTCACGTACGATCCGCAGGTCGGATCGCTGGCGCTGCCCTTCGAAGGCGATGCCTTCCGACGCGAGCGGGGGATCCTTGCGGACGACGTGTACGGGGCCTTGGCGCAGCACTGGAAGGGCGGCGAGTTCGCCACTCTGGCCTCTGGCGTTACGCTGACGCAAGATCAGGCGGCGTCGCCGTGGTCCACGACGGCCGCCGGTTTTGCCCTGGCGTGGAAGGAGCTGGCGGTCGGCATCGCGGACAATGCCGTGATCCCCGCGGACTTCACGCCCGACTCCGCCCCCTTGCGACAGATACAATGGGGCAGGCTGCAAGCGCTGCGCCAGTCGACGCGGCTGGCGGATGAGCGCATTACCGCGGAACTCATCGCCTTCGAGGAGTTCGCCCAGCAGCTTCTCTCGCACGAACTCAGCGAGCGCCTGCGCGGCGTGCAGCAGAAGCATCTCGGCGCGGCCGAGGCCGACGGCGGCTGGCCTTACCTGGCCCGGCGCGGGGGGGAGGGCGCGATGGCGACCGTGAACTTCACCGACTTCAAGCGTTTTCTTCTCGACGTGGGCTACGCCCGGGCGGCGCTCGCCCCGCTGGAGGGGGGCCTGCCCGAACGGGATGCGCAGAAACTGGTGCGGGGCGAGTTCTATCGCTCCTGCGAAAGCTGGTCGTCCTTCATCGGCCTGCGTCAGGACGTCAGCGACGCGCCGCTGCGCGTGGCCGTGCAGGGCGGCGATGCCAAGGGCGATCCTCGCTTCAGCGACAAGATCGCCGACACCGCTCAGCAGCATTATCGATTCGTGGAACTCTACCTCGGGCAGATCGGCTGGCAGTCCGACGCGCCGGGGTCGACGAGCGTTCGCGGGCCCGTCCGCGTACCCACCAGCGTTTCCGGCCGGGCCACGCCCTACCGGGCGACGTGGGACTGGTCGATCTCGGAGGGCGGCGACGCCAAGGTGAGCTTTACCGAGGGATTCCCGACGGCCGGCGGCGGCAGCGTCTACCCGGCCCGCACCGATCCGCTCGGCCCGCTGTCGCCGCTGGCGCTGAGCGCGTATCTTCATGCGTACGGCTACTCCGAAGGCGATGGCCGGATCCACCGGACCTTGCACACGGTGACGGTGGACGCGGCGCCCGGCGGCGGTGAGCCTCGGACGCTCGGCGAGATGCTGGTTTTCGAGCTGGAGCGGCCGATGCCCGGGCCGATCCGCCCGATGCAGAAAGCGTCGCCTCCGGCGCCGTGGGCATCGCGATCGGCGCCGTGACGCACGGCCGACGCGGACAGGAGCGCGGATTGACGCCACGGCGGTCATGCGCGCCGGCACGGCCGGCGGACATTCGATGAGCTGGACCGATCTATTCAAGTCCAAGACGATGCGGATCAAGCCCGATCCGCGCCTGCGCTGGTTCGGCAAGCTCCCGACCTATGCGGACTACTACCGCTCCGACACCGACGAGTCCTGGGCGGTCGCGTTCAACGACTGGATCCTGCGCGGCTTTCAGCAGCACCAGGAACGCAGCAGCGGCGGGGCTCGTAACGTCCGGCTCCCGGTGGCATTCGGCGTCTTCCGTCTGCCCGAAGTCGGCATGACGGTACTCGCCTCGTTCATCGACTTCGGCGGCGACATGCGCGGCCGGCCCTTCCCGCTGTGCTTCTACGTCGGCGTTCCCACGCACCTGTGGCCCGGTCCCACCAGCGCGCGCGCCGATGCGGCGTCGCGCGTCTTCCGCGACCTGGTCGCGCTGGGTCGCGAGGCGGGCCGGTTCCTGCGATCGCCCGGGTCATTTGATTCAGTGTTTGGCCGCCGCACCATCGATCTCGACGATGTTCGGGAGGACGCCCGCGGCACAGACTGGGCGCGAGCGGCGCGGCACCTGGGCTGGGCGGACTGGTTTCAGGCGGCCGGGCCGCCCTGCAAGATTGCCGAGCCGGACGTCTTCCTCTCGGCGGTGTCCGCGTGGGGGCGTCGGCTGAAAGGGCATGACAGTCCGTCTTTCGAGCCGACCCTGTCATTCCCTCTGTCGCCGTCGTTCGAGCTGGATTGCCAGTGGGTCGGCTGGCTGCGCTGGCTGGAGGCGCGCCTCGACGTGTCGCAGCGCCCGCTGTCGCTGGTGGTCACGACGGATGGGAACGCCGGGGGGGTGGCGGCGCTGTCCGTCGTTGCGCGGGATCTGGTGACCGAGGACTTTCTCCTCGTTGCCGGCCGCAGCCGGGAATTGAACTACGTCGATCACGTCAGTGCCGCGCCGACGGACGCGACGAACGTCGATCCGGTCACCCCCGCGACGTGGCTCGATTTCGTCTCGGGCACGGCCTGACCGTTCTTGACGCTCGCCGCGAGGCGTCTCTATACTGGCGATCCAGGCTGGTGACTGTTGAGTGCCGATCTGCGTCCGCGGTCTGATCGCGATGCGAGCGATTCTTGCGGCGGCGCGGGAGCGAGAGGGACCGATTCCGGAGTCGGACGACCCCCGGGGCTGCATGGAGGCGCGAGCGCATCCTGACCGGGATGCCGTTTCTGTTTCGCGCGGCATTTCACTGACCGTCTTGCGTCCGTCTGCTCCGCCGCGGCGAGCCGCCCGGCGTGAGGAGGGTCCATGCCCGCGTTCGACGAAACACCGATCCTTGCGCTCGGCACCGAACCGATCGCCGGCGGCCCTCGGGGGGGGACCGACGCCGCGGACGACGAGCAGTACATCGCGGTCATGGCCGAGCTGTCAAAGCTCAGCCGGATCGGCGAGGAGGAGCCGGCGTGGCACACCGTCGAACTGAGCGGAACGAACATCCTGCGGGCCATCTCCAAAGACTTTGAGATCGCCACGGCGCTCAGTCACGCGCTGTTCAAACGTCACGGATATGACGGGCTGGCGGCGTCGCTGGGCATGTTGGCGGGTCTGATCGAACACTTCTGGGACGACGCTTTTCCCGAGCGGCCCCGTCGGCGCAAGGCTCGCATCGAGGCGCTGGCCTTGCGTTTTGCGGAGGAGGGCTGGTTCAGGGATCGCCAGCCCAAGCCGGACGAGTTCGACGCGGTCGACAAGTGCGCCGAGCGGGCGGAAGCCATCGAGTCGGGCCTGAAGGCAAAGCTGCCGGACGAGCCGCCGGATATGAAGAAGTTCCTGGCGGCGTTGAAGGAGCTGGCCGGCAAGCGACCAAAGCCCGCCGCGTCCGCTGCCCCCGCCCCGCCCGCTGCGGAAGGCGCCGCGCCCGCTGCCGCTGCGCCGGCGATGGCGCCGGTCAACGTTCAGGACGTGTCCGGTGCGGTCAACGCGATGCTGTCCGCGGCCACTTTCATGCAGAAAGCGGAGCCGACCAATCCGATACCCTACGCCGCGGTCAGAGCCATCAAGTGGTCGCGGTTCACGCTTCCGCCGCCGGGTATGCCGTTCCAGGGCCGCCCGCCGGATCCCTCGATCGTCAATGCCCTCGCGGCTCAGATGGCGCAGGGCTTGTGGGAGCACCTGTTGACCGGTGCGGAGGGGGCGTTCCGCTCGGCGCCGGTCTGGCTCGACCTTCAGCGCTACACGTGCAGTGCGATGGCCAGCCTCGGCCCACCCTACGAGCTGGCCCGCCAGACCGTCATCGGGCTGACAGCTGCGTTCGTGCGACGCGTCGGAGACACAGTGTTCGACCTGAAATTCAACGGCGGGATGCCGGCCTGCGGCGGGGAGACGCGCATGTGGCTCGAGTCCGAGGTGATGCCGGCGGCCGGGGGGGGCGGCGGTGCGGTCACGGCCGGGGCCATGAGCGACGGACGGCTTAAAGAGGCCGGCGACAAGGCCCGCAAGCTCGCCGGCTCCGGCAAGCTCAAGGAAGCGCTGCAGGAACTCAAGGAAGGACTGACAGGTTGTACGCAGCGGCGCGATCGCTTCCTGTGGAAGGTGCGGATCGCCCAGTTGTGCTACGACGCGCAGCGGCTCTCCGTGGCGGCGCCGCTGCTGGAAGAGTGCTACGAAGAAATACGCCGATTCCAGGTGGACGAATGGGAACCGGGGCTGGCCGTCGAGGTGGCCCAGACGTTGTACAAGTGCCGCAAAGCGCTGGCCGACGGTCAGAAGCCTCCCAGGCCGGAGTCCCTGGAAGGGGTCCGGGATTCGTTCGCGTGGTTGTGCCAGCTCGATCCGGTCGCGGCGCTGGCGGCGGAGCCGTAAGACCGGTACGATGACCGGCGTGCCGGAAACCAAAGGAGGAGTAGACCATGGCCAAAGGGGCGTCCAAAGCGCGTGAAGCGCGCGTCAACATTGCGATCACGGATCGCCTGCGGGGCGGCGCGGAGCCTGAACTGCCGTTTCGACTGCTGGTGATGGGCGACTACACGCTTAAGGCGGACAAGCGGCCGGTCGACCAGCGCGAGCCGGTCGATCTGAACAAGTCGAACTTCGACGCGGTGATGCAGAGCTTCAACCTCTCGCTCGATCTGAACGTGGAGAACGCGCTCGGCGGCGGCGGGGAGTTGCCCGTATCGCTGAAGTTCAACACGCTGAAGGACTTCCGGCCCGAGTCCATCGCCAAGCAGGTGCCGCAACTGAAAAACCTGCTGGAGCTGCGCGACGCGATGAAAGCGCTGCGCCCCAAGATGGGCGACAAGGCGGCGCAGACCGAGCTTCTGGGCGCGATCAAGAACCAGGAAGTTCGCGATCAGATCCTCAAGATGATCCGCTCCGGCGGGGGGGGGGAAGCCGGCGGCGCCGCCGCCGCGGAGGCCGCGCCTCCGCCGGCCTGATCACGCCCGCCCGCCCGCTTGTTCGACAAGTATCGACGCGTGCGTCGTCACGCGGTGTCAACGCAGTAGGAGTGCAGTTCCATGGCAGATCAACCCCAGCAGGCGGCGGCGCCGGCCGCGGCCGCCGCGGCGGACACCTCGGCGGTCGACGCGCTGATCGACAGCCTCGACCTGGACAATGATTATCGTGACGTCTACCGCAAGGGCATCGCCGGCATCGTCCAGAAGGCGTCGGGCCTCGACCTCGACAAGCTGGTCATCAACAAGGCGGTGGTCGACGACTTCATTGCGGAGATCGACGGGCAGCTCAGCGCCCAGATCAACGTGATCCTGCACGACAGCCAGTTCCAGAAGCTGGAATCGTCCTGGCGGAGCCTCAAGTACCTGGTGGACAACACCGAGTTCCGCGAAAACATCCGCATCGAGGTCATGAACGTCTCCAAGCAGGATCTGCTGGAAGACTTCCAGGACGCGCCCGACTGGCAGAAGTCCGGCCTGTTCAAGACCGTCTACCGCGACCAGTACAACACCTTCGGCGGCAACCCGTACGGCATGATGGTCTCGAATTTCGAGTTCACCAACAGCACGCCCGACTGCGAACTGCTCTCGGAGGTCGCGCGGGTGGGGGCGGTGGCCAAGTGCCCGTTTCTCGGCGGCGTCGGCGCCCAGATGTTCGGCAAAAACGAAGACTCCTTCGTCAACCTGCCGCGCATGGCGGAGATGTACGAGATCTTCGAGCAGCCGCAGTACACCAAGTGGAACTCCTTCCGCCAGTCGGACGACGCCCGCTACGTGGGGCTGGCCATGCCGCGATTCCTCCTGCGCAAGCCCTACACGCTCGAAGACCAGGACGTGAAGGACTTCACCTTCGCCGAAGATGTGCGCGTCGCCAATCACGACCGCTATCTGTGGGGCAATGCCGCATTCGCCCTGGCCACCCGCATGACGGAGAGCTTCGCCAAGTACGGGTGGTACAATGCCGTGGTCGGCCCCAACAGCGGCGGCACCGTGCCGGACCTGCCGCTCCACCAGTACGAAGCAACCGGCCAGTACCAGACCAAGATTCCTACGGAGACGCTCATCTCCGAGGACGTCGACGTGGATCTGTGCAATTTCGGCTTCATCCCGCTGATCATGCGCAAGGGCAGCGACAACGCAGCGTTCTTCGACGCTCCGTCGGCCAAGGCGGTCGGCAAGTTCCCCGACACCGCCGAAGGCAAGGAAGACGAAACGCGCGCCCGTCTGGGCATGTCGCTGCCGTACCTGATGATCTCCTGCCGCCTGGCCCACTACCTCAAGGTCATCTGGCGCGAGAACATGGGCCGCGTCATGGACGCGGAGAAGATGACGGCGGAGATCAATAAGTGGCTCAAGCAGTACTCCCGCCAGGGCACGCTCGACGACGTGCTGGCGGCCAAATACCCGCTCAAGGAGGTGCAGGTCTCCGCGCAGCCGGTGCCCGGCAAGCCCGGCATGTTCAAGTCGGAGATCCAGATGATCCCGCACTTCAAACTCAAGGGCGTGGAGGTGGAACTCTCGATGGTGGGTCAGTTCGATCCGCCGCCGTCCTAGCCGGCGGGCGGTGCGCCACCGCCAGGGTCGCGCGCCGCGGACGCCGGAGAGTCTTGGGGGGATGGACGTTGATCGGGGCGGCCTCGCGCGTGTATCGCGGGTCGCGGAGTCGCCTTTAGAAGCAAGACAAGCGGCGTGGCGCGTCGCCGTCGCCGTCTCATGCAGGGCCGCCGGGAAACGCGCGCGTTCGGCGGCCTGAAGTCACACGGTTGTAAGACCGGCCGGACCGGTCGCAGTGGAAGGAGAACCTGATCGATGCCTACGCCATGCAATCTGCTCATTTCGGACATCCCCGGCTCTTCGGAGAAGGTCGGCCGGGAAGACACGGTCGACGTCTACGAAGTCGACCATAACGTCCACCAGCCCTTCCGCCAGGAAGACGGCATGCCGTCCGGCGTTCGCGTCCACTCCCCCATCCGCGTCGTGTGCGAGATCGACAAGGCCAACCCCGGCCTGTTCAAGTCGTGCTGCACCGCCCGGAAGATCCCGGAAGTCACGCTGCAGTACTGGCGGATCGACCCCGACTCGCACAGCGAGGTCAAGTACTACGAAATCAAGATGAAAAACGCCCGTTGCGTCGACATCCGCACCTTCATGCCGACCAGTTTTCTGCCGAACAACGAGCCTTATCGGCACATGGTGCAGTACAGTTTCGTGTACGAGGAGATCGAGTGGAACTACATGCCCGAGACCATCATCGAGATGGATCACTGGCGGTCGCCCGGCGCTGCCTAGGCCGGCGCGCACGATGATGGGGGAGAGCTGAGGTGGCGCGCGAACGGACCCTCTTGAGCCGGGTCGCTCAGGCGGCCCGGTCCGGCCGGGCCAGGCTCGAACCCACGACTCAGGAAGACGTCGAGGCCCTGTGCGAGTCGGTTCGCGACCACCTGGCCCGCCTGCTTAACGCGCGCCACGGCATGTGCGATGCGATGCCCGACTACGGCCTGCCGGCGCTGACGGACCTGATCGTCGGCAGCGGCGACCATGTGCGCGTCATGTCGGACGCCATCAAGACGGCCATCGAGAAGTACGAGCCGCGCCTCCGCCGCATCAAAGTCTCGCGCGTCATCGACGACGAGGGTCGCGACGGCCGGACGCTGGCCTTCCGGATCGAGGGCGTTCTGGTCGGCCGGCAGGCGGAACATCGCGTCTGGTACGAAACGGCGGTGCGCGGCACCGGCGAGTTTGAAGTGTCCGACTAGACCGACGTGAAGAACGCCTATTACCAGGACGAGCTTCGCTACCTCCGTGAGACGGGGCCGGAGGTCGCTCGCGCCAACCCGGAGATCGCCCGCTATCTGGCGGATCGTGGCTCCGACCCGGACGTCGAGCGCCTGCTGGAGGGTACTGCGTTCCTCTGCGGGCGCATTCGCGAGAAGCTCGACGACGAGCTGCCCGAGTTCACCGCCTCGATGATGGGCCTCCTGTGGCCGCACTATCTGCGCTCGGTACCGTCCATGGCGATCATGCAGCTTCGCCCCGACATGGCGCAGCTTCAGGCGCCGCTCAACGTGGAGCAGGGCTGCACCTTCGCCAGCGCCCCCGTCGATGGGACGCGCTGCGTCTACCGGGCCTGCTGGCCGGTGACGGTGCGGCCGTGGAACGTCGAGGACGTTCGGATGGAGACCGATCCCGGCAAGCCCATCCGGCTCGTCCTCACGTTCCGCGCCGCGGCCGGGCTGAAACTTGCCGATCTCGATCTCGGCGTGGTGCGCCTGCACCTGGCCGGCGACACCGCCACTGCCTTCACGCTCTTCCAGTTACTCGCGGCGCACGTCCATCAGGCGTCCGTTACGACCACGGACGGGAAGCAACGCTTCGAACTGGCCGACGGCGCCATCACACCCGCCGGCCTTACCCGGGCGGAAGGGCTGATCCCCTATCCCGCCCGTTCGTTCCTCGGCTATCGCTTCCTGCAGGAGTACTTCGCCTTCAAGGAGCGGTTTCTTTTCGTCGACGTCGCCGGGCTGGACCGCGCGGTCGCGGCGATCGAGCCGGGCGACGCGCTGCGGCTGTCGATAACGCTCAACCGCCGGCTGGATCAGTTCCCGCGCGTCTCGACCGACAACGTCAAGCTCCACTGCGTACCGGCCATCAACCTCTTCGAGCACCCGGGTGAGCCGATTCGCGTTCAGCATGACCGGGTTCACTACCTGCTTCACCCGTCCAAGGTGGGCGTGGCGGACCGGCGGCACGTCGAGGTCTACTCGATCGAATCCGTCACGGCCGTCACGCAGGGCGCCGCGGTGCAGACCCGGCCGGTCGCGCCGTTTTACTCCTTTTCCCATTCTTCGGCGGTCGATCCGGGCCGGGTGTCATACTACCACTACGACGTCGTGCCCTGTGTGCAGCGGGATGACCCGCGGCTCGGCACGGATACGTACGTCTCTTTCGTCGGCGCGCAGCGGCCGGGCCAGATGCCCGCGGACGAGACAATGTCGTTCGAGCTAACCTGCACCAACCGCGATCTGCCCGGCCAGCTTCGCGCGGGCGACATTCGCTTCCCGACGGACAGTTCTCCCGCGGCGGTAGACTTTTCCAACCTCGGCAAACCGACAGAAACGATCCGCCCACCGCTTGGGAAGGCGCTGCACTGGCGGCTCATCTCGCACATGAGCCTCAACTACGTCTCGCTGACCTCGGTGGAGCACTTTCGCGAGATTCTCCGCGTCTACGACTTCCAGGCCGAGCACGACGCGCAGCGGGCGGCCGCCCACACGCGACTGCTGGACGGTATCGTCCACGTCTCGGCCCGCTACCACGAGCGCATGGTCCGCGGCGCGCCGCTGCGCGGCTGCCAGGTCGAGCTGGAACTCAACGAAGAGCACTTCGCCGGTGAAGGCGACGCCTACGTTTTCGCATGTGTCGTGGACCGTTTTCTGGCGCAGTACGTCACGTTGAACTCCTACAGCCAGTTGTCCGTGCGATTCACGCGCAGCGGTCAGCGCTACCGCTTCCCGGCCCGGTGGGGCGACCAGGTGACCCCTGCGGAAGAAAGGGCGGTGGGCTGATGGCGCCGCCAAACCGAACCGCGAGCGTCAGCGAGCGGCCCGCTGGTGCGGGCGCAACGCCTTCCCTGCTCGACAGGCTCGAAGCCCGACCGTGGGAGTTCGACTTCTTTCAGGCGGTGTGGCTGCTGGAGCGTTTTTCGGCCGCGACGGCCGGCGTCGGTCAGCGCGGCCCCGTGTCGCAGGAGACGCTGCGGTTCCGCCCCGACGTGAGCCTTGCGTTTCCATCCACCGACGTCAGGAGTATCGCCCGCCGCGACCCCGGCGACGGCCACGCGCCCTACCATCGCCTCGACGTGGCGTTCATGGGCTTCTACGGCGTCAGCAGCCCGCTGCCGATGCACTACGGCGTCGATGTGCTCCGATCCGTAGATCAGTCGCACCCGCACCACGAGCAGTCGCGCGCGTCGGACGCCGCCGACGATCCCTACGCCGGTGAGCCGGACGGCTCTCCCCTGCGCGATTTTCTCGACATCTTCAACCATCGGCTCATCTCGCTGTTCTACCGCGCGTGGCTGAAGTACCGGTTCGACCGCTCTTTCGCACTGGCCGGGCGCGATGCGATCGTCGGATACCTGCGCTGGCTGATCGGCTGCCCGCCGCATTACGACGAAGCGGCGCTGGGCGTGCCGCCTCTGCGCATGGTTCGATACGCCGGTGTGCTGACGCAGCACCCTCGCTCGGCCGGGACGCTGGAAGGCGTCCTCTCGGACTACTGGTCCGGCATGACGGCGCGGGTGCGGCAGTGCGAAGGCCGCTGGGTGACGCTCGATGTGCAGGATCTCAACGAAATCGGCGTGCGCAACTGCACCCTCGGTGAGGATCTGACCGTGGGCGAAGAGGTCTACGACTGCAGCGGCGCGTTCGGCGTCACGCTGGGTCCGGTGGACTGGCGGACGTATCTTGATTTCCTCCCGGAGGAAGCCTCGTTCAGGCAGACGTGCGCGCTGACGCGGCTTTACTGCATCGACCCGCTTTCGTTCGACGTGGAAGTGGTGATCTCGCCCCGCGAGATCCCGGAAATGGTGCTGTCTTCGGGCGACGATGCCGGCCGGCTGGCCCGGACGGCGTGGACGCGGACGGATCCGATCGACGAGACCTCGGTGACGTTTGCCACGGCCTGACCGCGTGATCGGCGGCCCGTGGCGTGAAGTGGAACGACTCTGACATGGCGACTCAACCGAAGGCGGAAGAACTGCGGAGCCTCATCGGCCGGCTCGATGCCAACACGCTGCGGCACTTTCAAGGCGCCACCTCCGTGTGCGCTTCCCGGACGCACTTCGAACTGACGCCCGATCACCTGTTGCTGCGCCTGCTGGACGAAACGACGGGCGACGTGGCCCGCAT
>CAZYLK010000114.1:0-19531 GCA_964648365.1 uncultured Phycisphaeraceae bacterium
AGCAACCCAAAATTCAAGGGCGCAAACCGACGACGCATGCCTACCGGAAGGACACCGGCGCCTGGGACACTGGCAGACCAATGCGGCGAAGGCGCGCCTCGCAGCCTACGCAGTGTGGAGACTGCATGGTGAACGGCGACTGGACGAGCTTGCGCAGGAATGCAATCACCGGTACGACGACACCGATCGCGCGGTCTCCGAGGCCTTCGCCCGGGAGAGCGCGGTTGCGCTTGAACTCATCGTGAAGGCCGTCATTGCGCGGAAGTTGCAGCTGAACGAATCCAATGTTGGGTTCGATGAGAAGAGTGGTGAGATTCCCCCGACTCACGATTTACCCAAGCTATGGAAGAAGGCGGGCCTACCCGACCTCCCCGCGGAAGACGAATCCCGTCTGGTGCTGGCGAAGTCCATACTGTGTTGGTCTGGCAGGTACCCAACGCCGCGAACGGCAAAGAGATGGGAAGAGGAAACAGCAGAGTTTGATCGCGTAGCAGTTCCAGCGTCGCCGTCCGAGGGCGTTGTGTTTCGCCGTCCGATTGTCATGGGTTGGAAGGATTTCGACCGCCTCTACCAGATTGCGAACTCCGCACTGCCTTAGCACCGCGAGAACCTGAGTTTTCTTTGTCCGTCATGTGGCATCGTGCCGATCCGAAACGCCGCCGCGCGCCCGACGCGCAGCGTCAGCAAAGTTGCATCCGGAAACCGGGTTTTGGCGCGGCGCGAGACCTCCACGTCATCCCCGCCGACTTCGTACTCGCCCGTTTCCACGTTCAGCACCACGAACTCGCCATCGTGGTAGGGTTCGAGAAGGTGCTTGAGGTTCTGCTCGTAGATGTCGCGCCCGCGTCGGGCGATTGCCTCTGGATCGTCGGAATGCCGGATCATCGAGTGTCTCTCTGCCGAAAGTCCACGTCTCGGCTTCAGCGCGCGGCCGACGGGCGAGCACCACAGGAGTATAGCGAATCGCACCGCACGGCGTAAGCGGCCATCGCGCTGGTTCCTGCCGTGCGCGAACTGATTGCGAAGCACAAACCTGAAGCGCCATGAGCGCGCGCCAGGCGGCGTGCCGTTGAATCGAATCATCACGCCGTAGAGGCTGACTCGCCCGAGGATACCGTTCCTCCGCACTCCGGGCATCGGCCCGACGTCAGACCCGTCAGATCAAACGCACACCGGGGGCACAAGCCGCGTTTGCGGCGGTGGCGCCGGCGGAGCGGGCCGCGGATCACGGCCGTGGCAGGCCACAACAGCAGCAGGGACGTCCAGTGCCAGGGAACGAGGGCGAGCGTGCGCGTGCGGAGCCAATCTCCTGAGCCCAACAGATCCTTGCGGCGAACGGTATACAGATCATCCTGCCACCAAGGCAGGCCGCCACTGCATTCGAGGAGTTCGAGCCGGTCCGGGTGAACGAACAAGTCCATGGCGTAAGCTGAGTTTGCGTCGACGAAATGCACGACGGCCCGGCCGTCGTAGGTGATCAGGCGTATCCAGTGCCTGCCGCCGAGGCGTCGGTCGTGGGTGCGCTGGGCGAAGCTGACGACAGTCAGAGCGGCGGCACTGAGTCCCGCAACCGTGATCAGCGTCATCAGCAGCCTGTACAGCACGCGGTGTCCCTCTCAGTCTGTGCGCCCCCGCCGCACGATGTCACGCCGTGCTTCACCGCCGGCACGCTCGAATCAAGCTCATTCAATCTCGACAATCACCCGGTCCGGGTCGCGTGGCGACAGCTTCTGATGGGTGCAGTCGATAACCAGGTCGAGTACCTCCATCACGATCGCACCGAGCAGTGCATCGTCGCGGCCGGGTTCGACGACGGCGTCGAAGAGGCCGCTGCGGCCGGCGAAGCTCAGATGAACGTCGCCGACCACCGGGCGTGTATCGCGGCGCCCGTCGGCGAAGCGGACGGCCACCTCGCTTTTCGCGGGAAGCCCAAGCTGGTCCACGAGCGCCTTCGGCAGGACGAGGCCTGCCGCGCCGCTATCGACGACGGCGCTGATCGTAGCCCGCCGAACCACGGCGGCCGACAGGTGCCCCGCCCTGGCAAGAACCTCGTCCTCGTGGTTCGTGATTCCCACGTCAACCGAAAACCGTCCCATCGCATCACCCTGCATCCGAATCATGGATCACCTCGCCTCCATGCACGATTGTAGGCCCGCTTGCCGCGCCCGTACCATCATAGCAGACTCCGCAGCCGGCCGCGAAACGGAAAATCACGCGAGTGGCAGCCCGCGGCACCCGGCGAGCGTGGAGTTGAGGATGGTTGATCGGCTGCTGCGACCGCAACGGATCGCAAGGGTTCAACATGTTCGGACACCGCGGCACGCGGTCTCGATTCGACATACTCCACGTCGATCATTCCAACCCCCGCGGCGGCGCGGCTACAATCCCTCCATGCCCAAACTCGCCCCCTACGCCGTCGCCGATGTTCAGTCCCGCGGCCGCGTGCATCACGAGCCTTGCACGGCCATTCGCTCGCCGTTCGAAGTCGATCGGCATCGCATCATCACCTGCACCGCGTTTCGACGCGTGCGTTCCAAGACGCAGGTCGTCGGCGATAGCGGCAACGATCACGTTCGCACGCGGATGACGCATTCGCTGGAAGTCGCGGATGTCGCCCGCGTGCTGGCGGCGCAGCTTGGCGCGAATGCGACGCTGGCAGAGACGATCGCCCTGGCGCACGATCTTGGACATCCGCCGTTCGGCCACGCGGGCGAGAAGGCGCTCAACGAACTGGCGGCCGGGCATGGCGGGTTCGAGCACAACGCCCAGTCGCTGCGCGTCGTCGATTACCTGGAGCACCCTTTCCCCGGTTTTCGGGGCCTGAACCTGACCTATGAAGTCCGCGAGGGGCTGATCAAACACGTGACGCAGTTCGACGAGCCGGCCCGTCCATACGATGCCGCCGGGGCGGCGCTGCTGGCGAGCGGGCCGATGCCGACGGTCGAAGCGCAGGTGGTCGCACTGGCGGATCGGTTCGCGTACGACCTGCACGACCTGGAGGACGCCATTGGTGCGGAGTACCTCGACGAAGATGCGTGCATGGGCCTGCGCCTGTGGCGTGACGTGGTCGAACTGCTCGGCGATGATCTGCCGCCGGGATCGTCGATCCACGCGGTGCGGCGACCGATCATCAACGCGATACAGAGCGTGCTGATCCAGGACGTGGCCGCGGCGTCGCGAGCGGCGCTGGCACGTCTTGAATCGCCTGACGAAGTTCGACGGCAGTCGGCGCCCGTCGTGGTCCTGTCGCCGGGCATGAGCGATCGGCTGGAAGAACTCGAAGCGTGCGTGGCGCAGCGCTACTACCGCCGCGCCGAAGTAGCAGCCGCGGACGCCGACGGGATGCGGATCATCCGCGAACTCTTCGCCGCATACCTGTCCGACCCGTCACGCCTGCCCTCCCGCTTCGCCGCCCGAATCGACGAGCAGGGAAAGCACCGTGTGATCTGCGATTACATCGCCGGCATGACGGACCGCTTCTGCCGCGAGGCGCGTGAAGCGCTCATGCGCCGTGGATAGCCCCCGACGTTGCAATCGTTGGGAATGGCGAGTGTCGAATAACGAATAACGAATGCGGAAGTCGCCCGGCGCCACCATACGTAGCGCCTGGGCGCCGGTCGTACGAGTGCATTCGCCCTCCGCCATTCGTTATTCGCCATTCGCTATTCGCTATTCCTACGACATCCACGTCACCAGCGCGAATCCCCCCGCGATCGCCGCCAGCAGCACCAGCGTGAGCAGGTTGAAATACCGCTCGATGAAGACGCGCAGCGGCGGTCCGAACCAGCGCAGGAGCACGGCCACCAGGAAAAACCGCGCTCCGCGCCCGAGGAGCGAAACGAGCGTAAACGACAGCAGGTTCATGGACAGCGTGCCGGACGCGATCGTGAACACCTTGTACGGAATGGGCGTAAACGCCGCCGCCAGCAGCAGCCAGGCGTCGTAGCGGGCGTACAGATCGACGACCCGCTCGTAGTATTCCTCCGCGTGGTACGCCCGGATGATGGCCGCCCCGACGGTGTCTATCAGCCCCGCGCCGATGCCATAGCCGATCACGCCACCGACGACGCTCCCGACGGTGCAGATCGCCGCCAGCCGAAACCATCGCCGCGGCGCCCCCAGCACCAGTGCGATCAGCAGCACGTCCGGCGGGATGGGAAAGAAGCTCGACTCCGCGGCCGCGAGGATGAACAACGCTGCCGCACCGTGCCGCGTATCCGCCCAGCCGATTACCCAGTCGTACAGGCGGCGGTGCAGCCCGGCGGCGCGCCGGGGCGCCGGTGACGCGATCGGCGTGTCAGCGATATCAAGCTCCGGCGTATTCGTCATACCCTTGCCACCTCGCGCCGCCGCCGTTGCGGCGCCATGGCCGCGATGTCGGGCAGCAGCACGCCGCCGGACATCACCGCCTTGATCGCCTCCTCCACCGTCCAGTCCATCTCGACGACCCGGTCGCGCCGGACGATGAAGACGAACCCGGTTGTCGGATTCGGCGACGTCGGTACGAAGACCGCGCACAGTTCTTCACCCGAAATCGGATCCGGCATGAGTTGCGTCACGAAGCCGAGCGTGCGTACGTCGTCCGCGGGAAACGGCACCAGGGCAACGCGCTGGAACGATTGGGCGGATTCGCCCGCAAAGGTCTCGAGCACCTGCTTGGACGCACGGTAGATCGTCTTGACCAGCGGAACCCGATCGACGAGCGCCTCCGCGGCGCCGACCAGCCGCCGCCCCACGATGTGCGTGGTGACCACGCCCAGCACGTAGATGGTTGTCAGCGTCAGCAGCACGGACAGAATGCCCAGGCACCATCGCCAGGCCGGCGGCAGCGCCTCTACCCCGTCGGCCCGCAGCGCGGCCGCGGAGACCTTCCAGGCGTCCAGCAGGCCGGCGCCCCACGGCGTCAGCAGCAGCCCTTCCACCATCCAGAGCGACGCGTCCCGGGTCAGGGCAAAGATGAACCGCACCAGGATGACCGTGATCCAGATGGGGATCACAAGGATCAATCCTGCCGACAGCCGCGTGCGCAGCCGCGTCTTCCATGCCGTGCGTGTTGCGGCCGGCTTGATCTGCATTTCAGGAGGGTTTGACATGGTCGGATGCATCCTGGAATGGGCGCGGCGGCGGACCGCGCCGCGGCGCCGCCCTTCTGCGGACGGGCGCCGCGGTCGCGGCCTGGCGCGTCAGCCGGCACTACGCCGCCTGTGACGGCGCCTCCTTCGGCTCCGCCGAGTGGGTCAGCTCGCCCGGAGGGAAGTCGAGTGCGACCGGGACGTTGATCGTGGTCGAGCCGAGGGCGAAGCGCCAGCGCTGCCATCGCGTCAGCGAGTCCTTCCAGCGCTGGACGGCCGTGCGCAGGCGCACCGCACCCGCGTGACGGCTGTCGCGGATGTCGGCAAGCATCGTGAGGCACCCGTGGATGTTGCCGGAGAGGAGCAGGGCCGTGGCGAAGTTGCAGCGGTACGTGTCCGGCACACCGTTCTTGATCGTCACGGCGCCGTTGTTGAGCACGAGCAAGCGATACAGCTCGATGGCCTTGTCGTATTGCCCGCGGCGCAACAGGCACACGCCCATGGCGTTGCGCAGCTCGTTGGAGGCGATGCCGGACTGGCGGATGACGTGCATCGCGTCGTCGATGCGGCCCGCATCGAGCAGGCCGCGGATCAGGGTCATGGTCTCGTGAAGGGTTCCGGGATTGGCATTCATAGCTCGGACTCCATCGCGGCGAGTCGGATTCAGATCCGGACTCCGCGGTAAAACGTTTGGGTAGATGAACAGACGGTTCAGATCCGCGGGCCGGATCAGCCGCAGGGCTGACCGGCGCGGAGATTGTCCCGCGGCACTTCGACGAAGCGTGTGGATGCTGCGGGGTCGGATGATTCGCGGGCCGGCCGGTCGGTCCGTCAGCGCGCCCCCTTTGGGTTCGCGGGCGAACAACCCGGCACCGGCAGGAAGAACCGTGCCGTCAAATCAGGAGTCGACAGAGCCGGTGAGAGCGAGGTGAGGCAGGATCTGCGATGGCGGACGAACGGCGGAGCCGTACGGTGACGATGGCCGTGGCAGCCGCGAGTTTGGCGGTCACGGGCGCGCTGAGCGCGTTCGAGGAGCCGGGCCGCGGGTGTTTGCGCTCGGCGGGCGCGACGGCCTCGTCCGAGCCGGCGTCCGCGCTGCACAGCCACAACGCCTGATCGCGCGAACCCGACGTGTCGTCGCCGCGCAGCGGCAGGATCGAACCGGCCTGCATCAGGCAGCACAGTCCGAGGATCACTGACAGGCGGGGTTCGCGACTCATGGCGTCATCATTATAGCGGGTATCCGGGGCACGCGTGCAAGCCCGACCCGCCAAACCCCTGCAGTAGGGTGCGTGGCGCAATCGGCGGGCTCCTAAGCCGCGGGCGGCGCGCGTGGCACGGGCATCTTGCCCGTGATTGCGACTCAGTATTTGGCTTGCCTGGACGGAAACCGATTCACGATAGAGGCAGGGGCCTGCCGCCGTCCGAATCACGGCCAGGATGGCCGTGCCACGTTCGAGCGTGGCCGCCGGGGGCGCGTCACGCACTCCTGCAGTACGACCCGCGCGGCGGGGACGATCCGCCGGCGGCGCCGTCGCACCGGGTAGTCAGCCGCGCAGGTCGAAGCAGGCGACGCGTTCGAGATTCCGCGTATAGATGCGGCCGTCATCAATGACGGGAACCGTCCAGCACTTGCCGGACTGGATGTCCGCCTTCGTCTTCGGCGTAAGGCCCTCGGGCGACACCGGGGCGATCTGTAGCTGACCCGACTCGGTCAGCAGGAAGATATGGCCCTGGGCCACGACCAGCGTGCTGTCCTTGATCCGCGGGATGACCCAGCGCTCTTCGCCGGTCATGAAGTCAACGCAGTGCAGGGCTTTCTGATCGGACGTGTAGAGGTTGCCGTCCACAAGCACGCAGGACTGAAACTTGTTCAGCAGCACCTTGTTGCGCCAGACTTCCGTCGCGGCCAGTGTCCCGCCGTCCTGGGCCGAAAGCCGCAGCAGCGCCGCGCCCGTGTCATACCCCGACGTCACGAAGAGGTGCCCGTCGTGGAAGATCGGCGCAGCCGCGTTCACGTCGTACGACGTCGTCCACGGATGCCGCAGCGCCAGGGCGCCGGTCTTAAGATCCGCAATCATGACCGACCGGCCCGTGAAGCCGACCACGTAGCGCCGGCCATTGAACGTGAACGGGTACGGCGTGCCGTAGCCGGGCGGGTCGTCGCCGCATTTCCAGACCGGTTTGCCGGTCTTTTTGTCGAAGGCGGCCAGCGCGCCCTGGCCCGAGCCGGGTGTCGCGATCGCCAGGTCGCCCTCGACCAGGACTGAACCGCTGTAGCCCCACTGCGGCGTCGCCGAGAACGTGGCATCCCAGATCACGCTGCCCTTGGTGGCATCCACACACATCAGCCGGCCGTGTGCCCCCTGGATGTAGACGCGCCCGTCATCGACCGTCGGCGTGGCGCGGGTGCCGTCACCGAACTGGTCGCGGTATTCCTTTTCGATCGGCGTCTTCCACACGATCGAACCGTCGGCCGTGGACAGGCAGAGCAGCATCTGCTGCTTGTCCTCGGTGCCGCAGGTGTAGAGCCGATCGCCGACGACGGCGAACGAACTGAACGCGGACCCGACGTTGCGGTCCCACTTGAACGGAATCGGCTTGTCCCATTGGACGGTCAGGCCGGTTTCGCGGCTGATGCCGTCGTACTCGGACCCGCGGAAGCAGGGCCAGTCCGCGCGGGCGGTCGTCGCCGTCGCCACAGCCAGGGCCGCAGCCGCCAGTCGCACCGTCATTCGTGTGGATACCATCGCGAGTCCCCTTCCGGTCGATGAGTGTGGTTGGTCCGCGGGATTGTACGCGTCGCACGGGCGGGCGGTTCCGCCGCCCGAACAGGCACGGCGCCGGCGGATACCGCGGACGCCGGGAGGCGCCGCGGCGGGAAACCAGCTACTGCCCCCGGTCGATCTGCAGCCCCGCCAGCGCCAACGGCAGATTGTCGGCGAACTCGAAAACCTTCTCCAGCCCGGTGACCAGGAAGATGCCCCAGACCGACGTGTTGACGCCGCAAACCACCAGGCGACGCTGGTTCGCCACCAGCGTCTTACGCAACTTCAGCAGCTTGGCGAGGTTAGAGGAGTTGACGTAGCTGACGCCGCTGAAATCAAGGACGACGTCTACGTCCTTCTCGGCGCCAAGCTGGTCGGTGACGGCCACCATGTCATCGCTGAACGCCGGATCATCCTGTAGCTCGACGACGATCGTGTTGTCGGACCAGCTTTGAATCGACATGTGACAGTGACTCCACCCGCTCTCCTACGCCGTTTGAACCGTATCGCCCGGCCACGGGGGTGTCAACGGAGCAGGAATCGGCTCGACAGACGCAGACAGACGCAGCCAAGGGCCGGCAAAGGCCATCCGACCGAAGCTCAATAACGCTGCTGCACCAACGTGAGGTGGAGTCGACGAGCGACGGAGCGGTAGGGATCACTCGCCGACGACCTGCCGTTCAAGAACGGCCCGCCACGCCCGCACGGCAGGGAGGTCCATCGTTTTCGGATCGAGCGCACCTGCCTGCTGCAGGTCGTCCAGGGCGGCGGTCGCCCGCCCGCAGGATGCCTGGACATAGGCGTGAAGCAGAAGTCGCTCACACGTCGGCGTGCGGCCGATGAGGGTGGTCAGACCCTGCCGTCGCTCTTCCAGCACGGTCGCATCCAGAATCACGTTGCGAAGTCGGATCGCGGGGGGGCTGGCGGCCGCGGCCTGGAACGCCGTGTGAATCTCGACGGCAGCCTCGTCGTAGGAACCGCCGGCAAACAGAGCGATCGCCCGACTGAACCGCGCACTGACGTTCGATCTGTCGAGCAGAAGCACGCGGCGGTAGATCTGCTGGGCACTGTCAAAGTCGCCCCGCGTCATGGCGGCATCGGCGAGGATGAGGTCGGTCGCAGTCATGTCACGCGCCGGGGCGGCTCCCGACGCCGCGAGGGGCGAAAACTGCGGCGGCTGGACGGCGTGACCCGCGGCCTCGCCGGCGCCTGCCGGAGCACCCGCCGCCGAGGGCAGGTCGGCGCTCAGCCAGCCCGGCACGGCGCCGGACCCAACCTCCAACCCCGGCAAGGGCGAAAGATCCAACGGGTGACGGCCGAAATCGGCGCCCGTACCATACGGCTCGCCCTCATAACCGGCTGCCGCCCAGGCAAGCGGCGGGATCACGTAGGGCAACCGCCCGGCCCGGCTCGGAGCCGGTCGCCCCCCCCACGGAAGCGACAAGCCGCCGCCGGCTGCGCCAGGCGCGACGTCGCCCGCCAGCATGCCCAGCGGGGTCAGCCCGAGTTCCCAATTAGCAGGAGGTTGCGACAGATCGTTGGCGCGCGGGTGAAGCCCCGGCGAGCGCCAGTCCATGGGCCTGCTCAGCGAATAGCCCATCGTGTCCGGGTAGGCCGATCGCATGTCGCGCGCGGACCAGGTCGCGCCGGCAGTGCCCGGCGACGAGGGTACGAACCCGAACAACGGAAAGGCCGCACCAAACGGGGACATCGCATCCTGCGCCGCCCACGGGTTGAGCAGGGCCGGACCCAGGCGGTTGAGATCGGACTCGCCATCGTAATCCCACCGAAGCCGCGAGCGGGAGGTGGGAAGGCCCGCCCCCGGGCCGCTGGTGACGTTCGCGCCCGGCGCGGTCGTGTCAACGCGGGACTCCACCGGCGCCGCAGGCTCAGCCGGAGCGGACGCCTCGCTCTGCGCCCGCCCGATCGGCGCAACGGCGAACAGGTTGAGCAGCGTGCCGCACGTCAAGAGCCGGAATGATCGTCTCATGCTGTATCCATCGCCGCAGCGGCGCGGGTTCGGCCAGACCGAATGGCTTATCGGCCATCCGAAGGATGATAGTCGAGACGCTGGCACGGACCAGCCGGCCAGCGCCGCCGACGTCCGGCGCCCGTGATCCTTGGAGCATCCGGCAGGCCCGACCTGGGCAGCTCCGACACCGCGCGCGCCATTCGCCGATCGCTGCGCTCAAGTTGCGGGACACCGGTGCAGGTCTATAATCGGACGCCGCGGATGCTTTCCGGCCCGTCTGGACGGTTTGTTGCCGGCCCGGCGGCCTCGGACGCGGCACGGGGTGTGCCACTGAGCCGCCATCAGCAGGGCGACTTCGGTAGCGCGGTCGATCGCAGTCCGGCACTCGCGGCAGCGGAGGCTTGCATCAGTGGCAGCGGAAAACGTCGAAGCCCAGAGCTGGGCGGATAAGAACTACTTCCTCATCAGACGACTGCACTCACTGTCCGGGCTGGTCCCGCTTGGGGTGTTCGTCTGTCTGCACCTGCTGGCCAATTCGACGGTCATGCTCGCGCCGGACGGCAGCGAGTTTCAGAAGGCGGTCAGTCGCATTCACGACCTGCCTGCCCTGCCGATCATCGAGATCATCGGCATCTTCCTGCCCCTGGCGTTTCATGCGCTGGTCGGCGTCTGGATCTGGCTGTGGGGCAGCCGCTCGAACATGATGCAGTACCGTTACGGCGGCAACATCCGTTACACCTTTCAGCGGATCAGCGGCGGGGTCGCGTTCGTCTTCATTATGTATCACGTGTACCAGTTGCACTGGATGGGTGAGCCGTTTGGCGGCGGCGAATTCCGGTTCGAGCACGACCCTGCCAGCACCGCCGCGGCCGTTTCGACCGCCAACGCCATCCAGAGCGCCGGCTGGATCGCCCCGTTTTACGCGATCGGCATCCTGGCCGTGGTCTTTCACCTGGCCAACGGCATCTGGACCTCGCTGATCACCTGGGGAATCACGATCAGGCCGTCCAGCCAGCGGGCATCGGGCTACGCCTGCACCGCGTTCGGCATTGCACTGGCACTCGTCGGGCTGTCGGCTCTGTTCGGGTTCAGGAACTTCGACGTGGAAACGGCGATCAAAGGCACCGCGCCGGCCCATGCGATGGCCTCGCCGACCAGCGGTTAGCTGAATGCGGGAAACGACGCATAGCGCCCGGTTTCTGCCGACTGTTCGGGCGGGGGCGTTGGCGGCATGTATGAGACACGGCGATGCGCGGCATCGCTGAGAACAAGTAGCTTCACAGGCACGGAGACCAGCGGATGAAGACACAGAGGATGCAGTCGCTGAGGGACGGGTGGGCGCGGGGAGGAGACGTTCGGCGACGCCGAACCGGCTTCACGCTGCTCGAGATTCTCGTTGTAATCGCCATTATTGCCCTGCTGCTGGCGATCCTGCTGCCCGGGCTGAATCGCGCCCGCCAGTCGGCCCGCAAGGTCGAGTGCGCTGCGCATTTGCGGCAGATCGGCGTCGGCTGGACGATCTACGCCGACCAGAACAAGGGGCACGCCGTGCCCGGACGGCCGGCGAAGTTCGCCGACCCCGAGCGCAACAAATACTGGGTCGGCAACGGCTATCACTATCGCCCCCGCTGGTTCATCCAGATGGGCGCCGAGGCCGGCTTTCACGCCTATCAGCAGCCCAGCGTCGACCCGCAGGACGACAACACAAAGCTGGTGGACGGCGACGAGGTCTTCCTCTGCCCAGAAGTGCCCGAGCGCACCAACAACCGCAATTATGCCTATGGCTACAACTACCAGTTTCTGGGCAATTCCCGGTTTCGGGGCGGCCTGGAGTCGAACGGTTTTATCAACTTTCCCGTAAGCGTGACAAAGATCGTCGGCGCCTCGTCCACGGTCATGGCGGCCGACGCGATGGGGACGGCCGCGGGCAAGCCCGAGCGCGAGCGGCTCGGCTATCGGCAAGACGGCGGCGGCGACTTGTTCGCCGTAGGCAATCATGCCTGGTCGCTCGATCCGCCGCGGCTGACGGACCGGTCCGATTACTGCGACGACAATAACCGCGCACCGGAGCACCGATCGGCTATCGAAGAGCGGCACGGTGACGCGGCCAACGTGTTGTACTGCGACATTCACGTGTCAAGCGAGACGTTTGAATCGCTCGGATACGTCGTGGAGGAGGATGGTCGCGTCCTCGCCGACGGGCAGAAGGCGACCAACCGCCTGTTTTCCGGGACCGGCAAGGATTCCGACCCGCCACCCATCCAGTGACCCGGCGAGCCTGGAGGATTGCATCGTGAATGAAGGACATCAGGGGGACGATCGCATCGCCCGGCTGGAAGGCCGGCTCGAGCGGCTTCAGCGCAGGACCGGATGGATGCTGGGCGCGTGGGCGCTAAGCCTGGCAGTTGTCTTTGTCATGGGTGCGGCCGCGCAATCGAAACCCGCGTCCGTGCCGGATGACGAGGGCGTGCTGCGCGTGCGCGGGCTGATCGTCGAAGACGCGGCGGGACGGGCGCGGATCCTGATCGGCGCCCCGTTGCCGCAAACGCCGGACCGCAAGCGGCGCGACCCGGCGACGGCGGTGGTCTTTCTCAGCGAGGACGGGGCGGATCGGATGGTCGTCGGTTTCACGGCCGACCCGCAGATCGGCGGCAAGGTCGTGCAGCGGATCAGTCCGAGCGTCGGGCTCCAGATCAACGATCCGGAAGGCAACGAGCGCACCGGCTACGGCTACCTGGAGATGGGGCGCGTAGTGCTGGGCATCGACTGGAAGAACCGCGAAGCGCTGACGCTCTCGGTGGATGATCGCCAGGGGTACACGGCGCTGATGATGCAAGGGTCCGAAGGAGGTCATGAGCGGTGCGGGCTGTACGTGGATAACCAGACGTCGGTGATGAAGATTGCGGGAGCGGACGGACTGGAGCGGTGGATCATGAAGACCTCCGCCAACCAGCCAGCCGAGATGCTCGTCGTCGATCCCGCCACGCGGACGTTCGAGGATGTGATGAAAGCGATACGCAAGCCCGCCCAGCCGTAGGACGGCTTCGCGCACCGCCCGTGGCGGGCCGACCCGCCAGGTCCGGGCCGCAAACGCGGCCCCTAACGATTCAGAATCAGCATGGCCAAAACAAACGTCGTCGTCGTCGGGGGGGGGCTGGCCGGTCTGGCCGCCTCCATGCAGCTTGCCGAGCAGGGCATTCACGTGGACCTGATCAGCATGGTGCCGGTCAAGCGCTCGCACAGCGTCTGCGCTCAGGGCGGCATCAACTCGGTCAACGAAGTCACCCGCCAGCAGGGCGACAACGAGTGGAAGCACTTCGACGATACCGTCTACGGCGGCGACTTTCTCGCCCACCAGCCGCCGTGCAAAGAGATGTGCGACTGGGGTCCGCGGATCATCGATCTGCTCGACCGCATCGGCGTGCCCTTCAACCGCACGCCCGAGGGTTTTCGCGACCAGCGCCGCTTCGGCGGTACGCTCTACAAGCGCACGGCCTTCGCCGGGGCCACCACGGGCCAGCAGCTTATCTACGCCTTGGATGAGCAGGTTCGCTACTGGGAAGCGCAGGGGCTGGTCAGCAAGTACGAGTACTGGGAGTACCTCGGGCCGATCGTCGATGACAACGGCGTCTGCCGCGGCGTCGTGGCACAGGATATGTTCGCGATGGACATCCGGGCGTTCCCCGCGGACGCGGTGGTGCTCGGCACCGGCGGCAACGGATTGATCTTCGGCCGAAGCACCATGTCGATGATCTGCACCGGCGGCGCGGCCGCGCGGACCTTCAAGGCCGGCGTCAAATACGCCAACGGCGAGTTCGTCCAGGTTCACCCGACCGCCATCCCCGGCACGGACAAGCTGCGCCTGATGAGCGAAAGCGCCCGCGGCGAGGGCGGCCGCGTCTGGGTGCCGAAAAAGCCGCAGGACGGGCGCGATCCACTGTCCATCCCGGCCAGCGAGCGGTACTACTTCCTGGAAGAGCGCTATCCGACGTACGGCAACCTCGTCCCGCGCGACATCGCCACCCGCGAAATCTTCGACGTGTGCGTCAACCACGGCCTCAGCGTCGAGCAGGAGCGGCTGTGCGTCTACCTCGACGTGACGGAACTGCCGCCCGCGACGCAAAAGAAGCTCGACGGCATCCTGGAGATCTACGAAAAATTCGTCGGCATCGACCCGCGGCACGTGCCCATGAAGATCTTCCCGGCCGTGCATTACACGATGGGCGGCCTGTGGGTGGACTTTGCCCGCGACGACAAGACCGGCGGCCTGGTCCCCGGCTCGCCACGCAACCACCAGTCGAACGTGCCCGGCATCTACGTGATCGGCGAGGCGGACTACCAGTACCACGGCGCCAACCGGCTGGGAGCCAATTCGCTGCTGAGTTGCATCTTCTCCGGACTGATCGTCGCGCCCAGCGTCGAAGCGTACATGAAGGGGTCGAAGGCGAAGTCGGACAACGTGCCCAGTTCGCTGCTGGATGCGGCCGTGAACACCCATCACACGCGGATGGACGAACTCATCCACAACCAGGGCGACGAGAATCCCTACCTGATCCACAACGAACTGGGCGACACCATGACGCGCAACGTCACCGTGGTTCGCTACAACAAGAACATTCAGCAGACGCTGGCCAAGATCGACGAGCTGACCGACCGCTATAAGCGGGTGAACCTGGCCGACAAGAGCAACTGGACCAACCAGAACCTCAGCTTCGCCCGCGCCTTGGGCGACATGCTGCTGATGGCCAAAGTCATCGCCCGCGGCGCCTTGCAGCGCGACGAATGCCGCGGCGCCCACTACAAGCCCGACTTCGAGATCGAGTCGCCCAAGTCCGACGACCCGGCCGAGCTTCGCCGCGAAGCCGAAAAATGGTGCGACACCTTCGCCGCCCGCAACGACAAGTGGCTCAAGACCACCGTCGCGACCTACGACAAGGGTGATGTGAAGTTCACCTACGAAGAGGTAGACACCGAAGCCATCCCCCCGCGCCCGCGGACGTATGGGTTGAAGGGGGCGGAGATTATCGTGGAGGTGTGGAACGAGCGGTTGAAGAAGAAGGCGGGGGGGAAGAGGGAGGCCGTGGGGGCGGCTTGAGGGGGCAGAGATGCGGCTGCTGCGTTGCCGCCGGACCGGAGCCGGTTGGTCCAAGGCGGGCGCGCGGTTGGAGCATCGCCGTTGACGTTGCGCGTCCCGAAATCGGACCTTGATTTGCTCGCTTCGACGGACCGCGAGGTCTTGCTGGGTATAATTGAGAGTGACGGAAGGGTCCGGCTCCGGTTGGCGGACGCGGTGGCCTGACGGGGTCATGTCGAGTGGATCCGGCAGTCGCGAGTGACGAACGTGCATCGCGGATTCAGCCTGATTGTGAAGAACGGTCGGGTTACGGCCATTCACCGGCGCTCGGAGATAAACCCGAGCGCCTCGGATTATGTGCTTGAGAAGGATGCGACTGAGGAACTGTTGAGCCTCCTGCCAGGCGGAGTCGACGCCGAGATATTCCCGGGCCGGGATGACGAAAATGAAACCATCACGGGTTGAAGAAGCCGCACGCTGCCTCCGAGAGGGTGGAACGCTGGTGGACCTGATGGAGGCCGTCAACGTCCTCCGCTCCGATCCGACCGCCCCGCCGTCGTATCTGCTCGCGGGGTTGAGGCACGCGGAGGTCGTGCGGGAGCAGGCGATGTTCGCGCTGTACGAGAGGACGGGGATACCGCTGCCGGAGGACGCGTCCGGGTTCATGCGGACGGAGGAGGCGTGGAGCGATGCGCTGGCCCGACAAACGGCGACGCGCCGGCCGCAGCGCAAGCCGGCGACGTGGGCCACGCCAGGAAAGCTGGCGCCCCATGACCCGGGCGGGCCAGAGCAGCGTTAGACGTTGCGAATGAGTGATTGATGTCGTGCTAACCCGCGATGAAGCCATCAAGTGCCTCGACGAGAGCGATTCGCTCGGGCGGCTGCTGGCGGCCGTGAGCGCGCTGCGCGCCGATCTCAACGCTCGGGCGGAGGATCTGCTGGCGGGGCTGCGGCACCCGGCGATCATCCGTGAACAGGCTGCATTCGCGCTGTATGATCGCACGCGGCGGACGTTGCCGGCCGATCTGACGCTGATCGATCAGGATCAGGCGTCCTGGCGGAGGTTCCTTAACGGTAAGGGGCCTGACACCGGGTGCCGGCGCGAGGGTTGAGTTGCCGATGAAGCAGTCAAGCGCCGTCATTGCCGAGATTTCGATGCGGAATCTGCTCACCTTCGGCGCCGGGGAGACGCGGCTGACGCTGGATCCATTGGAGAATTGCAGGCCATGGTCGCGATGGACACGGTAAAGGAATTGAGCAATCGGCTCGCCCGGGAGTTTCAGCCCGAACGGATCATCCTGTTCGGCTCCTATGCCTATGGATCGCCGGATGAGCACTCGGACGTGGACCTGCTGGTGATCATGCCGTTCGAGGGCAAGGGGTTCCGAAAGTCGATCGATATCCTGAACCGCCTGAATCCGGCGTTTCCGCTGGACGTAGTGGTCCGACGGCCGGATGACGCCGCTCGGCGATATGCCGAGTTCGATCCGCTGATCCGCGATGCCTTCGACAACGGAGTCGTCCTGTATGAACGAGACGGTGGCAGAGTGGTTTCAGAAGGCTGAGGGCGACTTCAGGACGGCGCGGCGGGAGTTGGAAGCGCTGGACGGGCCGAACTACGACGCCGTCTGCTTTCATGCACAGCAGTGCATCGAGAAGCTGTTGAAGGCAGTCCTCATCCGACACGCGACCGTCCCCCCGCGGATCCACCACTTGGAGCGGCTGTACGACCTGGTCCGGGTGGTGCGCCCCGACGTCCTGCTGGATTGCGACGAACTCCGATTCCTGAACGGCATGGGTGTGGCCGTGCGCTATCCTGGCGAGACAGCCGACCAGCAGGACGCGATGGAGGCAATGGCCTGCTGCCGACGGCTGCGAGACGTTCTCAAGCCGGTGATGGCGGAGCCGTCAGAAGAGGAAACAAACGGTGGACCGGCGTGATCCCTGGTATCCCTGACCCTGCGCCTTCGTTGCGCCGAGGAAGTCGGCCAGCGGCAAATCGAGTCCACTCCGGCGGCGAAAGAAGAGATGAGTCACCCATGAGCCAGTCAAGCGGCGTCATTCGCGAGATTTCGATGCGGAATCTGCTCTCCTTCGGCGACGAGGAGACGCGGCTCGCGCTGGGTCCGCTGACGGTGCTGGTCGGGCCGAACGGGTGCGGGAAGTCGAACCTGTTGGAGGTGTTCTACCTGTTGAGCCGGTTGCCGGTTTCAGATCCCAACGCGTCGCTCCCGATCGTGGATTGGACTTGGAAGGGGGCTGCCGCAGACGCCGTCGCCAGTATTCACGTTTGCATCTCAGCAGCCACGCGACGTGCATCGGCCATTAGGCACGACTTGGCATTCAGAACTGTGTCCCAACGGTTCGCCGTTTTCTCCGAATATATTCATAACCCCGATACTTTAGGGGATGTCCCGCTTTACTATTCTGGCCCCGAAGCCTCCTCCGCAGTGGTTTCTCGCGCGGACGAAGAATCGGAATATGCCGGGACGCAGCACGAGGAGTTGGACCCCAATCGTTCGGTCCTCGCCCAACTCAGTGATCCGATTCATTATCCCGAAATCGCACACTTGCGAAAGACCTACGAGGGCATCCGCGCATACCGCGACATCAACTTCGGCCCGAAATCGCCGACACGGCAACCTCAGCGCACGGATCTGCCGACGCGAGCGTTACTCGAAGACGGCTCCAACCTCGGACTCATCCTCAATCGTCTTAATGCCAACGTCGCAACGCAACGACGCCTGATCGAACTGCTGAAGCGCTTCTACCCCCCCGCCGAGCGTGTCGACGTCCAAGTCCAAGGCGGAACAGTTCAAATCTACATCGCGGAATCGGACTGGCCGACCCCCGCGACGCGCCTCTCCGACGGCACCATGCGCTGGCTCACGCTCCTGGCCATTCTGCTTGACCCCGAACCGCCGAAGGTGGTGTGTCTGGATGAGCCGGACCTGGGGCTTCATCCGGACATGATGCCCGCATTGGCGGATCTGCTGACGGAAGCGTCGGAGCGGATGCAGGTGATCGTGACGACGCACTCGGACGGGCTGGTCGACGCGTTCACCGACCGGCCGGAGTGCGTTGTCATCTGCGAGAAGGAAGACGGCAAGACAACGCTCAAGCGGCTCGACGCCGAGGCGCTGAATGTCTGGCTGAGGGACTACTCGTTGGGTGAACTGTGGACCAGCGGGCAGATCGGGGGGCGCAGGTTTTGACTTGGACGGTTTTCGTCGAAGGTGGCGGGACGTCGAAAGACCTGCGTACGCGCTGTCGCGAGGCGTTCCACGACTTTCTGGCCCCGCTCGATCTGGCGCAGCGCCGCCCGAAGATCGTCGCCTGCGGAACGCGGGCCGACGCGTTCAAGCGGTTCAGAACAGCCCTGGAAAGTCCCGGCTCCGGACCGTGCCTGCTTCTGGTTGACTCGGAGGAGCCCGTTGAGGCCGCGAAGTCTGCCTGGGAGCACGTGGCGCAGCGTTCGGGCGACGGCTGGATCCGCCCGGAGGCGGCTGAGGATCACCATCTCCACTTCATGGCCGTGTGCATGGAATCGTGGATCGCCGCCGACGGCGACTCGCTGGCTCGGCTGTACGGTCAAGGGTTCAGGAAGGAAAAGCTCCCGAAACCCGGCCGCGACATCGAGTCCATCAGCCGGGCGGCGATCCTGAAGGCCCTCCAGGCGGCGACAAGTGAGACGCAGAAGGGGGCGTACAGCAAAGGCAAGGCGTCCTTCGCCGCTCTGGGGGCGGTCAACGTAGGCGTCGTCAGCCAGCGGCTGCCGTTCTGCAACCGTTTTGTCGATTCGCTCACGGCCGGGGACGCGACGTGACCGGCTCGACCGGGTAGAGTAGGGGCCGGTATCGGAACTCCCGCCGGTGCGGCGGGGACCGGTCAACGGTGAACGAGAACATGATCGAACACTTCCAAGTCAAAATCCAACGTCAAAAAGACGCCAAAGGCACGGCCTATACCGAGACCTTCGACGTCCCGTACGAGCCCGGCATGAACATGACCACGGTGCTGCAGCGCATCGCGGCGAAACCAAAGACCGTGGACGGCAAGGACGTGGCGCCGGTGGCGTACGACGCCTGCTGCCTGGAGGAGGTCTGCGGGGCGTGCACGATGGTCATCAACGGCCGGGTGCGGCAGGCGTGCTCGACCCTGGTCGAGAACATCTACAAGGACCACGTCGGGCCGATCGAGCTCAAGCCGATGACGAAGTTCCCCGTCGTGCGGGATCTGGTGGTCAACCGCGCCCGCATGTTCGAGAACCTCAAGCGCATCAAGGGCTGGGTCCACGTCGACGACTACCTCGACCGCGGACCGGGGCCGCGCCTGTCGCCCAAGGTGCAGGAAGAGGTCTACCCGCTCTCGCGCTGCATGACCTGCGGCTGCTGCCTGGAGGCCTGCCCGCAGTTCGGCGAGCACTCACCGTTTATCGGGCCGGCGGCGGTGTCGATGGCGATCTACTTCAACGCCAACCCCACCGGTGCGATGGAAAAGGACGACCGGCTGGCCGTGCTGGCCGGCAAGGGCGGCATTGTGGATTGCGGCAACAGCCAGAACTGCGTCAAGGTCTGCCCGAAGGACATTCCGCTGACCGATTCGCTCGCCAAGGCCGGCCGCGACACGACTTTGTACAAGCTGC
>CAZYLK010000115.1:0-13631 GCA_964648365.1 uncultured Phycisphaeraceae bacterium
TGACCATACCGAACTTGGCAAAACGGCTCATACACGCTTGCCGGAAGGACACAGTTGATCTGCTCATCGAATTGTCCCCATAAACGAGAATTTTCGCCACCGGGCGGGGAAACCTGGCCACCCGCACGCGGTTTTTTTCGGCGGGATCGGGTAAGTGCTTTAGTTGCCCCGCCCCGGGCCCGGGGCTTTCGGACGGCGCCGCTCCCGCTATGGGACCAGCGAGACGCGAGCGTCAGCCCGCCCGGCGACGTCCGGGGAACGCCCCGTCCGGCAGAATCACATGGTCGGCCGAAGTCCGGCTACTTCGGTTCGGGCGACGCACCCCGCGCTAGCGCGATGCCCGGACACTCGCTGTACCTTGGCAGGTGTCCTCTGGCGGGCTATCATCAGGGTTGGCGAGTCAGGGTCTGTGCTTAGGGTCGACGGCGGCGCGCCTCCCCTCAAAGGAGTGACGATCATGTCAACAGCCGGGTATCGTGGCGCTACGGCAAGTGCTCCAGCGATTCTTTTTGTCTGCGCGGTTGTCGGTTCCTGGCCCGCTGCCCACGCCTCGGACAGCGGCGCCTGGCGCCTCGTGGATCCCTGGCTGCGACCGCGGGGTGATCTGGCGATGGCTTATGACAGTCGGCGCGGCGTCACTGTCATGTTCGGGGGGTTCAACGGACGCGGGGACGTTTATCTGGGCGATACTTGGGAGTACGATGGGCGGGGATGGGTGCGCAAGAGCGCGGCAGGGCCGGCCCCCAGATCGCGGCACAAAATGGCGTATGACAGCGAGCGCGGCGTGACTGTTTTGTTCGGCGGGAAGGACGCCGACAGGCGCTACGGTGACACTTGGGAGTGGGACGGCGCGACGTGGACATTGCGCTCAGCGGTGGGCCCGAGTCCGCGCTGGTGGCCCGCATTGGCGTATGACGAGGATCGCGGCGTCGTCGTTCTGCAGGGCGGCTATGACGGCGAGTACCGGGACGATACGTGGGAGTGGGACGGGAATTCTTGGACCTTGCGCCAACTTTCATCGCCCCCCAGGCTCAGGGGCCACAGCATGGCGTACGATCCTGCCCGTCGCGTGATCGTGCTGTTCGGCGTCACCACGGACATCAGCATGCGCCAGCAGACGTGGGAATACGATGCCGCCGCATGGGTCAAACTCACTGACGATGCACGCGACATTCCACTGTATGCCGCACTGGCCTATGACTCCGCGCGCGGCGTGACGGTGCGCTACGGCGACCGTTACGGTAGCAACCTGACGTGGGCATGGGACGGGCAATCCTGGGTGATTGCGTCTGAAGAGGGCGCAGGACGCATATACGCTCAGGGCATGGCCTACGATTCGCTGCGAGGCGTTACAGTTCTGTTCGGTGGTTTCCCTTCCGGCAGCACCGACGCCCGGGATCTGACGTGGGAGTGGGACGGCCAAGTATGGACACTGCGATCGAGCGCGCCGTTGGGCCGGCCTGACGCCGAAATGGTCTACGACGCGGCTAGGGGACACACTCTTCTCGTCGGCGGGTACCGCCCCGGCTACGGCGATTCCGGGTTCACCTACAAGTGGGACGGCCGGCAGTGGTCGTTGCTGTCCACTGCGGGACCGCAGGGGCGGCTTTTCCACGCGATGGCCTACAACAGTCGCACGGGAACCACACTTCTGTTCGGGGGGTCGGAAGGCGGGGATGAGACCTGGGAATGGAACGGGACGCACTGGAACTGGGTGACGGACGCCGGCCCGTCGGAGCGCCTCGCGCACTTAATGGCCTACGACAGCGCGCGCGACGTCGTTGTCCTCTTCGGGGGACACGATGGTCGAGCGATGGACGAAACGTGGGAGTGGAACGGAAATGAGTGGACCTTGGAGAGCACCCGTGGTCTGTCAGGCCGCTACGTTCATGCCATGGCGTACGATAGCGCCCGCGCAGTGACGGTGCTGTTCGGCGGAGATACGCAGCGCGACGGTTACAGTGGTGAAACGTGGGAGTGGGACGGGCGGCGCTGGACGCTAGTGGCTACGATGGGGCCGTTGCCGCGAGCGAGTCACGCCATGGTATTTGACGAAGCTCGGCGGGTCACGGTGCTATACGGGGGGTCAGGGCCTGGCCAGACGTTTTCCGACTTATGGGAATGGGACGGTGTGGAATGGCGCGCCCGACAGGTCGAAGGCATCGGTCCGCGCTCCTCACACGCGATGGCCTACGACAGCGACCGGCAGCGCGTCGTTCTCTTCGGCGGTTGGGGGGAGCACAGCGTACTCCTGGGCGACACCTGGGAGTTCGATCCTTGCGTGGGGTTGTCGAAGTTGAAGGCCCGCTGCAAGGGCGGCGAGGGTAAGCGGCACAACGTCAAGGTCGTCGTCCGCACGTCGCTGCCGGAAGGCTCCACCGTGCCGGTGGACAACACCGACATCGAAAACAACACCACCGACCGCCAACGCATCACCGTAAACGACCACGGCAAAGCCAAAGCCACCTGGCGCCGCCAGCACGGCGAACACACCATCACCGCCGCCGACTGCCCCCGCCTGCGCCAGACCGCAGCGTGCGATCCGTAAGCGGCCTATCAGCGAGGGAGCCTGATCGGATGGCTACCTGCGACGCGCGAGAATGATTTGAGCCCGCGAGGGAGTGCATACGTAGGAGACATCGCCGGGAGTGACGAGGTCATTCCCGGTCAACCTGTCCGCCCCTTCGTCGTCGGTCCCGACGGCAACCTGCTCGTGCGTGCCCGGGGCGCTGCCGACCCTCGCAGCCGCGGGCGTGGGTGTCCGCGCCACGTCCTGAGCCAGTAGCCGCCAACCGACCGCCGCTACCGCGACGATGCAAGGCAACACAAGGTAGTAACGCTTTGAGGAAGTAGAGCGGTCCATGCAAGTTCTCCGGGAAAGCGAAACTATCCGACCACGGGCGGTCTAGACGAGGCCGCCCGCACGCGGGGTGCTTCGGCAAGCGCGGCCTCATGCCTTAGTTCACGGGCGTCGAGGGCGGGTTTTCGGACGTCGGGGTCTGCGCGAGCTTCGACGGCACACGCCGCGCGCCGCGTCGCTACGCGACCGATCCGGACGCGCCGGCCGGCCCGCGCCGGCTCATCCGACCCTCTCCGCCCCGTTGAGCGCCGGTCGGGACGCAACTACACTGGCGGGTCTGTACCGTCGGGCGAGGCCGTCGCCGGGCGGTACGCGTGCCGCGTCGCCGCGCCCCGGAGCGAGGCGATCGCGACCCGTCGCGGGCTGTGCCTGGAAGAATGCCCCTGGCAGGCCACGCGGCCGCATTGACCCGCCCCCAGCCGGGGGGTGAACGCTGACGGCCCTACGGAGCAAGCAGACCATGCCGCTGACCGCGATCGAAAAAGACAGCAAGTCCCGCATGGACAAGGCGGTGGAGTACCTGAAGGCCGAGCTGCGCGGCGTCCGCACCGGCCGGGCGCATGCCGGGCTGGTCGAGCACATCCGCATCGAGGTGGCGTCCTACGGCAGCGTCATGGAACTGCGCGAGCTGGCGGGCATCACGGTCCCCGACGCCAGCACGCTGCTGGTCAAGCCGTTCGACCCGGGCACGCTCAAGGATATCGAGAAGGGCCTGCAGACATCGGACCTGGGCATCTCTCCGATGAGCGACGGCAAGTCGATCCGCCTGCCCATCCCGCCGCTCTCCGGCGAGCGGCGGCAGCAGCTCGTTCAGCACGTCAAGAAGCTCGCCGAGGCGCAGAAGACGGCCATCCGCAACGTCCGCCGCGACGCCAACAAGGCCATCGACGCGGAAGAGAAGGCCAAAGCCGTCAACGAGGACGACGCCAAGAACTGCAAGGAACGGGTCCAGAAGCTCGTCAAGCACACCGAAGACGAGGTGGACAAGCTCGTCTCAGAAAAGACGAAGGAAATCGAGACGGTCTGATCGGCCGCGGTGGCGTCCGCAGCACCCTTGTCCGCGGCCACCCGCGGACCAGGACGCGGCCACTGGAGCGGCCGCGGTTCGCGCAGCAAAAAGCGAGGCGGCGGCGTCAGCGCAGCGCCTCGCTGTCATGCATTCAGGGCCAGCGCCGTACCGGCGGCTACTTCGCTTCCCAGTGCGTCAGACGGGCAGGCCGGTCGGTGTGGAGCCACTTATCGATATCTTCGACCAGGCCGTTCGCGTCCTGCCGCCAGACGGACTTCCAGCGGTGCTGCCGTTCGGCGTAGGTCTCCCCGTAACCGGCGCAACCGGTGGAGCACACCAGAATCGTCGCCAAGACCGCCAGGCTGCAAAGCGTGCGCAACATGAATCCGTCCTCGAGAATCACCAGGTTGCCGCCGGCGGCCGTCCACCGACGAATCAGCATTATCAGGGCCGCCGGGCGCGTGTCAAGCGGGGGGAAGGGACGGAGGCACAGAAGCACGGAGGGACGAAGGGACGGACAGGGACGGAGGCACGGCGGGCCGGAGGCACGGGAGCACGGCGGGAAGACTGCGGCGAAGATCCTCAGAGCCCCGGCATTTATGCAGCATTCATGCCGGGAGTCTGGCGCAATGACCCGCTGGAGCGGAAAGACCGGCCCTGGGGTGCCGGCTGCGAACGCTCCGCTACGCCGACATGGGGCTGACGCAGACGATGCGGGGTCAGGTCGCCGGGGGCGGCGGGGATGCCGATAAAACGGGGTGTGTCGGCAAGATGCACCGCATCGCGAACGGCCGCACCGTTGGTCCGGATCGCGGGCGGTGGTATGCTGGCTGCCACGAGAGCGGCGCCGGGACGGCGTCTGAATCTGGTACCGGGTGACATGAAGGGAGCGAACGAGATGAGCGCGATCGTCGATCTGCTGGGCAATGATGCAAAGGCACTACTCGACCACAAGTGCAAGACCATCGACAAGGCTCTGCTGCACCTGCCGGGTCCGGACTTCGTCGACCGGGTCGTCGCTCCGTCGGACCGATCCCCGGCCGTGATGCGCAATCTCCAGACCCTCTTCGACCACGGACGGCTCGCCGGAACGGGCTACGTCTCCATCCTGCCGGTCGATCAGGGCATCGAACACAGCGCCGGCGCGTCCTTCGCACCCAACCCCGCCTATTTCGACCCGGGCAACATCTGCAAGCTGGCGGTCGAAGGCGGCTGCAACGCGGTCGCCTCCACGCTTGGCGTGCTGGGCGCCGTCTCGCGGCAATACGCCCACCGCATCCCGTTCCTGGTCAAGCTCAATCACAACGAACTTTTGACGTATCCGAACAAGTTCGACCAAGTGATGTTCGCCAGCGTGACGCAGGCGTATGAGATGGGCGCGGTGGCGGTCGGGGCGACGATCTACTTCGGCTCGGACGAGTCCACGCGGCAGATTCAGGAAGTCTCGGAAGCGTTCGCCCACGCCCATGAATTGGGCATGGTGACGGTGCTCTGGTGCTATCTGCGTAACAGCGCGTTCAAGAAAGACGGCGTGGACTATCACGTGTCCGCGGATCTCACCAGCCAGGCGAATCACCTGGGCGTGACCATCGAGGCGGACATCATCAAGCAGAAGCAGCCGGAGAACAACGGCGGTTACAACGCCATCGCGAATTACGGCAAGACGAGCAAGCTTGTCTACTCGAACCTCAGCAGCGGTCATCCCATCGACCTGTGCCGCTACCAGTTGGCGGGCTGCTACATGGGTCGCGCGGGACTGATCAACTCCGGCGGCGCCTCCAGCGGCAGCGACGACCTCGCCCAGGCCGTCCGCACGGCCGTGATCAACAAGCGCGCCGGCGGCATGGGCCTCATCTCCGGCCGCAAAGCCTTCCAGCGCCCGATGGACGAAGGCGTGAAGCTGCTCAACGCGATTCAGGACGTCTACCTGGACAAGGGGATCCGCATCGCGTGAGGCGGCGGCGCGGGCGGCGTTGCCGCCCGCAGGCAGTAAGGGAGTAAGGGAAGAGCGGACGGGGGCGGTTTACCTTGCTCCCGGCATTGGTTGCGCATCGGTGGCTTGGTCCGGTGTGGCGCCGTCTGATGTGGCACCGGTTTGTAACCGGTGTCATAGAGGAGCGGAGACAAGCATCCCAAAGAATGCGTCGCACCATGCGAACTGCGACGCGTTAGCGTGCGGTCCCATCAAGGGCGCGGTTGGGGATCGGGGGTTGCTGCCTGTGACCTCCCGCTTGGACTATACTCCAGTATGGAGTTGCCCGGTCGATGCGGCGTTTCAGGTGGATCGAGTGGAACCTCCAGAAGATCGCCGCCCATAGCCTGTCTCGCGAGGACGTGGAGACCGCGTTTGACCGGGTGTTCAGTCTCGCAGAGCGGAGGGACGGTTCACGTCAGATGTTTGCCGAAACACCGTCAGCCCGGCGCATCTGGGTGATCTGGCGCTACGATCGGGAGGTTGAGGGTGTGGTTGATGCTACCGGGACGTATTTCGATTCCGAGGATGCGCCCATCTTCGTCATCACGGCTTATTGAAGGTTGCTGCCATGATTAGACCCGCGAAGGACCACCGCAGCCCGCAGCGTCAGGAAGCCGACGACCAGATCGCCGCCGAGCCGCCGCTGCCGCCCCCCGACCTGCGGCGCGATGCTCAACCCGAACCCGTCGAAGCCTATCTGGCGCGCCTTGCCCGCCGCCCCCGTGCGCTGGCGGGCATCGTGCAGAACGGTGCTGTCCGGCCGGTTGATCCGAACGTCAAGCTGCCGGAAAACACGCGGGTGATCATTGTGATGACGGAAGAACCGTAAAGCCGCCGGCGGCTCCTTCTGACCTGGCCCCAGCTTTCAGCCGGTCAACTCTCGCCATGAATGCGCATGAATGTCGGGGCTCTGATGTGGCGCCGGGCTTCAATCGGTGTCTTCGTTCCGCACGTTACGGCCGGAATCGCTATGCCCACCCCCCCGGCATCGGGTAATCTCTCCCCCCTGTGACGACGATCGGTTCATTTCAAGTCGAGCGCGAACTCGGCCGCGGCGGCACTGGCGTTGTTTACCTTGCCCGCGACACGAGGCTCGACCGGCTCGTCGCCATCAAGGCGCTGCCGGACGCGCTTGCCGACGAGCCGGACCGCCTTGCCCGTTTCGAGCGCGAGGCGAAGCTGGTCGCATCATTGAGTCACCCTGGCATCGCCGCGGTCCACGGTCTTCAAGAGCACGACGGAAAGCACTACCTCGTCATGGAATACGTCGAGGGTGAGACGCTGGCCGCCCGGCTGAAGCGCGGGCGATTGCCGCTGGAGGAATCTCTCGGGATCGCCGTGCGAACCGCCGAGGCGTTGGAAGCGGCTCACGAAAAAGGCCTGATTCACCGGGATCTGAGGCCCGGCAACGTAATGCTGACGCCCGAGGGCGCCATCAAAGTGCTGGACTTCGGGCTGACGAGAGCGGCCGATGCGGACAGCGCGCGAGTGGGCAGCGGGTCGGGGTCCGATCCGGACTCGCCGGCCATGACGGTCACCCTGCCGGCAAACGCCCAGACCCCAACCTTTCCGGCCGTGATACCGGGCGCGACGGCGTACACGAGTCCCGAGCAGGCAAGCGGAAAGGCGGTGGACAAGCGCAGCGACATTTTTTCATTCGGCTGCGTGCTCTACGAAATGCTGACGGGCGTTCAGGTCTTCTCGGGCGACAGCGCTGCGGCTTTGCTGGCGGCCATCACCCACGTCGAACCGGACTGGTCGCGGCTTCCCTCCGCGACGCCGACGCGCATTCGGGAACTGCTCGCCAGCCTGCTGGAAAAAGACCGCAAGCAGCGGCTGCACGACATTGGCGATGCGCGGCTGGAACTCGAAAGCGCCATCCGCGGCCGCGAGTGGGTTTCGCAAAACGCCCCAGGGATGGGGAGACGCCGCAAGTCCATCGCTGCGTCGGTGTCCTGGCTGTTCGCCTTTGCGTCCCTGGGTCTGGCCGCCGTCGTTTTGCTCAGTTCCGGGGCCAGTTCCGATACACGGCGCCTTGCTTCGACGCGGACGCCCGTCCGGCTGCGGGCCGATCTGCCCGAAGCGCCTCTGACGAACGTGTTCGACACAGGGTTGCTGGCCGTCACCGCCGACGGGAGCAAGCTCGCCTACGTCAGCGAGAAGGACGGCCCGCGAGGGTCCGTGGTCGTCCGGCGCATGGACGACGCGCGGGTTCAGCGGCTCACGCTTTCATCGCGAGACATGGCGCCCGGGCTCTTGCCGTCGGACGCGATGTTCTCTCCGAACGGATCGATGGTCGCGGGTTTCAGCCAGAGCGATCTGTTCATCACGCCCGTCGGCGGGGGTGAACCGACGGCGCTCTATCGAGGCCCGAGCTACGTCGCGAGCAAGGGCGGCGCCTGGAGCGACTCGGGGATCATCTTCTGCCCGGCGCCCAACGCCGGGCTGCTGCGCATCTCGGAACGGGGCGGGGAAGCGGAGACGCTTACGACGCCCGACGCCGCCCGCGACGAGATATCGCACCGCTGGCCGGACTTCCTGCCCGACGGACGACACGCACTGATGACCGTGAAGACGTCGGGCATCCTCACCTTCGACGACGCCGAGATCGCGCTGCTGGATATGGAAAGCCGTACCTGGAAAACCATCATCCGCGGCGGCTCGTACGCCCGCTACGTTCCCACCGGACATATCGTCTATGCCCGCAATGGCTCGATCATGGCTGTCGGCTTTGACGCGGCGACGGGACGGGTGACCGGGACGCCGGCGGCCGTGCTGTCCGGCGTGATGACCTGCCCAGGCAGCGGCGCAGCGCAATTCGCCGTGGCCAGGGAGGCCGGATCGCTGTTCTACATTCCGGGCGGGCCGGATCAGCCCCAGCGCGAGCTTGTCTGGGTGGATCAGAAGGGAACGATGGAACCGGTCGATGCGCCAGTCATGTATTACCGCAGCGCGGTGTTCTCGCCCGATGGAGGCCGCGTCGCGGCCAGCGTCTTCGGCGCATCGGATGCGATCTTTGTGTACGACCTGGCGCGGCGCACCAGCACGCGCATGACGTATCGTGGCAACTGCGGCGGCGCCTCCTGGTTCCCCGACGGATCGAAGCTCGCCTACGCGTCGGACGCCGACGGCGCGATGTCGTCTTATGTCGCCGACGCGGACGGCTCGGGCCAGCCCGAAAGAGTGGGCAACCGTGGCGTCAACGAGAATACGAGTCTGGTCATGCTCGACGGCCGGCCTGCCCTCGTTCTCGCCGACGCAGGCGACATCTGGCTCCAACCCTTTGACGGTGGCCCGCGTCGGGCACTCGTGTCGTCGCAGTTCGATGAAACGCTGCCGCGCGTTTCGCCCGACGGCCGCTGGGTGAGCTACGCCTCGAACGAGAGCGGCCAGTACGAAGTCTTCATCCGGGCGTTCCCCACCGGCAGCACGCGCAGGCAGGTCTCGGTCGGCGGCGGCCGGGTCCATTGCTGGGCGCCGGCCGGTGATGCGGTGTTCTACCTCCGCGACTCGGACAACATGCTCCTGCGTGCGTCGGTGAAGATCAGCCAGGCGGAGGAGGTGGGAACCCCGGAGCCCATGTTCACCTGGCCCGCCAGCGTCGTGGGCGGCGTCGAAGTCTCTCCCAGGGACGGACGGTTCCTCGGGATCCGCGAACTGCCGCCGAAGTACGAGGTCTCCCAGGTGCGCGTGGTGCTGAACTGGTTTGACGAGCTTCGCGCCAAGGTTCCGGTTGAAACCCGCTAGGAAAAAGGTGTCAGGATGATTTTTGGCGTTAACCACATACATCTGAGACTCACGCGCCTACGCTGACACGGCTAAACGGCGGAAAGCAGCCCCCAAAAATCATCCTGACACCTTTTTCCGACTACTGCTACACTGGCCCCTAATGCAGCCGACGTCCATCGGACCCTTCAAGATTCAGCGCGAACTCGGCCGGGGGGGCATGGGTCAGGTCTTCCTCGCCCGTGACAGCCGCCTGGATCGCCTCGTCGCGATCAAGGCGCTGCCGGAGGCCACGGCGCAGGATCCGGACGCCCTGGCGCGCTTCGAGCGCGAGGCCCGAATGCTGGCGTCGCTCAACCATCCCGGAATCGGCGCAATCTACGGGCTTGAGGAGGTCGGCGGGCAGCGATATCTGATTCTGGAGTTCATCGACGGCGAGACGCTGCGCCGGCGCATGTCGCGCGGCGGCTTTCCGATCGATCAGGCGCTGTCCATCGCACAGCGGATCGCCGAGGCCCTGGAAGCCGCCCACGACAAGGGGATCATCCACCGCGATCTGAAGCCCGGCAACGTGATGATCACCACCGACGGCGTGGTCAAAGTGCTCGACTTCGGCCTGGCGCGGCCGGAAGACCCGCCCTACGTCGCATCCCCCGACATGCCGAACTCCTCGACGCCCGACTCACGGGGGCGAAATCTGTCGCCCACCATCCCCGGCGTCATCCTGGGCAGCCCGGGCTACATGAGTCCGGAGCAGGCGCTGGGCAAGGCCGTGGACAAACGCAGCGACATCTTCGCCTTCGGCTGCGTGCTCTACGAGATGCTGACCGGCGAACAGGCCTTTCCCGGCGAGAACGTCACGGCGTCGCTGGGTGCTGTGCTGCACCTGGAGCCGGACTGGTCGCGCCTTCCGGAGAACACGCCCGCGCGCATCCGCGAACTGCTCATACGCGCCACCACCAAGGAGCGACGGCAACGCCTGCACGACATCGGAGACGCCCGCCTTACCCTCGAGCGATCGCTGAACGCCCGCGAGTGGGAGGCCGCGGCCGGTGACGCCGGATCGGGCCGCGCGGGCAACCCGCTGGCCCGACTGCTTCCGTGGATACTCGCGGCCGCCGCACTTGCCGTCGCGGCCGTCGGCGCCTGGCGCTCATCGAAGGGCATTGAACCGACGACGGCGGCGCCTGGAGCCATCGTCCGCCTTCGCGCCGATGACGCCGACGCTCCGCTGACCGCAACCACCGACGTTCCCGCGATGGCCATTTCCGCCGATGGCAGGCAGATCGTCTATCCGGTCACGGTCGAGGGCGGCGGCTGCATGGCCGTGCGCCGTTTAGACGACTTCAGCTTCGACATCTTTCCGCGATTCGCGTCGGACATATTCTTCGCACCGGACGGGAAGCTCGTCTTCTCCGACAGCGGGGCGCTGTTCGTCCGTCCCGCCGGCGGAGGTCAACACGTCTTCCTTTACGAGGAGCGGCGCAACATCGCGAGCAAGGGATGCGCCTGGAGCCCGCGGGGAATCCTGTTCGCCCGCGCTCCCAACTCGGGGCTGTTTCTCGTTCCCGCCAGCGGAGGCGAGCCGCGCGAGCTGACGGTGCCGGATGCCGCCCGCAACGAGGTCTCGCACCGCTGGCCTGATGTGCTGCCCGACGGCCGGCGCGCCCTGATCACCATCAAGAAGTTCGACACCCTGACGTTCGACGATGCCGAGATCGCCCTGCTGGATCTCGACACGGGCACATGGAAAACCATCATTCGCGGCGGCTCGTTCGCCCGATACGCGCGCACCGGCCACATCGTCTACGTCCGCAACGCGTCGATCATGGCCGTCCCGTTCGACGTGGAATCAGGCGAGGTCACCGGCTCGCCGGTGACGGTGGTAAGCGGCGTCATGTGGTCTCCCGGCAGCGGCGCGGCCAAGTTCGCCTTCGCCCGCGACGCGGGCACGCTGGTGTACACACCCGGCGGCAGCGATGAAGAACGCAACGAACTGGTCTGGATCGACATGACCGGACATGTAGAACCCGTCGGCGCCCCGGCCATGCGCTACTTTCATTCGACGGTATCGCCCGACGGCACGCGAATCGCCACCAGCGTCTTCGGCGCATCAGACGCCATCTTCGTGTACGACCTCGTCCGCCGCACCAACACGCGCATCACGTTCCGCGGCAATTGCAGCGATGCGCGGTGGATGCCTGACGGCAAGAGAATCGCCTACGTGTCGGATGCCGACGGACCGACGGCGGGATACCTCATCAACGCGGACGGCTCCGGCCTGCCGGAGAAGATCGCCGAACGCAGCGCGCGCGGCGGCCGCCGCATCGCGATGGTGGACGGCCAACCCGTTACGGTCTTCGAAGAGGGCGGAGACATCCTGCTTCAGCCCTTCCACAGCGAATCGCGACAGAAGCTCGTCGCGACGCAGTTTGACGAGATCGTGCCCCAGGTTTCTCCGGACGGCCGGTGGCTCAGTTACGCCTCCAATGAGACCGGCCAGTTCGCGGTCTATGTCCGCCCCTTCCCATCCGGCGAGGGCCGGTGGCAGGTCTTTGCCGGCGACACCTACCATTGCTGGGCGCCTGACAGCTCGGCGATCTACTGCGCCGATTACGACAATCTACGCTTCCTGCGAGTGCCGTTCCGAGCCGAGCCAGACGGAGTGGAGGTCGGTCCGCCGGAGGTTCTGTTCACCCTGCCGCCGGACATCGGCTTCCAACCCACGATGGATCCTTCCGGCACGCGATTCCTCTCCAGCCGAGGCCTGCCGCGCCAGTTTCAAGGCGAACAGGTCTGCGTGGTGCTGAACTGGTTCGATGAGCTGAAGGCGAAGGTTCCGGGTGGAAGCAACTGACGCGGCCGGGGGGGGGAAGTAAGGGAGCGAGGGAGTAAGGGAGTGAGGGAGTAAGGGAGTAAGGGAAGAGGCGCGGCGGCGCACTTTCTCAGTGTGGCGCTCGCTAGCAGGGCGCGACCTGCCAGCTACTAAAGCAGGCGGCAAACGGCCGTTAAGGGCGGATGGCGGTGAAGCCCCCCTCGAATGGCTCGAACCGCGTCACGCCCAACTTCTGCAGCGCGGCCCGGACCGGTTCTGTCGGCGATGCGCCGTAGACCTCGAGCACCCTCCACGGCGTCTGACAACTGTACTCATTATGATGTTCGTTAACGGCGTACAGGATGCGGAGCACGCGGGCGGCGGGAGTGTCGTCCGCAACGGGCGTGAATGTTGTAATGCCGGAATACGGGGAGTGCGTCTTGCTAGTATCCCACTCGCGCTGCGCCACGGGAGTGTTGACCGGTGACTGGACGAGCCAGACGCGCATGCGGCGGCAGAGTTCCGTAGCCCGGTCTCCGAATTCGGGGTCGACGACCAGCGCGACGCGTTCGGTCGCTGGCGCGCTCGCCAATTTCCCGCGCTCCGCGTCATCGCTCGTCGGCGGCCGCCCGGAGCAGCCCGGGCGGTACCGCGCTTCCATCAGGCAGCGCACGATGCGTTGCACGTCGTTGATCGCCCGCTCGACCGCTGCCGGGTCGTTGCCGAATATCGTCCGCGCGTCGTCCACCTGAGCCGCACCATTGATGGCGTCTTCGAGAACGGCGCTGCCGATGTGCTCGCGGGCAAGTTGGAAAGCGTCACCATTGAACACATAGTATCCGCCGATACATTCGAACATGCTCGGATCGTGCCGGACCAGTTCCAGGTAGGCGAGAATAACGAGACACATGACGTCCTGTGCGACGGCCGGGTCGAGCGCCCTGAGGATGTCGGGAAAGGTCTCGCGCTGTTCAGATTCCCGGTTCATCGAAGTGAGCGGCCCCTACAGGGCCGGGCCGCCTGCGTAGCCGCTCGCCCAGGCCTTCGGCCTGGGCTGATAGAATCGGCCCTGCAGGCCGGAAGGCCAAGCGTGTCACAGTTAGCGTCGGTCAACGACTCACCGAAGGAGCGCCGATTGACCGCCGTTCGATAGTGAAGCGCCGCCGACGCGCCCCTCTCGACATTCGACATTCGACACGCGCCTTTCGACATTCGACATTCGACACGCGCCTTTCGACATTCGACA
>CAZYLK010000115.1:13731-19397 GCA_964648365.1 uncultured Phycisphaeraceae bacterium
TCGACACGCGCCTTTCGACATTCGACATTCGACACGCGCCTTTCGACATTCGACATTCGACACGCGCCTTTCGACATTCGACACGCGCCTTTCGACATTCGTCATTCGACATTCGACGTTCCGACACTCGAGCACCCGTGATACGCTACTTCCCCCCCCGCCCCACATGCTGATCGATCAGCACCGGGTTCCCGTCCGGGTCCACCAGCGCGATAAATGCCGGCCCGTCGCCGGATTCGTCGGCGGTCATGGTCAGTTCCAGGCCGCGGCTTTTGAGTTGTTTCTGGATGTCGCGGACGTCGGTGAAGTCGGGCAGCGTGTTGGCGCTGCGGTCCCAGCCGGGGTTGAAGGTCAGGGTGTTTTTTTCAAACATGCCCTGGAAGAGGCCGATGGTGGCAGTGTCGCTTTGCAGGATCAGCCAGTTCTTGCCGTCGCCGCCGAACTTTTTGAAGCCGAGTTTTTCGTAGAATGCCTGCGACGCGGCCAGATCTTTGACCGCCAGACTCACCGAGAAGTTACCCAGGTTCATGTGCGTGTCTCCTTTTTCCTGATTGTGTTGCGGCTTCGCGGCCGGTGCGGACGGCGCAGCCTGAGCCGATGCCAGGATGAATCGCGGCGCCTGCGGGGCGGGCGTCCGCAGCGAGACGGGGCCGGAGCCGCAGCAATCCGAGCCCGCGGCGGCCGTGCAGACGCAGCCGGGCGCGCACGGCTCGCGAACGGACGCGCCGGCCGCCGCACCGTCGTGGCTCGGGGCCTGCCCGGCCCCGCACGCCGAGGTGCAGCCGCTCTGGCAGTCGGACGCCGGCCGCGAGCGCGTCGTGGCGCAACCGGCCAGCAGACAGACGGAAAACGCAAGTATCACTCGAAACATCGCAGATTCCCCGGATCACAACTTCACATGACACGCGCGTCGCGGACGCTCCGGGCGACGCTGTCAGAACGGGCGCGGCCGCCGCCAGGCTTGCCGGGCTGGAGCCGGGCCAGCGCAGGCCCGCGCTCGGGCGCGATGGTACGGGTGTGTGGCGGCACTGACAACCGGGATGGCCGGCCGGCGGGTCGGCGGGTCGGGCGGGGTGCGTGACACGATCGGCGGGTCGGGCGTGTAGGGCGGGGTGCATGACGCGATCGGCGGAGCAGAGATCGTACGGCCGGCGCGCGTGGCACGGGCATCCTGCCCGTGATTCGGTAGCGGCATCGCGGACGCGAATACAAGCGACGTCCAAAGTCCGCAGACGCCGGGCTACCGTTCGAATCACGGCCTGAAAGTCGAAAACCCGCCCGTGGCGGGGCCGTGCCACGAGAGCCGCCGGCCCGCCTGCTGCGTCACGCGCCCGGTCGGGCGGGGTCCGCGCACGCTGCCACACTGGAGCCGGTCGATCCCGGCGTGCCGGGGCCTGACGATGCCGGACGCGGCGCCCCACCACTGCCAAGTCGGAGCGTGGCGGTCCCGGGTCTGGCCGCGACGGAAGGTCAGACGGCGCCGGCGATCCCAGCCCACGCCCGAACGTCAGACCGCGCCGGCGATTTGACCCCAAGTCCGCACGGCCGCCGGAGCCGATTTGTACAACGGCAATCGTTGCATTCAAATGCGAACGCACACGGCCGCGGCGCATGTCCGCTCCGCCAGCCAGGGATACCATGACCATGAACGATCACAGCAAGATGAAGTTCTCGACCCGTGCCATCCACGTGGGCCAGGCCCCGGACCCGACCACCGGCGCCACCACGCCGCCCATCCACGTGACCAGCACGTACACGCAGGCGGCGCCGGCCGTCCACAAGGGGTTCGAATACTCGCGCACGCGGAATCCGACCCGCGATAACCTCGAATCGGTGCTGGCGTCGCTGGAAGGCGGTACGGCCGGGGCGGCGTTCGCGTCCGGATGCGCGGCCACCACGGTGCTGCTGGCCATGCTCAAACCCGGCGACAAAGTGCTGGCCTATGCCGACGTCTACGGCGGCACGTTTCGCATCATGAAACGCGTCTTCGAGGGATGGGGGCTGGAGCCGGTGTTCACGGACGACGCATCACCCGCGGCGTTCGGCAAGCTGATGAGCGATCGGGTCAAGCTCGTCTGGCTGGAAACGCCGACCAACCCGCTGCTGCGCGTGCTGGACATCAGGGCGATCGCCGACGTGGCTCACGCAGGCGGCGCTAAGCTGGCGGTGGACAACACGTTCGCCACGCCGGTGTTGCAGCAGCCGCTGGCCCTGGGCGCCGACTACGCCGTCCACAGCACGACCAAGTACATCGGCGGCCACAGCGACGTGATCGGCGGCGCCATCATCGTACGCGACGCGGCGCTGATGGAGCAGATCAGGTTTCTGCAGAACTCGCTCGGCGGCGTGCCCGGCCCATTCGATTGCTACCTCGCCCACCGCGGCATCAAGACGCTCGCGCTGCGCATGGAACGTCACAGCGCCAACGCCGCGAAGCTGGCCGCACACTTCAACGGCCACAAGAAGCTCGCGAAGCTGTACTACCCCTTCCTGGACAGCCACCCCGACTCTGCCCTGGCGAAGCGCCAGATGTGCTCGGGCGGCGGCATGGTGACCATCGTCCTGCCCACGGGGGAGGCCGCGCACAAGTTCTGCTCGAAGCTGCGTGTGTTCTCGCTCGCCGAGTCGCTCGGCGGCGTCGAGTCGCTGTGCTGTCACCCGGCGACGATGACGCACGCTTCGATTCCGAAGGACATCCGCGAAGCCCGCGGGGTGACGGACGGCTTGGTGCGGCTGTCGGTGGGAATCGAGGACGCGGACGACCTGATTGAGGACGTGGAGCAGGCGCTGGGGTGAGGCGGACGTCAGGAACTCGCGTCGGCGGAGGCAAACCGAGAGGAACCGCAAACCCATGGCCTGGTTGTTGTTTCTGGACGAAAGCGGTCACGATCACCGGCAGATGCCGTACGAAGTGCGGGGTGGCATCGCCCTGCGCGACCGGAACCTGTGGCCCTTTACCCGCGCCATGTCACAACTGGAGAACGCCGCATACGGATGCTCGCTTCGCGAGATGCGGAAGGAAATCAAGGGAAGCTCGCTGCTGGACCGCAAGCGCGTACGTTTCGCCAACCAGCGCCCCACCCTGGCGGATGCCGAGCGGCGCAAACATGCCCGAGCGTTTCTGGCCAAAGGGTTGCAGCAGGCGCAACCGACGCGAATCGAGTTCAGTGCCTACGGGCAGGCGTGCATCGAGATGGCCCGGGGGACGTTCCAACTTCTTCAGGAGCACGGCGCCGTACTGTTTGCCAGCGTCATCCCGCGCGGTGTTCGTCGGCCCGGCGGACCCATGCAGGATCTGCTGCGCAAGGACCAGGTCTTCCTGCTTGAGCGGTATTTCTACTTTCTGGAAGAACAACGTCAGAGCGGCGTGCTTGTGATGGACGGAACCGACAAGCACCGCGATCGGACGTTTGTTCACCAAATGGAAGCGTACTTCACAAGGACAAGCACCGGACGCTACAGGACACAGTGGATCGTTCCGACGCCGTTCTTCGTGGCATCCGACATGGCGTACCCGGTCCAAGTCGCGGACCTCTGCATCTACTGCGTCAACTGGTGTTTTCGACTGCCCGAGCAAGGCATGGACGAGCCGGTCCGAGGCGATATCCGCGACGAGTTCCTGGATTGGCTCAGACGGCTGCAATATCGCGGCCAGGGTTATCGGGACGGCAAAGTGTTCGAGACGTGGGGCATCTGCTTCGTACCGAACCCCTACGGACCCGGCCGCGCATAAAAAAAGGAGACAACGCTGTTGGGGCCACCCGAAGGTCTCCCCTTGGCCGAGTCTCCATCTACAGTATCGGGTCTTGGCGCCGAAAAGTCAAGCTCACCCGATCAGTTCCCGCCCCTGACCCGTCAGTGCCGCTGCCATGATCTGCTGCCCCGTCGCGTTCATCAGCACGCCGGCCCATACCAGGCCCGCGTCGCGCAGTTCCGCCAGCCAGTCCGCCATCATCTCGGCCGCCTGGTCGTGCGTGTAGCCGGAATGCTCGGCCACTTCCTTGACCAGTTCGAACTCTGTCAGCGGTCCGCCGCGCAGGCGGCGAAGGACTACCAACTGATGCTGCCGCAAGGCGCCGATGTTGATGACCTGTGTCATGCTCGCGTCCTCTCCGATGCGCGGTTGGGCCGTCCCGGCCTTCATCTCGACCGGTCGCTGCATTGTAGGCGCGGGACCGTTGGTGTGTCTAAGGCCCAAAACCCAAAATGAACAATTCACCCCCTATTCCAGACGCAGCCCGCGCAGACCGACCGCGGCTGCCGCCATTTCCGGACGCGCCCGGCCGACGCGCGACCGCAGTGCACTTCGTGAGGTGCGGTTCGACGGACGCAGGCCGTATCAACACCGTGGACCCGCGCCGAGCCGGCGCGAAAGGATCGCCGGACATTGACCCGACGCGGCCGATACCGTAGAGGACGCAGCAGACCGCAACGACGAGTCTTACCACCGGCCCGTACGGAGCACCGCGCATGGGGGAAGATCGACCCGCTCGCATCAAGGTCCGCTGCAAGTGCGGCGCGAAGATCGCCCTGCCGGTTGAAAGCGCCGGCCGCAAGGCGCGCTGCCCCAAATGCCAGCGGGCGTTCCGCGTGCCCGATCCCCGCAGGCCCCGCCACGTGGAGAAAGACGCAGCGATAACGAGCGACACGGCCGATGAATCGCCCGCCACGCTCGACGAATCAACACAAATCGACGACGACGACGGCGGCTTCCGCCTGGCACCGATGACCATCCCGGCCGCGACGCAGGTCTCGCAGCCGAAACCGCAGGAGTCGGAAGTTCCGCCGCGGGCATGCCCGTCCTGTCATCGGATGCTGCCGGGCCGCGCGGTGATCTGCGTCGATTGCGGCATCGACCTGCGGACCGGGCGGAGCCTGATGACGTCTGAGACGACCAACCTCGACGACGCCTACATCAGAACCGAGTCCGTACTGACCTGGCTGAGCTGGCTGATCTGGTGCGGGCTGTATCCGGTTGCGTCAGAGGCGTTCGGCACGCGCAAGCCGTTCGCCGTGCGCGGGCTTGCGATCGCCACATGCCTTATCAGCATCATCGTGATGGCGATGTGGCTGGGCGACGACGGCGCGGCGTCAGACCTCATGCTCTGGTCGGGCGGAAAGGGCCGGGATGCCTTGGCGGCCGATCTGGAAGAGTACGTCACTGAGGGTGAGTATTACGACGAGGAGCTGACGGAAGAGGAGATCAAGGAACTCGTCGCGTCGATGCTGGCGGACTTCCCGACGGGCGAGTTTCACTGGTATCAGCTTCTGACGCATACGTTTCTGCATGCCGACCTGATCCACCTCGCGGGCAACATGCTGTTTCTGCTCGTGCTCGGCAGTCGGGTGAACGCGCTGATCGGAAACGTCTGGACGCTCGTGCTTTACCCATTGCTGGGAATCGCCGCCGCGGCCGCCCAGATGGAGGCCAGCCGCGATGAACCGATGATGGCCATGCTCGGCGCCTCCGGGGCGGTCATGGGTTTGGCCGGCATGTACCTGATCTTCTTTCCCCGCCACAAGGTCCACATGGTCTTCTGGTGGCGATGGGGGCTGATCGGCGGTTTTCAGCTTTCGATGAAGACGTTCGAGGTCGCGGGGTTCTGGGTGCTGCTCTTCTACATTGGGTTCGACGTCTTCTACACCGTGCTGCGCGTCCCGACGGG
>CAZYLK010000116.1:0-19197 GCA_964648365.1 uncultured Phycisphaeraceae bacterium
CGTAGCTCAGCTGGGAGAGCGTCGCGTTCGCAATGCGAAGGTCGAGGGTTCGAATCCCTTCGTCTCCAATCCACGTAAACCACGCCGCCCCCTAGATTTAGGGTGACCTGCCGACGGTCGGCAGCGCGGCCTGAGACGCGAAATCGCGCGGTTTTACACCGCGCTCGCGTAACAGGAACCGCGCTATGCCCAAGACTCCCGCCTATCGGAAACGCAACGGCTACACCCAGGCTCTCGTGACGTTGACCGACGCCGCCACAAAGCGCCGGAAGGACTACTGGCTTGGCGACCACGGTACGCCCGAAAGCCGCGAGGCCTACCACCGCGTGATTGCGGAATGGGAGGCCAACGGGCGCCGCTGGCCCGATCCCGCGACGTGTGCCCCCCTGCCGTCGGACGCCGACGACGTCCAGGTCAAACGGATCATCCGCGACTACTGGCGATGGGCGTCGAGCTACTATCACGAGACGCGGGCCGGCGCCGTCAAGAGTGCGCTGCGGCTGTTGCGGTCGCTCTATGGCGAAACGCCTGCCAGCCAGTTCGGGCCGAAGTCCCTGCGGCTGCTGCGGGAGGCGATGATCCGTGGCGACGCACAAGCCGATCCGCCCCGCCCGCCTTGGTCCCGGAAGTACATCAACTCCCAAATCCAGTGCATCCGGCACATGTTCAAGTGGGCGGTCGCACGCGAGTTGATTCCGAGCACGACGCACCAGGCGCTCTGTGCGATGGAACCGCTCCGGCGCGGGCGGTCGGAGGCCAGGGAGAACCCACGCGTTGGACCGGTGCCTCAATACCTCCTCGAAGCCACGCTGCCGCATCTGAACCGGCACGTTCGGGCCGTCGTCGAGCTTCAACTGTTGACGGGCGCCCGCCCCGGCGAGCTGCTTGGACTGCGTCCCGTGGACATCACGATGGACGAAGCCACTGGAGTCTGGACCTACCGGCCGGAGGAGCACAAGAATGCCTACCGGGAGAAGGCGCGTGTCATCTTCATGGGTCCGAAGGCACAGGTCATTCTGCGGTCGTTTCTGAGCAACCGCCCGACCACGGCGTACATTTTCAGTCCGGCGCAATCGGAGGCAGAACGCCGAACGACGGTTCATCAGGCGAGAGCGACGCCTCTGTCGTGCGGCAACCGACCGGGAACCAATCGCCGAGCCGTGCCGGCACGACAGCCAGGTGACCGCTACAGTACGCCCGCCTACTACAAGTCGATCCGCTATGCCTGCGATCGGGCATTCCCGCCAACGGGCCATCTGGCCCGACACGCGGAGGAAACAACTCAGCGATGGATGGATCGGCTGAAGGCGAAGGGCCTGCTCGAGGATCTTGCCGCGTGGCGCAAGTCGCACCGCTGGCATCCGCATCAACTGCGCCACAACGCCGCAACCAACCTCCGCAGAGAGTTCGGTCTTGAGGCCGCACAACTGGCGCTCGGCCACGCCAGCGCCCAGATCACCGACGCCGTCTACGCGGAACGGGACGAGGCAAGGGTGATCGAGATCATGCGGAAGATCGGTTAGCGTTAGCATCGGGTGGGGCCTGGCTAACCCATGGCTAACCCCGGGAACCCCCGCATCCAAGTCCTGTGCCCCAAGCGTATGCGAGCGCGGTTGTCCGAGTTACCGAATCATGTAACTCGGTTTTTTTTTCGTCCGCATCGCACGGGACAACCCACTGAGGGCTAATGGGTTAGGACCGTCGCACCGCCCGGTAACAACTGTTACCGAGTTACCTGCGTGAATCTCCCCGTATACGGCTTGCATGAAGGCAACAAAGACAACGATTGCGGATGGCGGCACGCCCGCGCAATCCGCAGAGGGACAATACCTGTCGCTGACAGAGGTCGCGAAGATCGCGCCCGGCCGTCCGTCGACCAACTGCGTCTGGCGATGGTGCCGTCGTGGCGTGCTGAGTCGTGGCGGGGACCGGGTCCGGCTCCGACATGTCCGTATCGGCGGCATGATCTACACCACGGCTGGCTGGCTGGCGGAATTCGGACAGTGCCTCGCCGACGCGGACGCGAGGTACTTCGATCTCTGCGACGCGGCGGCCGACGACGCACGGGCGCGAGCTCGGCGGGATTCTCGCGCCCCACGGCGCGCCGCTCGCCGGGACCGGCACCACCGTGGCGGGGGCGACGAAGAACTCGATCGTGAACTTCGTGCGGAGGGGCTGTGATGCCCGACTGGGTTGGCGCCGTAGTCACTCCGGTTGTCGCGGCCAGCCGGCCGCTCGAGGGCGACGCCGCACCGCGACACATCGTTTCACCGACGGACGCGGCGCGCGGCCTTCTGCGCCCGGGCGGGCGATAGACCGATGGCTGAGTCCCCGATCCGATTCAAGGCCGAACGGGTTCTTGCGAACACACCTGCGGTGCTTCGTGCGCTACCACAATGGGTTTGCTGGGCGCACGTCGAACGACAGGGCACACTCACCAAAGAGCCAGTCAACGCGCGCAACGGAAGGCCTGCATCGGTTACCAATCCAAAGCACTGGGCGACGTTTGATCTGGCGATGAAGCGCTGTGCGGCGACGGATAAGGTGGCGGGACTGGGATTCGTATTCAGCACGGACGATCCCTATTGCGGCGTGGACCTGGACGATGCGTGCGACGCACAGCACGAACTGAAGCCCTGGGCGCTCGACATCGTTACGCGGCTCAACAGCTACACCGAGTTGAGTCCATCGGGCCTGGGCGTGAAGGTGTTCCTCGAGGCGAGCAAACCCGGTCCCAAATGCAGACGCGGCTGGCACGATGGTGAAGTTGAAATCTACGACAGCAAACGGTTCTTCACGGTCACGGGAGCGAGCCTTATAACCGTATCGTGCGACGTGAACGCGCGGCAGGCTGAGTTGCTGGCGCTCTATGACGAACTGTTCGGGGGCGACAACGTGGATGCGCGTCGCCGCCATCGCGGGGCATCCAGCGGCGTTTCCCTCTCCGACGATGAGATCATCAAGAAGGCGTCCGAGAGCAAGTCTGGCGACAAGTTCCAAGCCTTGATGCAGGGACGCTGGCAGGACAGCTTCGGCTCTCAGAGTGAGGCGGACCTGTCGCTCGTGTCGCGGCTGGCCTTCTATACGAAGAACCCCAGCCAGCTTGACCGCATCTTCCGCCGGTCGGGACTCTATCGTGAAAAATGGGATGAGCGACACGGGGAACACACTTACGGCGAAATGACGATCGGGAAGGCGCTCGACACCGTCACGGAGCAGTACGACGCCGCTCGCAATGGCCGTCGTTCGCGCGACAGATCGCGGGACGCGGACGAACCCGAGCCGGGCACGATCGACCAAGAAACCGGGCGGTTGATGCTGTGTAAGGCCCGCACTCTGCCCACAGCCAAGGCGTTTGTCGACGCATTCTATCGCCGTCCCGACGGCATTACGCTCCGACACTACGGCGGTCTGCTCATGGAGTGGCGAGAGAATCGCTACGTCGAGATCGAGGATGCCAAGATCAGACATCAGCTCTTTCCTTGGCTGCATGACGCGCTACTGGTCGGTTCAGACGATGAGTTCCCCGCCAACCCAAGGCATGTGAACGAGGCCTTGGATTCTATCAAGAGTCATGTCTATCTTCCTGTCGCTATGACCCCGCCGGTATGGATTGGCGACGTTGCAACGCCTTACCTCCCGATGGACATCATACCCTGCAAGAACATGTTGCTTCATTTGCCTACGCTGACACACGTCCAGCCGACGCCGCTGCTCTTCAACATCAGTGCGCTGGCGTACGACCATGATCCCTCGGCGCCGCCGGCGCAGCTATGGGACAACTTCTTGAGGCAGGTCTTCAAGGACGACTTCGAGGCGTCGGATCTTCTTCAGGAGTGGTTCGGTTATTGCCTGACTGGCGACACGTCGCTGCAAAAAATGCTTTTGATTGTGGGGCCGCGCCGGTGTGGCAAGGGAACCATCGGCCGAGTGCTCAGCCACCTCGTGGGACCGGGCAACGTATGTGGACCCGCAACGTCCAGTTTCGAAGGAGAGTTTGGACTGCAGCAACTCATTGGAAAGTCCGTGGCGATCGTCAGTGATGCGCGTTTCACCGGAAAGAATATTCAAACGGTTATCGAACGTCTTTTGTGCATCTCAGGGGAGGACACGATGACAGTCAATCGAAAGTTCCTCTCACCTGTCACGATGCGACTCCCGACGCGGTTCATGTTTCTGACCAACGAGCTTCCCAGGCTGAGCGACGCATCAGGCGCGTTGGCAGGGCGTTTCATGCTTCTGCAACTCACCGAATCATTCTACGGTCGTGAGGATGCGAATCTGTCGGAACGCTTGTACGGCGAGGCTCCAGCGATTCTGAACTGGGCGATTGAGGGTCTGCAGCGTCTCCGCCAGCGTGGCCGCTTCCAGCAACCTTCCAGCGTAGCAGAGGTCATTCGGGATCTGGAGGATCTCTCCAGTCCGGTCAGCGTGTTCGTACGGGAGCGGTGCCGGGTCGGGGCCGGCTTGCGCGTCCCGGTCGATGGCTTGTACTCTCGGTGGCGTGAGTGGTGCACTGAGAACGGGCGTGGGCGTCCCTCAAACAAGCAACGTTTCGGGCGCGATCTGAATGCAGCGGTCCCTGGCCTCGCTCGGCGACAGGGAACCGAGGGGAGCTTTTATGAGGGCATTGCGCTCCAATGACCTGCCGTACCCCCCCATACCATTGCGAACCAGCACGTTACCAGCGCGGAGAATTCCGCTGTGCGCTGGTCGCGGCCCGTTGTGGCACAACGACTTACGACTCAACCATGACGAACCATGGCGCAGATTCCAAAGGTACGCGGGCGCGTGAGGGGGGACGGTGCGCAGTGCCTTTACTGTATCAGGCGCCGTGCGCACGTGGGCCTGCAATAGGAACCATCGCGATGGTTCGTCATGGTAGGTGGGGCACAAGCCCCAGAAATCGAGCCGCGTTGTGGGATCACGGGGCGTACTCGCCGGCTTGCAAGGCGATGTCGCCCCCGAGGGCGGAAACGGAGTTCACCCCATGAAGATCGAAATGCGGCCGCTGGCCGCGATCAAGCCGTACGACCGTAATCCGCGGCAGAACGACGCCGCCGTTGAGGCGGTGGCGCGGTCGCTGAAGGAATTTGGGTTTCGCCAGCCGATCGTGGTTGACCAGGCCGGCGTCGTCGTCGTGGGCCACACCCGGCTCAAGGCTGCCGAGCGGCTGGGGCTCACGAAGGTACCCGTCCATGTGGCCAAGGATCTGACGCCCGAGCAGGCGAAGGCTTATCGGATCGCCGACAACCGAACGGGCGACATCGCGACGTGGGACTTCGAGTTGCTGCCGGGCGAACTGGCGGAACTCCAGGGGCTGGACGTTGACCTGTCCGCGCTCGGCTTCGATGACGACGAACTGGCCAAGCTGCTGGACCCGGGCGTCAACGACGGGCTGACAGACCCGGACGATGTTCCCGAGCCGCCGGACGCGGCGGTGACGCAACCGGGGGATCTGTGGGTGCTCGGAAACCACCGGCTGCTGTGCGGCGACAGCGCGAGCGCGGCCGACGTGGATCGGTTGCTCGAGGGGGCGGCGATCCACCTGGTCAACACCGACCCGCCCTACAACGTGAAGGTCGAACCGCGCTCGAACAATGCCATCGCGGCCGGGCTGTCCTCGTTCACCCACGACGCGGCGGCGAAGAAACTCCGTGCTGGCCAAGGGAATGCGTCGTTCGATGTGGCCCGCCAGGCCCGGCAATCCGGCGCCAAAACCGGCATCAAGCATCACCAGAAGCTCGACGTCCAGCGTCATCCGGGCAAGGCGAAGGGCACGCACAAGAAGCTGCGTGCGAAGGACCGGCCGCTCGAGAACGATTTCGTCTCCGACGAGGAGTTCGACCGGCTGCTGCACGCGTGGTTTGGCAACATTGCTCGCGTGCTGCTGCCCGGACGGTCTGCCTACATCTGGGGCGGCTACGCGAATTGTGCGAACTACCCGCCGGCGATGAAAGCGGCGGGATTGTACTTCTCGCAGGCCATCATCTGGGACAAAGAGCATCCGGTGCTGACGCGAAAGGACTTCATGGGAGCGCACGAGTGGTGCTTCTATTCGTGGAAAGAAGGGGCCGCTCATGTTTTCCTTGGCCCGAACAATGTTCCTGATCTCTGGCATGTGAAGAAGATCACGCCGACGAAGATGGAGCACCTCACGGCCAAGCCGGCCGAACTGGCGGTTCGGGCGATCCAATATTCGTCACGCGTCGGCGAGAACGTGCTCGACCTGTTCGGGGGCAGCGGCTCGACGCTCATCGCCGCGGAGCAGACGGGGCGGCATGCGTATTTGATGGAGATCGATCCGCTCTATGCGGATGTCATTGTTGACCGGTTCCAGCGGTTCACCGGCGTCGCGGGCGTGCTGGAGCGGACCGGCGAGTCGCCGATTCCGATGAAGCCTCTCGAGGAGAACATGCGATGAGGGGCGGCGGGATGAGGGGCGTGGAATCGACCGGCCGTGAGAACACCCCGGCGATCTGCCGAGGTGCATCGGGCGTGGTTGCGATGTCGCGTCTACCCGTTGAACGCGAACAGCCCGCGTTCGATCTTGCGGAAGCGGGACTCCGACCCTTTGGCCGCGATCTCGCGAATGATGGCGGCGTAGAGCGTCGCGTGCGGCGTCTTGCCCGCCGGGCTGGACCAGAGGCCCTGGTCGACGATCGCGGTGATCATCGCCTGCGCCCGCATCGGTTCGCCCGCCTTCGCGAGCACCGCCGCGGCCGCGTCGAGGACGCCCATCCGCTTGGCCCCGTCGCTGCCACGGTTGGCCCCCGTGGCCTTCTTCGCCCGCCCCTTGGCCACCTTGCCGTCCTGGCCCGCCGCGTTCGCCACGGTGGCCCCGTTCGCGTCCTTCGCGGCCTTGGGGCTACTCCCCGTCCGCGTCCGGGCCGCCTTCTTCGACCCGCGGGCCTTCGTGCCGTCCGTCTTCTTCTCCGCGGCGCTGGCGTTGCCCGTGGCGGCCGCGTCGCCCGAGGCGGTTGTGTCCGCGTCGGATGCCGCCTTGGTGCTCCCCTTCGACCCCCCCGCGGCCGGCCCGCGGAGGCGTTGGGCGCTCTTAATGCGAACCGCCTTGCCCGTCGACAGGTTCGTCGCGTCCCACCCCCCGTGCGGGTTGGTCCGCTCCATGCGGACGTCCACGATCTTGTCGCTCACCTTGGCGCGGTACACGCCGCCGATCTTGATCTCGCTTTTCTTCATGGCGTTCTCCTATGTTTCGCCTCGTCAGGCCCGGGTCTCATGCGCCCGGGCGACGCGCCGCGTTCGGCGCGTTTCGGCGGCCTACTCGTTTACCGGGCATTCTTCGATGCGAACTCGCTTGCCGTCGTTGGTGAAGATCTGGGCGTTCTCGATGGCCATGTCCTTATCTATGAACGCGCCGCCAAATTCCCAACCGCCCGCCGCATTCTGAACCGAGACGATCCACTCCGTTTCGAGTTCGATGATCTCAGGATTCGGCGTCTTTGCGTCGGACTTCGTCATCGTGTTTCTCCGTCGTTGGCACGCGCGTCGGCGTGCGTCGGTTCGTTTCATGCATCGAGAACGTGCTCCGCCAATCCCGCGACCAGCAGGTCCACGATCACAGCGGTGTCGAAATCGACAGGGTACACGAGCCACTCGCGGTCGAAGTCGGCAACCACCGCCCCATCGGCGTCGCGCTTCAACCACAGCTTCGCGATCCGCCCGTCGCCCAGTTCCCATTCGGGCATGTCCGCGTGGTCGCGGAAGGTCAGCGCCTGGAACCGGTGGCCCGCGATCGTGCCGTCTACCCACAACCCGTTGGCGCTTTCGCGCGGGCTGACCCGCGTGATCTTCAGCGTTTCCAACATGCCTTCGCCGTTCGTCGCGTCTGTCATCGTCGTGCTCCTCGTCTCGCGTACGCCACCGTCGGCGTACAACACCATGAAGCCGACCGCCGCGAAGAAGCTCAAGGCCATTCCGCCCGAATTCAGCCTTTTTTTCAGGGAATTCTCGCCTGCCCTCTCGGGGCGGGGCACACATTGAAGTGAGGTAGGAACATGTCCACCGGTGCCGAATCGTCGTGCTCGAAAAGCAGCAGCCCCCCGCCCGTGCGGCAGCCCCCCCCGCGTGGCCGACGCTCCGGGCCGCGTCTGCGAACCGTCACGGTCACGCGGCCGCGATGCCCGATTTGCGATTGCGTCCGACTGCGGAAGTACCGATCCGTAAGCGACCAGGGCGACGGCACCGCGCTGTGGTGGGTGAAGTGCGCGGAGTGCGAAGCGCGGTTCCGCGTGCTGCTGGAGTAGCAACGCAACCGCTCACGCCATCGCGTCCCGTTTGCGCGTTCCGCGATCGCGCTGGCATCGTGCGAGCCGGCCCGGTAGCGTGATGGCGCTGCCGGCGGGGCCGCATCCTACCTTTGCCCTTACAGCGACCTCGTCGGCGGCACTTCTCATCTATCGGCAATCGCGTTCGTGCAATCGCAATCACCGCCGCAATGATGGGGAGAGCGACGCAGTCTCGCACGGGCTGCGAGTGACTTCGACCCGGCGTTCCAGCCGATGGAATCACGCATCCTATGACCGTGCTACGATGTCTCTGGCGTCCGGTCCGTCCACCGCCGCCCGCCGCACAGAGGACATCCGATGAGTGACGACGGAAGCACCGGACAGACCAAGGAGGGCAAGCTGCTGGGCGGCGTGACCGGCAAGGGCTTCATGCCCGGCCAGTCGGGCAATCCCAAGGGCCGACCGCGCGGCAGCGGCATTACCGACCGCCTGCGTGCCATCGTCGAAGCCGACGGCGGCAAGCTCAGGGAGATCCTCGTCAAGGTGGGCCTGAGAGCGGCGGCGGACGGTGACTTCCGCTTCTGGAAGGAAATCTACGACCGCCTGGACGGCCCGCTGAAGCAGCAGCTGGACGTGGAGCAGTACAGCACCATGTTCATCGCGATCTTCCCAGCAGAGCCGCCGCCCAACTGGCACGAGGAGATACGCGAGTTGATCGGATACCAGCCGGGCGATCCGCTGCTGCCAGGCGACTCGGAGAAGTACATGCGTGCGATCCAGAATCGATCGCGCGATCGGGACACAACGGGGGACGAGGACGCGAGTGCCGTTTCGAGCGCGACGCCGTAACGCGACGGCTCTTCGGGAACAAGGCGCTTACAACCCCGCTTCCGCATGATGGAACGATTCGCGTACAGCCCCGCGTGGATGGGAATTGCCGCCGCAGCCGGCGCCAGGGAGACCATTTGAGCAGCCATGTCCGCCGATCACGACAACGCAGACGCCGCCAAGCGCGTGCTCGCGGAGGCCGTCGATGATGACGGCGGCGCCGAACGTGCGCCGTGGCTCACCCCCTACCGGTGGAAGCCGGGCCAGAGCGGCAACCCCGCCGGCCGGCCGCGCGAGTCGGGTTCGTTGGCGGCGGCGCTGCGTCGCGTGGGAATCCGCCCCGCCAAAACCCGTGCAGAACTGACCAAGCTCGCCGAGCAACTGGGACTGGACCCCGAGGAGACGCAGAACATCGACGTGATCGCCGGGCTGATCTACGACGGCATCACGCAGCTGCTGATCCGCACCGTCAAAGGCAGCGCCACCGCCGGCGACAAGCTCGTGGGGCTGCTCCAGATCCTGTCGAAGGCGCTCGACGGGGACGAACGACGCATCACCTTCAACGGGCCGGGTGAGTTGCAGGATGCGTTGTCGAGCGTCTCGGCAGTGCTGGGCTTCACCGCCGCAACAACGCCTCGCGAGATGCAGGCCGACGGCACGGACGAGGCCAGCGACAAACCCCCGCCCGGGGCGGAACAAGGCAACCCGTGATGATCGCCCGCACCGCCAGCCGATCAGTCGCGCCGAGCGGTCTGCGATGGTGGGATCATCAACGCGGCTGGCTTACCGACATGTCCCGGCTTCGCGTCTGCTGCAAGGCTCGCCAGATCGGCATGTCCACCGTGGTCGCCGCCGAGGCGCTCCACGCGGCCGTCTATGGTGAAACCACTGTGATCGTCTCGGCATCGCAGCGGCAGGCGTCGGAACTGCTGCGTAAGGCCGTGCATCTGCTGCGGCTGGTCACCGTTGCGGGCGACGGGGCCATCGAGGTCGATCGCCAGTCCGCCGAGGGGATTGAGCTGTCCACCGGGGGTCGCGTGATCTCCCTGCCCGCCACCGCCGCCACGGTGCAGGGCTACACCGGGCACGTCGTCATCGACGAGGCCGCCTGGATTCCCGACGCCGACGCCTTGTGGATGGCGATCGTGCCGACGATCTCGACGCGGCCGCAGTACCGCCTCAGCGTCGTCTCCACCCCCGGTCCGCGGGCGGGCATGTTCCACAAGCTGTGGACCAACGGCGATCCCGCCTGGTCGCGGCACAAGATCGACATCTACGACGCCCAGCGTGGCGGCGCCCCCCACGATGTCGAAGCATTGCGGGCGGCGGTGGCGGACGAAGTCACCTGGCGGGCGGCGTACGAATGTCAGTTCGTGGACGAGGCGTACGCACTGCTGCCTTACGATCTGCTGCTCTCCCGCGTCGACGAGACGCTGCCCTACCGGCTCGATGCGTCATCTCTGTGGGAACGCGGCGGGCTGTACGCCGGGTACGACGTGGGCCGCAAGCATGACCTGTCGGTGCTGGTCGTCCTGGATCGCTCGCGCGCGGGTCTGAAATGGTGCGGGGCGGTCGAGCTTCGGCAGGCGCCCTTCGCCGAGCAGTTCGCGCTGCTGCGGAGCCTTCTCCGGGAGCGGGGCATGTGCCGGCTGGCGATCGACCAGAGCGGCCTCGGCATGCAACTGGCGGAGGAACTCGTCCGCGGGTTCGGGCCTCGAGTGGAGCCGGTCACGATGACGGCCCCGCTCAAGGAGTCGCTGGCGTCGCGCATCCTGGCGGCGTTCCAGCGCGGCGACATCCAGATCCCGAACCACCGGCCGCTCATCGACGACCTGCATTCGATCCAGCGGACGATCACGCAGGCGGGCAACATCCGCTACGCCGCCCCCCGCGACGCCGGCGGCCACGCGGACCGGTGGACGGCGTTGTCCCTGGCGCTGCATGCGGCCGGCCCGGCACCGGTGGAGTTCCAATTCCGCATCGATCCCAACCGGCGGCTCTCGCGACGCGAACAGTGGCTGCGAATCTGACCGGTGGCCCGGTGGCCCGGTAGCCCCGCCCGGGAACGACCCCAATTATTGCTATAAGGGCAATATCCGCAACGGTTTACGCCCTTGGCTCCGGGGGGCGGTTGAGGTACCCACTGAGCTACGCTTTGTCTGTAGAGGCGTAGCTCGACGATGCGAAAAGGAGCCGACGGAGTGATGAGAACGACGACGAATCGAGGTAACGGGCTGGGCGTGGCAATATCCCCGCGGGTGGACGGGACCGCCACGGATGATGAGGGCTCGCGTGCCCGCCCGCCGAGGGGACGACGGCGTTCGCGACCGCGCCGACGCCTTCCCCCCGAGGTGCTCACCGACACGGAGGTGGCCGCGCTCATGAACGCGTGCGGCCGATACTCGCCAACGGGTCTCCGCACGCGGGCGCTGATCGCTTTGCTCTACCGAACAGGCCTGCGGATCAACGAGGCGCTCTCGCTCTACCCCAAAGACCTTGACCTGCCCGGCGGATGCATTCGCGTGCTCAACGGCAAGGGCGGGCACTCGCGGACGGTTGGGATCGACCCAGGGGCGGCCGCCATCATCGAGCGATGGCTGGAGGTCCGCGCCCGCCTCGGCCTGGGCCGCCGCCACCCCGTTTTCTGCACGCTGGCGGGCAACCCGGTGGGTGACGCCTACATCCGCGTCCTGCTCAAACGCCTGGCCCGCCGCGCCGGCATCGACAAGCGCGTCCACGCCCACGGCCTCCGCCACACCCACGCCGCCCAACTCCGGGTCGAGGGCGTCGACATCGCCATCATCTCCCGCCAACTCGGCCACGGCAGCATCACCACCACGGTGCGATACCTCGACCACATCGCGCCGACGGCGGTCATCGAGGCCATGCGGAAGCGGATGTGGGGGCTGGCGTAGGTTGTTTGCTGCTCGCGTGCTGTATCGCACGGCGTCCCGGAACCGCAGAACGGGGTAACTTCACCCCCTCCGATGTGCTATCATGCGTGACGATTTGACCGAATTCGGACGTGGGAGTACGAGCACTATGCCATCCTCCGAATCTGTAAGCGACCTCTTGGCACTTGTAGCTAAAGGCGACTCGGCCGCACGAGAGCGGCTCTGGCGGACCGTCTACGACGAGCTGCGAAAACTGGCCAAAGGCCAGCTTGCAAGAGAATCCGCCGATGTTGGCGCCCAGGCCACGTCGCTTGTTCAAGGAGCCTACCTGCGGCTGGCTGCCGGCGATTCCCTGCAGTGGAAGGACCGTCGCCACTTCTTTGGCGCCGCTGCGAACGCGATGCGCCAGATCCTGATCGACGACGCGCGCCGGCGCAAGCGCCTCAAGCGTGGCGGCGGCATGCAACCCGGACAGCTTTTTGAAACCGCAGCGGTCGGGAGTGTCGATCCTGACCAAATCCTAGCCATCGAAGAGGCCCTCCAGAAGCTCGAATCCCACGATTCGCGCCGCGCCGAAGTGGTGCGACTGAGGTTCTTCGCAGGCCTGACTATCACCGAGATCGCGCAGGCTCTGGAGGTGTCTCCGAGGACGGTCGACAATCACTGGCGACTCGCTCGGGCGTGGCTGTACCGGGAGTTGCACGCCGAGGACACGACAGCAACGGGAGGGCCAAACCTGTGACATCCGATCGATGGGAACGCGCAGCCGAGATCTTCCAAGAGGCACTCGCTTGCGAGGTCTCGGAGCGTCGGCGATACGTCGAACAGGCGTGCGGCGCCGATGCGGAACTCCGCGAGGAAGTTCAGTCGCTGTTAACGCACGATGCACGCATGGATGACAGCTTCATGCGTCCGCTGGAACTTTCGTGTGCTACTACAGCGGTCGACAATCCAGACACGGCCCTCCCCGATGCTGCGACCGATGTGGGTCGATTGGAGCGTCGCGAGAGCATCACACCAATCGAGGGCTACGACATCGTGCGGGAGATCCACCGCGGTGGGCAGGGTGTCGTCTACGAGGCCGTCCAGAAATCGACCATGCGCAAGGTTGCCGTCAAGGTAATGCGAGAGGGACCGTTTGTCGGTCCGGCGGACAAGGCCCGCTTCGAGCGCGAGGTTCAGGTACTCGGACAACTCCAGCACCCCAATATCGTCACCATCCATGACAGCGGCCTCACGGCCGGCAGCTACTACTTCGTCATGGACTACATCCACGGCCTGCCTCTCGACGCCTACATGGCCGGCGCTGCGGAGTCGCCGTCGGATGAGCACGGCAAGGGAAACGGGCGGCGGAGCGGCGGGCCCGGTAAGCCCGAGATTAGAGGCGTCGGTTCCACCGCCGAGTCCTCCACAGAGGGCAAGCCCAGGAGAAACGCCGAACCGCGTCCCGGACTATCCGTCCGACGTACTTTGGAACTGTTCGCGCAGATTTGCGACGCGGTTAATGCCGCGCACCTGCGCGGAGTCATCCACCGTGACCTCAAGCCTGGCAACATCTGCGTTGACGACGGTGGACAGCCGCACGTGCTCGACTTTGGCCTTGCAAAGCTGCCCAGCAGCGAGCAGGACGTGCTGGCGATGACCATGACCGGCCAGTTCATCGGGTCGCTGCCGTGGGCATCCCCAGAGCAGGCGGAGGGATCGCCGGGAAAGATCGACGTACGCACCGACGTCTACTCGCTGGGTCTGATCCTCTACCACATGCTGACCAAGAGATTCCCGTACGAGGTCGTAGGCAACATGCGCGACGTGCTGGACCGGATCATGCGCGCCGAGCCGGCACGCCCCAGCGCCACTCGTAGGCAAGTCGACGACGAGGTTGAGACCATCGTCCTCAAGTGCCTGAGCAAAGAACGCGAGCGCCGTTACCAGAGCGCGGGAGAACTCGGCCGGGATATCCGTCACTATCTGGACGGCGACCCGATTGAGGCGAAGCGGGATTCGACCCTCTACGTACTACGAAAGCAAATGCGACGTTACCGCCTGGCGCTGGTCGTGGCTGCCGCATTCGTCTTTGCCGTCACAGCCGGCTTCGGGACGTCCCTCGCCTTCTGGCGTGAGGCTGTGCAGGAGGCGAAAAACGCTCAGTTTGCTGAGGCGGAACAACGTCGCGAGCGCGAGCGAGCGGACGAGCAGGCCGAACTTGCAGGAGCTGAAGCCACACGCGCAACGAAGGCCCGTGAGAGGGCTGAGGCGATTGTCGACTTCGTCACCAACGCACTGGTTTCGTCAGATCCCAACCAGGGAGGTAGGCAGGGCCTTTTGGTTACGGCGGCGATGGAGCAGGCGATCGGAATGCTGGACGCGGGGGAGTTAAGAAACCAGCCCGAAATGGAGGCCGCGCTGTTGCTTACCATTTCCAGAATCCTCAACGGAAATGCGCGGTCGGAAGATGCACTCCGACTTGCCGAACGAGCGCTGGAAATCAACCGTGTGCTGCACGACGCGGACAATCCCGACGTGGCCCAGAGTTTGAGCGGCGTAAGCTCGTGCCTGAGTTCCCTTGGCCGATTGGACGAGGCCCTGGTCAACGCACAGGCGGCCTTAGCGATGAGTCAGAGGCTTCATGCGGGGGATCATCCTGACGTGGCGAAGGGTCTTAACGGCGTGGCCTTTGTGTTGCGGTCCCTAGGTCGGTCCGACGAGGCGCTGCCGGAGTTCGAGGCTGCCTTGGAAATGCGGCAGCGTTTACACTCGGGTGATCATCTCGACGTGGCGCAGAGCCTGGGGAACCTAGCCTCCTGTCTGGACTCGCTTGGTCGCTCACATGAGGCCCTACCCAAGATCGAAGCCGCATTGGAAATGCAGCAGCGTCTCTACGAGGGGGATCATCCCGACATAGCGAATAGCCTTAACGGCGTTGGCTATTGCCTGGACTCGTTGGGGCGACCGGCCGATGCATTGCCCAAGTACACGTCTGCTTTAGAAATGTATCAGCGTATGTTTCCGGGAGATCACACCGATGTAGCAATGTGCCTGAACAACGTGGGCTCTTGCCTTGAATCGCTGGGTTTTCTTGATGAAGCACTGCCCAACTACGAAGCCGCCGTCGAGATGGTAGAGAGACTGTTCCCAGCGAATCATCCGCAGGTAGCAGTTTGCCTGAACAACTTGGCGGGCTGTCTGGAATCCCTGGGGCGCCCAGACGAGGCACTGCGAAGGTATCGAGTGGCGTTGCGGATGATGCAGAGTGTCTACGGCGGCGACCATCCCGACGTGGCGATGGCCCTCAATAATATCGCCTACTCCCTGAATTCGATGGGTCGTAACGACGAGGCACTGGCTGAATTCGAAGCTGCGTTGGAAATGCGGCAGCGAATTTTTGCTGGCGATCATCCCGACGTCGCGCAGGGACTGAACAACGTCTCAGCGTGCCTTAGATCTTTGGGGCGCCCAGCTGAGGCGCTGCCTCTGGCTGAAGAAGCTCTGCAGATGTACGAACGATTGTTCGGCGAAGATCATCCTTCAGTAGCGCAGGGAAATTACGGCTTAGCTGTGTGTCTTCGGTCATTGGATCTGCCGAGTAAGGCGCTGCCTAGATTTGAGGTAGCATTGGACATATTCCGACGAAACCTACCGGCTGGTCATCTACGCATTCTCTATCCACAGATCGGTAAGGCCGGGACGCTGGCAATGATCGGCCGGTTTGCTGACGCCGAGCGATTGTTGCTTGATGCAGCCGAGCAATGCGATCGGTCCGACGCTTGCCATCGGACGCACTGGCGATCCGTCGTCGAAGAGTCGATTCGCCTCTATGACGCCTGGCATGCCGCTGCGCCGGAAAAGGGCTTCGACGTCAAGTCCGCCGAGTGGCGGGAGAAGTTGGCACTGCTGGACGCCGCGGCAGGGGACCGAGCGAAGGAAAAGGAACCTGGGCAATCGGCGCCGAGTTCTGGTGACTGACCGTTGGGGTGGAGGCCCGGGCATCGGAACGCAAAGGCGATGCCCGCGCCTGGGCCGTTGATAGGGTGACAGTGTAGGCGCGAAACCTCGTCCGCACACGATTAGTCGAGCTGGTTGCCCCCTACTTGCCCTCCCTGTTCCGACCGACTTCCGCACGGGTTGGTCCGCACACCCGGCACGAACCTCACGTTCGGTCCCGGCCATCTTGCCCGTCACCCGAGAACCCACGCCGTCTTTGCGTCCTCCAGTGTCCGACGTCGCACTGAACTGTGGTGCCTCCGGCTGGCGGAGGCGCATTGAACTTCCGTCACCGGAGGAAAGCGATGTCACGCCCTCTTCAGCATTCCCGCGTCGCCCTCGGGGCGATCGCAGCAGTCGTAGGCATAGCGCTGTCCGCTGGTTGCGACAGCACAGCCGGCAATCTCGATCTCGCGAGCGGCATTTACGGGATGTCGCCCACGCCGCTGGGGCAGATCGGCAGTCTCCTGCTGTCCGCCGCCTCGAACGAAGTGCGTCGCGAGGAGGCTACCCAGCAGTGGGCCAACTGTCCCGCGTGCCGCAGGCGTGCCTGGTGGCCACGGCAGGCACTTCAGGAACACGGGGGATACGCCCGCTGTACATGTGGGCACGTGTTCGTGATCGCGGGCTACGGTAGCTGAACCCGGGCTCACGCAATCGAAGATTCTCGGAGAATATCCCCCCCGCGTTGCGTGCAGCGATGCTCGATGACGCACGTGTTTGTGTGGTGTAGGAGTCCGGCCCACGTGTTGTGGGCGCCCACAACCAAAGGAGACTATGGATGATGAACTGGATGTGTACACGCGAATCGCCGAGACCCGTGTCGTCTGCGAGCGGAGCGCACGTGCCCCGAGGCGCCTTCAGACTTGTCTGCCTGCTCGCGTTGGGGCTGGCCGTGGCGAGCAGCGCGTCTCTCGCCGGCGAGTCGCAGGAATCGCTCCAGCCCGATGAAGGCGTTGAGGCGATCGGGGGATGCCAGGTCAATGGTTGCGGGCCCGGATGGGGTGGTTATCTTGTCCCCGAGTACATCTTTGCCGAGGCATGCAATCGGCACGATCAGTGTTACATGAGCTGCCAAATGCAGAAGGAGGACTGCGATCGGCGTTTTCTCGACGATATGCGGCGAGCATGCGATGCTCGGTATCCGAACGAACGGGGGCAGCGCGCAGCGTGCAAGACCGCTGCGTACGGATACTACCGTGCCGTGCGTACCAAAATCGGATGGGGGACGTACCAGTGGGCGCAGCGCTGCTGCTCCCGCGGTCCACGCAGCCTCGGTGGCCTCGTGCCCAAGGCCGCGGTCGACTCGGATGGGGACTGGATTGCCGACGACTTGGAGGTCGCGCTTGGCCTTGACCCCAGTGACCCCGCCGATGCCACCGCCGACCTCGACGGTGACGGCATCAACACGATCGTGGAGGTGTATCTCGGTCTCGACCCCTTCGCGATCGACAGCGATGCCAACGGGCGGGATGATCTCGAAGAGATCAGCGACGCACGGCGAATGAAGTCTGGCCGTCGTCGGGGACGGTAAGACTCGCTTTGAGCGGCCGCGGTCGCTGGGTAGCCCGAAACCGGCCGCTGGCATACTCTCAACACCTCCGTGGGGAGCCATCATCGGTGGCTCCCCCTACCCCATTTGGGCGCTTTCGGCGTCCCGCGTCCCGCGTCCCGCGAACGCTGCACGGCTTGCGGCAGCTACGAGTCGATGGCTGGTCGCCTGCGATGGCGCCGTGGACGTCGCGGCGCGGCGCGAGCGCTACGCCGCGCTGGACATGTCCACGACCACGGACTTCAGCGCGTTGTCGCTGGTGTTCCCCAACGGATCGTCGGCCGGCGGAGCCCTTGACGGCGGCGTGACGCTCCTGCCGCGATTCTGGATACCGGCCGAGAACGCCCCCACCCGCGAGCGCCGCGACCGTGTGCCGTATCTTACGTGGGAGCACCAGGGCCTGATCGAGATGACGCCGGGCAACGTCATCGACTACGACTACATCCGCCAGTGCATCAACGACCTGCGCGACCGCTTCGACATCCAAGACATCGCCATCGACCCGTGGAACGCGACGCAGTTGGCGTTGCAACTCCAGGGGGACGGCTTCGAGGTCGTCACCTTCGGCCAGGGCTTCAAGGACATGACGGCCCCGACGAAAGAGTTCGAAAAGCTGGTTGTCTCGGGCCACCTACGCCACGGGGGACACCCCATCCTCCGCTGGATGGCAAGCCACGTCGCGGTTGAGACCGACGCCGCGGGCAACTTGAAGCCCTCCAAGAAGAAGTCCACCGAACGCATCGACGGCATCGTCGCCGCCATCATGGAAGAAGTCCACCGAACGCATCGACGGCATCGTCGCCGCCATCATGGGGCTGGGCCGGGCGCTCGTGCAGGAGCCGGGGGGTGGGGGGATTTACGATAGCCCCGATCCCTGGGTGTTCCAGCCGGTGCGGATCGGGTGAGCACAGCACCGACACCTCCTTGCGCCGCGACCGGAGACCGGACGCACGGTCCTCGCGCTGCCGATCGACTCGGTGCGTGGACGCGCTTGCCACGCTATAATCCGGCGGTGTGTGCCCATAGGCCGGCGAGAACGCAAATGTACTGTGATCGCGTAGGTGAGGATGTTGAGCTGCTCCAGGCAGATGGAGAGTTGACCGTGCGCTGTCGGTACTTCCACCGTTTCGCCAAGGGTCCCGGATGCCGAAAGATCCTGTACGGTCGGTTGGGTTGGCCACTTCCGACCAAAGGCGGGCTGTATCGGACAGCCTTCATGCATCTGCTGCTCCCCATCGTCGATGCGCTGCGATTTGATATTGGAATCGGAGCGCCGTACCCGTCCTGGTGCTGCAAGGTCTGCAAACCTGAAGGGCCGTGGACAAGGAAGTGGATGGGCAAACCCGGAGGCGGAGGGGATGTGAGTTCTGAGATTGCCGAGGGGTTGTCCGTCGCGTCTACGCTTGCAAGTCACGTTGGAACGAACCGCACGCACATGACGGATGCGGGCGACGCCGTGGACCTGCTTTAGTCTCGGATGCCAGTTTCACGCGCGCTACGTGGCTGAATGCTCAACCTCGTCGCGAATCTCCGCATACACCGTGCGCATCGGGTGCTCCCCGACGATCTTCTGGAAATCGGCGTACTTCAGGGACTTCGCGAAGAACACCATGCCCGCCCCGGCCCCCGCTTTTCCGCTGCTGCATGACAGCCCCCTTTCGGGTCAGGAACCAACTACTGAACGCAGTCAGGG
>CAZYLK010000117.1:0-19116 GCA_964648365.1 uncultured Phycisphaeraceae bacterium
CTAGCATCCTTGCTGCTGGCCGCGCTTTGGGTAGCTGTAACAGGAATCTGCCTATGTCATCGCGTCGTGTCCGAGCGGCAGGCCAGAGCCTTCAGCAGTCTGACAGGTATTCTTGAGTCGCTGGAGCTTGCCATCTTTGCTGATTACTTGCGCGGCCAACCGGACGAGCTTGCAAGCTCCGATGACACCATGACTGGGTCAGAAACTCTAACGCTTCGGCAAGAACCCCAAGTCACAAGTGGGATGTCGGGTAGTCGCGGCGGCCGGAGTTACGTCCGATCCAGACAGTACGTTGATGAGGGGAAGCTCGTCTTAGACTACAGGGTCACGTTCGAGCCCACCGCGTTCTCGGCGGGCATTGCGCGGATCTACTATACACCCGGAGTGTACAACCGCAGATGGGCGCGCTTGTTGGGGGCGCAGCTCGATCGTTTGGGCGTCCAGTTTGAGGAGCATCCTACACCGGCGCTTCCGGCGGGCTTCGAACAGGCGCCAGCAGACCCATGGCTTCCCGTAATCCATGCTGCGAAAGACTATTCCATGCTGTTGTGTCTCATATACCTGTTCCTCGGAGGCCGGCTCATGTATCTTGGATTGACCGGAGAGCGAGTAGGATCAGAACTATATTGCCGCAAGTGCAAGTATAGGTTGATTGACGGGACCATGCGATGCTCGGAGTGTGGTTGCCGCATTACGGCCTCGTCTGTCCAAAGAGGGAGACGTAAGGTCAAGTCTAGGCAAGCATTCGGCGGAGCCCTTGCCGTGCTGGCCGGAGTTGGATTGTGGGCAGTCTCGCCCTTAGCGACATGGTAATCGCTAAGGACTGCTTGCCTCGAGGGACGGGCACCGGCGCATCGAGCAGATGAAGAAACGTCGGCAACCGAGTGGAGATCGACCCGCGTCGCGGCGGGGGCGCCAATGCGGACGGCTTCTCCAAGATGGTACAGCTCGCTGAACCGGAGACGCCTACTCTTGGACGAGGCAACCGTAAAAATGCGTCTGCGACGAAACGTGCTCCGCGGGGTTTGCTGGATCCTGTGTGGTGTCATGGTTTTTATTTGGATAGCGTCTACACGATTCGGCGTCGTGTACGGCGCGGATCGAGGCCACGGATCGGCGGATCAGTTCATTATCGTCGATGGTCGGTTCGTCTACGAGCCTGGCATGCTTGTGGGGCACGGAGGCGTGGCGGGTTGGTTTCGCCAGCCTGCGACGCATTGTATTCGATGGGGATTCGCTGATCCATTCGGTTTCGCGATCCCCCTTTGGCTTCCAGTAGTGCTTATCTTCACGGCGACTGTCCTCGTTCGAGAGCGAAAGTGCGCGAAACAGGGGCTTTGCGCGTGTGGGTATGATCTCACAGGAAACGCGAGCGGCAGATGTCCAGAGTGTGGGCGTGATGTCCTTCGATTCCAATGACGAGCACCGCCGCATCGAGGAGATCAAAAACCGCCCGTGGTACGACGGGGCGGAATTGGACACGCTGGCGCGGTACGACTACAGCTTCGACAACGTCGGCAACCGGATCGAGATCGACCCGCGTCGCGGCGGGGGCGTCAACGCGGACGGCTTCTCTGTAGCGAGCCGCGTGGCTTCAGCCCGCGCGGACGTTCGGCATCGCATCGACGTTCATTCTTGCAGATGACGCAGCTTGGCATGCACGGCTCATTGGAGGTGCGGGCGTTGGATATGCGAGCGGTTCGGACGGGCTGTCAGAGCGCGCGATGTCGGTAGTGCGCCCCGTGGCGGGCGAAGGGATCTGGTCAGTTTGTGTATCGTACTGAGCCGGAGAATCCGCGCGGGCTGAAGCCACGCGGCTCGCTCAGACTGCGGCAATCGACTACGACGGCTTGCATCGGCTCACCCAGGTGGACGATGATCTGGGGACGACGCAGACTTAGGGTTTCGAGTACGACGACTTGGGGAACCGCGTGACCTACCAGGACGAGCGCGACTCGGTCACCACGCTCTACACCGCCAACAAGGCGAACGAGTATCTGACGGTGGGCGGCTACACCGTCGCCCACGACGCGGATGCGCGACCGGCCATCGAGCGCGATGTCGAAGAGCGACTCGCGCGGACGGGGTGTCAGGGTCGGGCAGCGGCGATCGTCATTGATCCGGAACTGGAGACATGGGCCCTGGAGCGAGTCGCCGCATGTGGAGACGATTCTGGGCTGGCCGCGCGATGCACAGGGGGAATTGCGGGGCTGGCTGAGTCATCGCGGTTTTCTCTCCGCGGACCGCGTCAAGCCGGATCGGCCCAAGGAAGCTCTCGAGGCCGTGCTTCGTCACGTGCGGCGCGGCCGGTCGGCGGCGCTGTATCGCAAACTCGCGGACGCCGTCAGCCTGGAGCGGTGCGTGGACGAGTCGTTCGTGAAGCTGCGGGACACGTTGGGGGCGTGGTTTCCCGCTCCATAGTGCGCGATACCACACCTACGCCCGCGGCAGGAGTTGTCCTGATCCGCCGGCCGCCGGCAGCATGGGGATCTCCACAACCGAGCGCGTCTTCTCTGCCAGCACCCGGGCGCGGCGCCGGGGGACGTGGAAGCGGATCACGTTGGCCAGCAGCGTTGTCACCATCATCTGCGAGAGGGCAAAGACGAGCAGACCCGCCAGCACGACGCGCGACCAATGGATGTACACGGCCCGCTCGGTCAGATACGTCAGCACGCCTGCCCCGATCAGCCACGCCAGCAGCGGCGCCAGCAGCGCGCCGGCCACGGCGCAGCCCTTGAGCGTGTACACCCGGTCCAGCAGGAGGGTGAAGAACGTCCGCGGCGCCGGCCGCTCATCGAGCAGGTCGCGCAGGGCATAGGAGAGCACGGTTGCGGAGACCAGCACCGCGCCGAACGATCCCAGCAGCGAGCAGAAGAGCAGGCGATAGATCATGTCTTCGCCGAGTTTCCCGAAGCGCAGCCACGATTCAAACGGCCCGGCCAGCAGCACCGACATGACAAACAGGCACGCCACGGCCGCCGCCCAGAACATTCGCATCGGCCGCCAGACCAGCGCCATCTGGCCGATCGTCTGCAGGAAGGCGACGCCGTCGCGAAGCACGTTGAGCTTCGACTGCCCCACGCGCTCCTCGTACGACATGGGCAGTTCGACGATGCGCATCCGGTCGTCCATCAGCACGCGGGCGCTCATGGCGGGCGTGAAGTTCAGCCCGTCCGGCAGCGGATAAAGCTGGTCGAGAACGTCGCGGCGGATGACGCGCATGCCGCTGGCGGTATCCGTCACGGGCTTGTTGCTGAGCACGCTGAGGATGAGGGCGTAGATGCGGTTGCCGAGCCGCCGCACGCGCGGCATCCGGCTGCCGTCGCCCAGCCGCGAGCCGAGCGCCACGGCCGCGTCGTGCTCGACGACGGCCGTACACAGGTCGGCGAAAAAGTCCGGGTCGCACGTGCCGTCGGCGTCGAGGAAGCCGACCAGATCGCCGGTGCCCTCCTCGAAACCGCGTTTGATGGCGGCGCCGTAGCCGCGATTGCGCTCGAAGACAATCAGGCGAACACCGTCATATTGCGACGCAATACGCACCGTGTCGTCGGTCGAGCCATCGCTGACGACGATGATCTCGACGTCGCGCACCGGCGAGCGCGACATGATGACGCTCCGCGCCGCGAGCGTCCGCTCGATGATCGCGGCGATGGCTTCTTCCTCGTTGTAGGCGGGTATGACGATGGTCAGCTTCATGCGTTGATCCGACAGGCGCAGCGTCAGCCGCGACGCTCCGCGCACGCGCGGTGCGACAAACGGCATGGAGTCCTGTCGATCTATCGGACGTGCCGGGGGCGGACTTCACTTAGACTCTGAGGGCGCGGCTTGTTTCGCAAGAAGCCGCAATTGTGAGCGGGACAAAGGGATCAGGGAGTGAGGGAGTAAGGGAAGAAAGACCACGAGGTTCAACTCTCTCAGTCCACCGGTCAAAAAGCCGGTGCCACACCAGACACCGGTTGAAAACGGGTGCCACACCGGACACCGGTTGAAAACCGGTGCCACACTCATCACTCATCACTCATCCCTCACCACCCGTCACCCGTCACTTGCCACCCGCCACTTACCGCCTGCCGGCTAAGATCCGGCTTGCGTCACATCCGTCATTCGACATTCGACATTCGACATTCGACATTCGTCATTCGACATTCCCGCTTCACTCCCACACCCCCGCCACCGTTGCCTGGCACGCCGGGCAGGCGTTCTTCCGCAGCGCGTCGCGCAACACGTCAAAGCCGGCACGGTCGATCAGCGCTCGCCTGCACCGCGGGCAGTAGGTGTTGCAGCCCGGATGTGACGCGACGTTCGCGAGGTAGACGTAGGCCAGGCCCGTCTTGAGGGCGATCTGACGCGCGTCCGCCAGCGCCTGCACGTCGGTCTGCGGATAGTCGCTTATCTTGTGTGCCGGCGTGAAACGGGCCAGGTGCAGCGGCGTCTGGCCGCCCAGTTCGTCGCGAATCCAGACGCACATCCGGCGAAACTCGTCCATGTCCTCATGCAGATGCGGCACCATCAGGTGTGCGATCTCCAGCCACGCGCCCGTGTCGCGGCGGATCGTCTTGAGCGCCGCCTGAATCGGCGCGAAGGGGATGCCCATGTTGTTCAGGTAGAACGCCTCGCTGAACCCCTTCAGCGTCACGCAGAATGCGTCGACATGTGCCGCGAAAGCAAGGAGGGGTTCAGGATTGACGAACCCGGCCGTGGCGCAGATGACGCGCAGCCCGTTCGCCTTCGCGGCCCGTGCGATGTCGGTTGCATATTCCAGGAACGCGACGGGTTCCGTGATATTGAACGCGATCGTGCCCACGCCCCGCTGCCGCGCCGCCTCGACAATCTCCTGCGGCTGCAGCGTGAACTTCTCCACTTCCTGCGGCAAGCTCTGCGACACCTCCCAGTTCTGGCAGTAGATGCAGCGCAGGTTGCACCCGCCCACGCCGACCGTCAGGCACGACTGGCCGGGCAGGAAGTGATAGAGCGGCGTCTTCTCGATCGGCTCGATGCGCACGACGCACGGGTTGGCGTACGCCCGCGTCACCAGCCGGCCACCGACGTTTGTCCGCGTGCGGCAAAAGCAGGTCTGCCCGTCCGACAGCGTGCAGTTGAGCGGACAGACGAAGCACTGAACGCGACCACCGTCCAGCGATTGGCAGTAGTCGACGGCCCGCAGCGCGGAGGCATCAACGTCTTCCGTCGCCCAGGCGGTGAAATCGAACACCGGCAGGCAGCACGCGCCGACGCCGACGGCGGTGGCGTGGTTCAGAAATTCCCGCCGATCAGGTTGTACGTGAGTTGTTTTCATGGTGTGGCTCCACGAGCCGCGGGCTGGACGCATACGGGGCCGTCGGGACGGACTGCCGAGCCGTCTGCCGGTGGTGCGGCCGTGCGCACGGTTCGCGACGTCAGGTCGGCCCGTCGGGCGTCGAGCACGTGCAGGAAGGTTCTGGTGAACATCAACCGCGCCAGCTTGCCGGTCTGACCGGCGGCGCGGTGAATCTCGTCGATACGGTCGGACAGTTCGGCGGGCCGGTTGGGCGCTGCCAGCCGCTCGGCCAGGGTCGGCCCGTCCAGCGCGAACTCCAGGTCGGTCATCGCCGCCGCTTCGCGGGCGCCCTCCAGAAGCATCGTGACGCGATAGCGGCGTTCGCGCTCGCTGAGCGGCCCGAGCAACCGTTTTTCCTCGGAATCGACGCGGTGTTCGATGAACCGCATCAGCGCGTCGCCCTCAAGCTGCCGCCCCCTTTCCAGCCAGTCGATCATCCGTGTGCTCACGTCCGCCTGCCCGATGCGCACCGGGTCGCGAAGGTTGGGCTTGCCCTTGAAGCAGACGACGAACTCATCCAGCACGCGGCGTTGCCCCGGCGTCAGCAGGCGCATGGCGGCGTCTTCCAACCCGCGGAGCGCCCGGTCGAACTGCGCATCTTGCGCGCCGTGATCTTTGGGCTGACCCGCGGCGCGCACGGCCGCCTGATTCGCCTGCACCCGCAACGCCCGTCGGGCGATGTCCGCCAGGCCGCGGACTTGCGACAACTCCAGGTTCAGCCCGTTGAGCAGGTTCCAACCCTGGATTTCGTGCTTGAGGGCAAGCACCGCTTCAGCGTCGGCTTCGTAGCGGGCACGGGGGTACTCGCGCGTCCCAACGGTGGCGACCCGCTGCGCCGTCAGGACGATCGCGGGCTTGTGCGTGCCCAGTTCGCGGTAGATCAGGTCCGCGGCCCCCGGCGCCAGCAGATAACGGCCGACCGGACCGCAGCGCGGGTTTTGAAACTCACGAATCTCCTCGGCCTCGTCGCGGACGGCGTCGAGGAGCCGTTCCTGGACTGTGTTGCGCTCGTCGGACGCGCGCGATGGCGATTTGCCGCCCGATGGGATGACGGCCGGACCACGATGCGGTCGATTCCGCGCGGCGCCGTCATGCTTCTGAATCAGCGAAGCCCGGTCAACCTTGTAGGCATCCGCCAGCGCGCGCTGTCGCGCGGTCAGGACGTCCTTCAGGATCGCCTGTTCGATCTCGACCCGAGCAGCGTCGAGCGCCAGTTCCGCGCTTTTGATCGCCTCGTGCGCGGCCGCAGCGCGGTCTTCGACGGCCGGGTCGATTCCGACGTTGCGTCGCTTCTGATCGCGATAGGCAGAGTAAGCCGCGGCGGCCTCGCCGAAGCGTGCTTTCGAGGCGGCATAGTCTTCGACGATCAGCCGGCAGGCGTGCTCGACGTGCGGCAGGAGCTTATCCGCCTGCGCACGGGAGAGTCGCAGCGTGTGCAGCAAGTCCCAGGCGCAGGCGACCTCCCAGTCACCGCTGCGACGTGCCTGCTCAAGGATGGAGGGGGGAACGGCCGCCGCGGCGGCCGTGGCCAGCAGCAGACCGGCGCCCAGGCCGACGCGGAATCCACCCCGCCAGAAAAGCACACCCACGGGCGCGCTCATGGCCAGCGATCCTTCCGGCCCGGAAGGTCGGCCGATCCCGACCGGGGATCTCAGCCGACTGCTTCTATTATAGCACGTTTCTCCAGCCGCGCGCCCGCGCGGACGATAGGCCGATAAGGACAGCGACCCACGCCGGGTGTTCCGGCGGGGTCCGCCCCGCGGTCCACCCGCGCTTGCTCCCGGAGGCGGCCACCGACCGTGACTAGGAAGCCCAATTGGAAGGGAGTGAGGGAGTGAGGGAGTAAGGGAGTAAGGGGAAGAGTCAAACTTCGTGGTCTCTCTTCCCTGACTCCCTCACTCCCTCACTCCCCGATCCCTTTGTACCGGTCAAGATCGCGGGTTCTTGCGAAACATGCCGCGCAAATTGGCAAGAGGTTGCACCATCCGAGTCCGGTCGCGCCCATCGACACGCCTATGAATGCTGACGCCGTTACACCCACGGGCTCGAATACTGCGGAATGGGGTGGAAATGCCACCCTGCTGCCTGCGTTAGCTCGTTCCACCCCGGCGACCGAGCCGGGAATCGGGGAGACATGGCTACGTCTGCGCGGACGAGCCGGTTGGCTGCCCGTTGCGGCCGCGTCGCTCGCGGCGTGTGTCGTGTGGGCATTGCTGCCCTGGCGCTCCGCCATTCCGCCGCAGATCGAGGCGGATTATTGCTATCAACTCATCGCCGCGGAACGATGCTTCAACGGGCTGGGGTTGACGTCTCTCCAGCCGGTCGCGCCTACGCAGCCGTGGGACTGGCAGTACGAGTGGGGGTTTTTGACCCAGTGGCCGATCGGCTACCCGATGCTCGTGTGCGGCGTGCGGCTGTTGACGGGCTGCACCACGGTCGCCGCGGCGCAGTGGCTGGCGGTCATCGGCTGCGGGCTGGCGGTCGTCGGCTGGTTCGTCCTCGTGCGTCGCATGTTGGTCGGTGGCATCGCCTCGGTGCTGCTCGCGGCCGCGGCGGCGCTCACGTCGCTGGAAGCCGGCTCCATACTCAATCCGAGTACCGACACCCTGCTGGCCGGGCTGCTGCCGTTTGTGCTGATGGCTGTCCTGGCCACCGTGGGGCGCTTGCGGGATCGCACACCGGCGCACGCTGACCCCGGGGCGCAAGCTCAACGCGGCACCGCCGCTGTCTATCGTTTCGCCGCCTGCGGCCTGCTGGCAGGTGGCCTGTTCTGGTTGCGTTACGCGAGCGTCTTCGTTCCGGCCGCCGTGGGGTTGTACCTGTGCTGGCTCGTGTGGCGGCGGGAGGGCGTGCGGCGGCGCGATGTCGCGGCCTATGCCGCTGGTGCGGCACTGCCCATCGTGGCGCTGCTGATCGTCAATCGCGCTTTCGCCGCGGGCGGCTCAATCCAGTCGCAATTGAACCTCGGCGGCAGAGTCGGGTTCGCGCTGACGCCGGAACTGCCCGCCACCGCGTGGTGGATGCTGACGGACTTCGGCTACTACGACTATCGTCCGGAGGCGCACATGCTGCTGGCCCTGGCGCCGCTGGCATTGTTGGGGGCAGCGCTACTGCTGCGGCCGCTGCGGCACGCGTTCGGCGCGTCGATCAGCACACCGGCGCTGCGTCTGGGAGCGATCGTTCTAGCGGCACTGTTGGCGCTGCTTGTGGCGTCCTCCGCGCTGTTCGGAGAAAAGTACAACTACGTCGTGCTGGAGCGTTACTACCTGCCCGTGCGGCCGATCCTGCTGGCACTGCTGGCTGCGCCGCTGCTGATGCTTCGCCGTCGGTGGCTGTCCGCGGGCGTCGGCCTGGCGGCCGTGATCGCGCTGTCGTGGACGTTGCGATACGACTGGCACCGCGCGTGGACGCGCTGGGCCGCCGCGGACCGCGAGCGGGCGCCGTCCGGCGCCTGGGCACAAGTCTTCGAGCCGGGCGCGGCGGCGATGTATGCGGAACTTGCGCGCTACGCCGGCGACGACGTGATTCTGTTCAGCAACTTTCACGATTACCTGGCCGTCGAACTCCGCGTCCCTGCTTATCCGTTGCCCACCGATCGACCGACGGCGCAGCGCTGGATCAGCGGCATCGCCTCGGCCCGCGGTCGCTCCTCCGCGGACGTGCGCGCGGTTTTCGTCATCGACCCGGACAATCGCTGGCGCGACTACTACCTGCGGCCGCCGGGGGAAGTTATCGCGTCGCTCGACCTTGTACCCCTCTCGGTCGGGCGACCGCCGACCGAGTCACGCCTGTGGGTTCCTGCCATGCGGACAAGCTCCGGCCGGTCTGACCCTGCGGCACAACGAACCGCGCTAAACGGCGTTCCCGAATAGCGGGAGCGGTTCGCTGGTGCCTGCCTTGCGCAGCCTCTTGTGAATCAGCCGAATGTACGACGGCTCGATCTCGATCCCGATGTAGGGGTAACCGAGTTGCCGGGCGGCAACGAGGGTCGTACCAGATCCGGCAAAGGGATCCAATACGACGTTCTGCTCGCCCGGCGGCGTGAAAAGCTCGATGAGTCGGCGGATGAGTGCGATCGGCTTGATCGTGCAATGCGTGTCGAAGGACTCTTCCGCGTCGCGGCTGTATCCCTCCAGGATGTTCGACTGAAACGAGCCGTCCGCGTTGATGGTCCGGAACGCACCGACGCCCGTTTGTTCAATCGTCTCGACGTAATTGTTCACGAGCGGCTTCTGAAGAACGGCGATTGCCTCCCACTCGCTGCGAAAGCACGTGTGCCAGCCCTCCCAGCGGTCAGCGTCGGCATGGCCGAGCCGGGCCATCTTCTTCCGAAGGTTCAGCCCTTTGGGGATGCCGGAGTTGCGTCGATACACCAGACAATCGCGAGCGTAGAACCCGGCCTCCTCCAGTGCGACCTGGACGTGCGCAACGGTGCGCGTGCTGTTGAACACGGCGATCACTGCGCCCGCCTTGCACACGCGGAATACCTCCCGACCCCACTCGACGCACCATTTCTGATAATCCAGTATGTTCTCGCGATTGCGCTGGTACCAGCGCTTGTTGCGGACGCCGCCGGCCAGTCCGCTGCCGTAGGGAATGTTCTTGACGAGCGTTGAACTGTCTTTGATGCGATCGACGCGCCGCCTGATCTCGGCATGATTCCAGTCGCGCCCGATGAACTCGTAATTGTAGGGCGGGTCGGTGATGCAACAGGCGACCGAATCGGCGGGGACGGTCTGGAGAACGGTGCGGCAATCGCCGGCTAGAACCTGATTCACCGCGGATTGTTGCATACGCGTCACTTTCCGTCTATCACAAATTCGCCACTGCGTCGACGAGCCATCAGCCACTTGTACAGATCGAAGCCTGATAGCTGGTGAAGATAGCCAAACGTCGCCGATCCGACAAAAACCTGCCACCCACCCCGCTCGCAAGCCCGAATTGCCGACGCCAGGCTGTCGCCGCGGAGAATCAGCAGCACCGGTCGATAGCCGCGGTCGGTCAGCCACTGCCCGTTGGCACGGAACTTCTTGAGCGTGCCCGAATCGCCGGACCCGATGCGATATTTTGTATCAATCGCGTCGCTGCCGACGCGGCAGTCACACGGCTCGTCGCTACCGGACTTCATGGGCGCTGCGTAGTCGGGGCAGTGGTGGGACAACACGCCCGTGACGAGCAGTTGCCAGCACATGCCAAGTTCTCGACCCCAATACTGGCGATGTTCGCGCTTCCGACTCGCCGTGATCCCGAAGAGGTCCATCAGCAGGTCGGGTTCCTCGTTCTCGCGGCCGTAAGTTTTGACACCGAAAGAGTCCCGGTAGGCCCGCAAGACGTCGCGGAGCCTGCCTTCCAACGATGAACCGTGCTTTGCCAATCGTCATCTCGACCTGCAAACGACCTGCTGTCGCTGTCGACAGTCCGGCTCCGACCGGCACCATCCGGGCCGATGATAACCGCTGACCGCAGAGTTTCGACCGCCTCCGCTCACGGAACCGGCGAAGCGTACGGAATACCAGGTGCGACGCGGCGGCGGGGCAGCCCCTACTCATGCCGCAGCGCATCAATCGGGTGCAGAATCGCCGCCTTGAAGGCCGGGATGATGCCGAAGAAAATGCCCACGCTGGCGGAAAAGCCCAGCGCCAACGCCACCGACCACAGCGGCACGTCCACTTCGACCATCTGCGGATGGAGGGTGGCGACGTAGCAGATCGAATAGCCCAGGGCGATGCCGATCGCCCCGCCAAGCGTGCTGAGCACCACCGCCTCGGTGAGGAACTGGAGCAGGATGTCGCGCCGGCGGGCGCCGACGCTTTTTCGCAGGCCGATCTCGCGGGTGCGCTCGGTCACGGAAACGAGCATGACGTTCATGATGCCGATGCCGCCCACCAGCAGCGAAATGCTGACGATCCCCGCCAGCACCGACGTGGCGATGACGCGGACACGGCCGAACTCCTGCAGAATCTGGTCCTGCTTGAAGATGCCGAAGTCGTTGGCGTCGCCCGGGCCAAGCCCGTGCCGCGTGCGCAGCGTCCGCGTGAGCTGCGCCTCGCTTTCGGGGATCTGTGGCTCGCTCATCGCCTCGACATAGAACGCCATGTAGTTGCGCCGCTCGGGATACATCTTCAGGGCGACCGTCCACGGGATCACCGCGATCTCGTCCTGGTTTTCCCCCATGAAGCTGCCCTTGGCCTCCAGCAGGCCCATCACCTTGAACCGTTGCGAGTCGATCAGCACGTAGTCGCCGATGATGGACTCGTCGCATTCCAGCTTGCGCAGAATCTCGCGCCCGAGCACGCACACCGGCATGGCGGCATCCACGTCCGTAGCGCTGAAGAATCGCCCCTCGTCCACGTAGAAATTGCGGATGGGCTGGAACAGCTCGCTCGAGCCGCGCACGTCCACGCCGGTAAGCTGCTGCCGGCCGTACTCGATGTTGCCGCGCAGGAACATGACCGGGGCCGTTCGGCGCGAGGCGGGCGACAGGCGGTCTACGGCGTAGATGTCTTCGACGGTCAGCTCCGCCGGGCGCAGCCACTCCCCGCGCGGGCCGCGCAGCCACTCGGGATAAACGACCATCAGGTTCGTGCCGAGATTGCGCAGAAAGTTGGTGAAATAATCGCCGAACCCCTGCGTCAGCGAGACCACCACGATGATCGACATGACGGCGATGATGATGCCCAGCACGGTCAGCAGCGAGCGGATCTTGTTCGCCCAGATCTGCACCAGCGCCGTGAGGATGTTTCCGCCGAACGAGGCCAGCAGCGTGGGCGGGAGCGTGACGGCCGTCCATGCGAATCGCGGAATGGCGACGAGCGCTCTCATGCCACCACCGCTCCCTCGGCCGCGACGACGTGGATCGGACCCGGTTGAGGCTCGGCGCGCGTACCGCGCGATCGCGGCACGTTGTACCGGTCTTCGACGATCTGCCCGTCCATGAGGCGGATCACTCGGTGGCAGCGGGCGGCGATGTCGTCCTCGTGCGTGACGATGATGATCGTCTGCCCCTCCGCGTGCAGGCCGTCAAAGATCGACATGATTTCTTCGCTGGTCTTGCTGTCGAGGTTCCCGGTCGGCTCGTCGGCCAGGATGATGTCCGGCTGCTGAGCGAGCGCCCGGGCGATGGCCACGCGCTGCTTCTGCCCGCCGGAAAGCTGGTTGGGATGGTGGTGATAGCGATCGAGCAGATCGACGCGCTTCAGCGCCTCCATCGCCCGCTGGCGGCGCTTCGACACGCGGGCGTACGACAGCGGCAGTTCGACGTTCTTGAGCGCGCTGGTCCGCGGCAGCAACTCGAACGACTGAAACACGAATCCGATCTTGCGGCCGCGGATGCGGGCCAGCTTTGACTGCGACAGCCGCGACACGTCCTTGCCGCCCAGCGTGTACGTTCCGGCCGTCGGAATGTCGAGGCAGCCCAGAATGTTCATGAGCGTGCTCTTGCCCGAGCCGGACGGTCCCATGATGGCGACGTACTCGTTTTCGTAGATCGTCCGCGTGACGCCGCGCAACGCGCGCACGAGTTCCGTCCCCACGCGGTAAACCTTGTGGATGTCTTCGAGTTCAATGACCGGCTTGCCGGCGCTGGGGGCCTTCATGATCATGGCGTCCGCCCCGCGATCTTCTCTTCCCCGGCCTGCGACGAGTCCGCGGCGTCCTCGCCTTCCTCGTCACCTTCCGCGGCTTCCGCTGCCGGCGCACCTTCTTCAGAATCGCCGGTTGCGTCCGCGGTCTTCACGGAGTCGCCGCTTTTCTCGTCAATCTTCTTCGCGTCATCTTCGTTGAGTATCTTAATCTTGGAGCCGATCTTGAGGCTGTCCAGACTGCGGTAGGGGCCGAGCACCAGTTGCACACCGGCGGGCAGGCCGGAGACGATTTCCACGCTGGTGTCGTCGCTGATGCCCGTCTCGACCAGGTGTGCGACCGCCTTGCCCTCTTCGATGGAAAAGACCGTCTTGAGGTACTCGGCCTTGCGCAACTCGACGCCTTCCGACGTGGAGGCCGTGCGCGATTCGTACTCGTTGATCAGATCGTCGGGCAGGTCGCGACGCTTGCGGTTGACGACTGCTTCCACGGGGATGGTCAGGGCGCCGTCGCTGCGGCGCACCTCGATGTCCACGTTGGCGCTCATGCCCGGCTTGACCCGCGAATCCTCCGCGTCGACGATTACGAGCGTTTCGAACGTGACCACGTCGCGCCCGACCGGCTTGGTGCCTTTGGTTGCCACGCGAAGCACGTGGCCGGCGATGCTGGTCTGCATGTCCGACTGGAGGTAGATCCGCGCGGTCTGCCCGGCCTTGACCAGCGGCGCGTCCGATTCGTCCACGCGGCAGCGCACCTGCATCTTCGAGAGATCGCTGATCACCATGACGCGCGTGCCCGGGTTGTTCATCGTGCCCGTGATGACAACCTCGCCCTGCTCGGCGAAGCGCTGCGAAACGATGCCGTCGATGGGCGACTGGATGACGGTCTTGGTCAGGTCGTCTTCGGCGGCCACCAGCATGGCCTCCGCCTCGATCAGTTCCTGGTTGCGCATCTTGCATGCGGCCGCGGCACGCACCAGCGTGGTCTGGTAGTCCGCCAGTTCCAGCGCCGACGTCGCGTCCGTCTCGGAGAGTCGCTTCTGCCGATCGAAGTCCCGCTGCGCCTTGTCGCGCTCGGCCTCCACCTGCACGATCGCCGCCTTCAGCTTCTCGACGTTCGCCTTCGCGCTGACGATGCGGGCCTGGTAATCGGTATCGTCGAGCCGGCAGAGCAGATCGCCCGCGCTGACGAGGTCGCCTTCCTCCACCGGCATTTCGATGATCTTGCCCACCACCTCGGCGCTGATGTCCACTTCGTTGAACGGCTCGACCTCGCCGGGCGCCTGCACGGTGCGCACGATGTCCTTCACGTCGGCCTTGCCGATGCGGACATCGATCTCCGCCTCGCCCGCGACGTTGAGGACGCTCTTGCCGTCCTCGGTGCGCGTGAACTCGTTGAGATAGATCAGGCCCCCGACCGCGCCGAGGATGATGACGTATCCGAGAATTGTTTTCATGACTTTGTCCGATCCAACGCCGGGTGTTTCAAGCTAAGTCGCCGTCGCCGCCGCCATCGCCTCGCCGACGGCCTTCGCGCCGAGCAGGCCCGCCCCGATCAACCACAGAAACATGCACGTCAGCCACAGCCGCCACCCGCGAAGCTGCGACGTGACGTGCAGCCCCATTCCCATCAGGATCCAGAACCAGATGTGGAAGGGGTGCAGCGCGGACAGGACGGCCTTCATGCCGACGGCCTGCATCCCGGTGGCGTCGGCCTCGATGGGTGGAACGATCCGCATCAGCGCGCCCAGCGACAGGTCCACGTCGAGCGTGCCATGTCGCAGCACCAGAGCCAGCCACACGAGCCGTCCCAGAACTTCGACAAACGAAGCATAGATGCAGACCGTCAGCAGCGTATGCCATTCCGGCTTCTTGCCTGACAGCGCCACCACGCCGAACAGGGCCGCGCAGATGAGCAGCACCGAGCCCAGCGTCCAGACCGGCGCCAGGCCGATCGTCTGGATGCGGGCCATCAGCTTGAGGAACTCGCCGCCCTTGCGCTGCTCCTCGATCTGCCGCTTCAGCTCGGACCGCTCGACCACGTCGCGCTGCTGTTCCTCGAGTTCGGCGATCTGCTGCCGGACCATGACGTCCGCCTGTCGATCAATCAGGCCCGTCTCGACGGTTGCCCAACCGATCAACGTGACGCAGATCAGCAGAAACAGCCCCGTGAAGCGGTAGGCGCACACGTCCTCGACCCGCGCGAACAGCCGGCGCGGGGCAAGAAACACCAGCGGAAGATGAAAAAGGCTGACGGTCCGCCGACGTGGCTCCACACCGTCGGACGTCAACAGGGCATCCGCCATGGCGACCCGATTCCGCCTTTCCAGTTCGTGCAGACGCCGCTACAGACAAACAACGTGATGACGCTCGCGGCGCACGAACCCATCTTACTGCATTTCCGATTCTCGACCGTCTTATTCGGGTCATGCGTGCGATTTTCGACAACTGGCCCGTCACGGTCGGCGTACTCGAGGAATGGACTCGGCATAGGGGCGCGTGACGGACGCCGGACCTCCCAGCCCCCCCCGACGACAGCGCGGGCCGGCTTGACGATTTCTTACAAGGCGGTTCTGCCGGACCTGTTCTGAATGACGCCTATAGCAATGAACCGACGCCTCAGATGTCCGTAGGGACCGAAGGGGGGCCGGGGCGGTTGGCGGCGCGGCCAGGGAGATCGCGTCGCAACCTCGCACGAAGGGACGGACGGCCAAGGGGATTCCGGCGGCCGCGACGTGCCGGTGACGACCGGTCGGCCAGGCGCCACACGGTGGCGGGTCGACTTCGAGGGGCTAAGGTCGTGCAGGCAGGGAGCGTCCGTCGATCCCTCGGCCAGTCCCCGGGGGGCGGGGAAGTTAACGCAAAGGCGCGAAGGGGCAAAGGCGCAAAGGCAGAAGAGGCAGAAAAGGCGGGGCTACAGGGCCTGCGACGACGGGCTGCCGTCCGCTGTCGTGCCACCCGCAACGCCCGTCGTCTTCGGCGGGGCCTGGGCGACCGGGCGGCGCGATGCGGCGATGCGGCGCAGCCCGTGGGCTTGTTCTCCAGCCCGGCCGTGGCCGCGACGTGCTACGGACGGTGCCATTCATCGCACGCGGCACACAGAGGTAACGAACTGAGCTGAGCGGCGTCGTGTGCGGCGCGAACGGCCTGCCAGGCATCGCCTCGCCACAGGCTGCCCAGCGCGTCGATCGTCTCGCCGCGCTGTCTATCGCCGATCAGCCTGCCCAACGCGGCGCCGCCGCGGATGTCCTGATCGCAGAGCGTCACCTGCCCGTCCGCGAGGATGACGCACCGTGATCGCAGCCGCCGACAGGGATGACGGGTCGGAGGCGCCATGCTCATCACGGCATGATTCGGAAGCTGCCCGCCGCAATGACTGTACCCGGCAATGCCGACCGCACCCACACGGCGTATCCAGCCGTCGTAGAACGCCGGCATCTCGGCGACCGTCTGGCGCGCCTTCACCATCTCCGGCACCACGATCGGCGCCGGGCTTTCACGTTCCCGGCGGCGGTCTTCGACGCGGTCCAATTGTCGCATCAGCGCCTCGAGGTCCGCGCGCTCGGGCGCCGTCGGCGATGTCATGGCCGCGTACGTCTGAGGCGTCCAGCCGTCGATCAGGACCGTCAGCAGGTCCACCTGCGCGTCGATCATCGCGTCGATCACCGCGTCCGACAGGCCCAGGCCGGTCGTCCGTACGGCCAGGCCGTAGACGCCCCGGGCGCGGATGGCACGGAGGATGTCGATGAACTTGGGATGACACAGCGGATCGCCGCAGCCGCCGAGGACGATCAGCGAATCGTCGCGCTGCGCCAACTCGGCGGCCAGGCGCTCGACCGCGCCCACGCTGATCGGCCCGCGATCGCCGACCCGGGCGCCGCGCGGTCGAAGCAGCGCATCCGGATACGGGTCGTCGGTGGTCAGCTCGATTTCGACCTCGCGCGGCAGGCGAGGAAGCTGTGTCTGCTCGAACCGGTTCAGGAAGGCGGCGACCGACGCAGGCTGGAGAAACGACGTATCGTCGCCCCCTGATGCGGCCGCGGCGAAGAATGCGTGCAGCCGGTCCCACGCGGTGTCGGTGTCCGCGATGAGCCGCCCCGCGGCGTGGGTCAGTCCACCGGGCGCCTGAAAGCAGCATGGCAGAAACGCCAGATCCTTGGCGGGCGTGTCGGGTTTGTAGCTGATGACCCAGCCGGGGGGGATGTTCTTTTCCGCCAGTTCCGCGATCAGCGCTGCTTCATAGACGACACCGGTGATGCCGGGAGGGGCCTGGGTAAAGGTCAGCCGCGACTCTCCCCGCTGGCGGACGTGCTGGCGGATCATGTCGTCGAGGATCGTCGGGTCGAAGCAGGGCGCGGCCGGGGGGATCACGGCTACAGCGTCGCAGGGCTGGTGCCGGATGAGCGCCGCGAACAGCGCCGGGTGCATGTACTCATCGAGCGAACTGGTCCCGCCCACGCCGCCGCGCCAACCGTCCAGCGACCACTTTCGCGCGGTGCGCACCAGCCCCGCCCAGGGGGGGGGCGGGGCGTCGTGGGCGTGGACCTGCACGCGGCGCTCAGCGGCGTCCGGCGGGTTCAGCCCGGCGAGCAGATGCTGCACGCGCTCCACCTGGGCCGACGGCGCCAGCACGAAGACGCGGTGCAACTCCGCCGCGGCCGCCACCCGCTCGACGGTCCGCCGCAGGACGGGCACGCCGGCAAGCGGCTCAGCCAGCCGGCTGCGCGTGCCCAGCGGCGTCGTGTCGAGATCGGCGAGGATGACGGCGTTGACGGTCATGCGTCGCAGGGAGGCGATCGGCGGCCCCTTGGGTTCCCGCACGGCGGACGTCGCCGCTTTGGTTTCACGTGCCGCGCAGCGCTCTGGCGGTATCGATCCGCGCGGTCACGGCCTTGAAGATCAGCAATGCCGCAAACGCCACGAAGCCGACGGCCGTGAACGCGAGCCACAGGTAGTGCGCGTGATCGTACTCCGGCGGCAACGATCCCTGCCCCTCGATGGCCAGGCGCCATTGTTCCAGCGAAGCGGCGTCCAGCGTATCCGGGTCCGGGCAGAACCACGAGAGCAGGAACCCGGACGAAACAAAGCCCGCGATCCACGCGAAAAAGGTCGTCAGATGCTGATAGCCCAGGTACAGACCGACCTCCCCTTTGGGCGCCTGCACCGATGCATACTCCAGGAACTTGGGCGACAGGAAACACTCGGCGAGCCCCTGTAAGCCGATGCCCAGGCAGATGGCCCAGATCAGTGGATGGCCGGAAGAATCGCCCGCCGCGGCCGCGGACGACTCCATCCCCTGCCCGATGGCGATCACCAGCGCCGTGAACGGAATGATGAACAGGCCGATGCCGATAGCGCTTTCGGGCTTGAACTTTCGAATCAGATGCGTGATCGGAACGACCAGCAGCACGACCACCGCCGGGTTGATGTTCGCCAGCCACTCGGGCTTGTACCCCGCGCCGAGCGTCCGCTCGATGTACGTCGGCATCGACGCATAAAGCTGGCCCTGGATCAGCCAGAACCCCGCCACTATCAGGATCAGGCAGAGGAAGCGGAAGTTGCGCATGACTTTGAAGAGGCCCGCGATCGCCTCGTCGAATGTCTTGCCGGTCCCTTCCCGGTCCACGTCCTCGTACAGCAGCACCACCAGAAACAGCGCGACCAGCGCCATGCCGGCCGCGTAGAAATTGATGTACTGCAAGCCCAGCCGCTGGTTCAAGTCGCCCGCGAGGAACTTGCCGCTGAACGCACCGATGTTGACCACCATGTAGAACAGCGACATGGCCCGGGCGCGATGGTCCTCATCGCTGCACTTGGCTACGGTTCCCGAGATGACCGGCTTGATGATCGCTCCGCCGACCATGATCAGCGCCAGCGACGCAATCGCGGTAGCCTTGAGTTGAAACGCCCCCAGCAGACCGTAACCGGCCGTGAGCAGTGCGAACGCCATGATCAGCGCGTTCTTGAAGCCGACCCGGTCGGCCATGATGCCCATGAACGTCGGCAGCAGGTAGATTCCGCCTGCGAAGGCGCCCGTGATGATGCCCGTCTCCACGTCGGTGAACTTGATGTCCTGGTTCAGGTAGCGCACCAGCGTGATGAACATGCCGTAGTACGCCGCCCGCTCGCACAGCTCCGCGCCGTTGGCGATCCAGAACGTGCGCGGGAAGCGCCAGGTGAGCTTCGGCGGTTGGATGAAGGGGTCTTGTGTGCTCATGG
>CAZYLK010000118.1:0-19114 GCA_964648365.1 uncultured Phycisphaeraceae bacterium
GTGCCGCCGTCGCGCGACATCGCGTGCGACGCGATCGAATCGCTCGACGTGAAGTGCCGCAACGGCCGCGTCCGAGCGCGCCTCGAGTCCGACCTCGAACCCGGCACGACGCTGACGCTGACGAACAACGGCGTGCATCGCAAGCTGCGCATCGACGACGAAGGCCGGGCGAAGACCCACTACCGCGAGCAGACCGGCGAGCACACGCTGCTGCTGCTGGACTGCCCGGCGATCTCGCAGGAGGTGGACTGCGGCGAGTGAGGCGGGCCACCTGCGTCGTCTCAGCGGCGCGGCTCGGGACGATCAGGAGGGGTGCGTGACAGACGCGGCGGGCACGCTCGAACGTGGCACGGCCATCCTGGCCGTGATTCGGACGGTGGCAGGCCCGTGCTTCCGTCGGGAATCGGTTTCCGGCCAGGCAAACCCAAATGCTGAGTCGCCATCACGGGCAAGATGCCCGTGCCACGCGCGCCGCCCGCGGTTTAAGGGCCCGCCGATTGCGTCACGCACCCGATCAGTTGGACTTCGCTTCCGGCTCGAAGGCCACACGCGAAGCCCGTGCCGCGCCGCGCCTCAACGTGCCGCTACTTGCCGAAGGCGTTCATCTGCGCGGCGGCGTCGGCCAGGTCCACGTCGAAGTCGCGATCTACGTCGGCCGTGAGGCAGGCCTCGTCCACGGTGACGCGCGGACCCTGAAGGCAGGCGCTGAGTCGCCCGTGGTCCGCCAGATCGACGGTGCCGTCGCAATCCGTGTCACCGGGACGTGTCTGGATGTCGAGCAGCCGATTGGCCGCGGCCAGCAGGTCGAGCTTGCCGAACCCCCAGTCGCGATTGGGCGTCGCACCCGTTTCGGCGTCTTCGCGAGCGGAAGCCCGCAGAAGCGTTCGTACTTCCTCAGCCGTCAGCGTTGGATTGACTTGCAGCAGCGCCGCGATCGCTCCGACGACGATGGGGGCCGAGCCGCTGGTCGCGCCCGCGCGCCCGTAGAGCCCGCCGCCGTCGGCGGCGAGATTGCCGCGAAATGTCCCCCACCATGACCGCGTCGCGTACGCCGCGAAGGCGTTGTGCCCCGGCGCGGTCAAATCGATGCCGTACTCACGGCCGTCACGGGTGGGGCCGGCCGAGGAGTCCAGCCATAACTGGCCGGTCAGACCCTCGTCTCCGACGTATCGGGGTATTCCATCGATATCGACGTACTCGGTTCGCACGACATGTGCGCCCGCGACGATGGCCGATCGCGTTGTTGCGTAATCGGTGAGGCGGCCGGGAACGACGTGGTTCTCGAACACGAAGCCGCGGATGTCCCCGTTGTAGGCGTCGAATCGACCCTGTCCCGGCGTGACGGCCCGAAGGCGGATCTCGCCGCCGCCGACATGCCCGTCGAGCCTCATCCAGATAGCGCGGTCCGGCCCGTTCGACGTCCACGGGTAGAACGCCTCGCCCGGATGGTATTGATAGATGGCGATGCCGTTTGCCTCCGCGCCGCCGCCCGGAGGTACGGGACCGACCACCGCGCCGTCATCCATCGCGATCGTGACTTCGGCGGGAACAGCACCGGTGTACCAGAGAGAAAGATAGGTCGAACGACTGTCCGGCAGTGTAAAGCGCACGCGCGTCGCTTGCCCATCGGCATACGCACCGCCGGCATGGGTGGGATGGCTGCCTTCATCGCCCGACGCAGCCACGTAAGCACGTCCCGGCCGGTGCTCACCGAAGACCTCGTCAATCTTGCGGCTGACCGCCGATGTGCCGTCCATCGGACCCCACTGTACGCCACTGTTGATCAGCGCGACGCACGGGCGGTTCAGTTCGTCGATCTTCGCGTCGAGCCAGTCGAGCGCATCGCCCCAACATCCCTGGAACGCGGCTTCGGCCGGTTCGTTGCCGTGAGCGGGCGCGCCTTCGGACACGAGCTTGACGATGATCAGGTCGGCTTCCGGTGCGATGCCGCGATACCTGCCGTTGGCGAAGGCGCGGCCGTTGCCGGCGGCCAGACCGGTGGTGACCGTTCCATGCCCGACGGCATCGCGCATGCCCAGCGGCGGGCCGCCTTTCAGCGCGGCGTTGATCTGCGCCTCGCTGTACTCGACGGGCTGCGGACCGCCGTTGCAGACATCCTGGCCGGTCATGTCGAGCATTGCCCTGATGCGGGTTGTTCCGTCGGGCTTGATGAAGTCGGGATGCGTCCAGTCGATGCCGCGGTCGAGAATGGCGACGATCACGCCCGAGCCCGTGAGGCCGTGGCACATTTGCGCATGATCGGAGCGTGTGTCGCGACGCACCCGATCGCCGGCGGCGGCGATCGCACAGCACACGGCACATGCCAATGCCGCATTCCGCCAGACTTGACAATTCATGCTGCCTGCTCCGATTTTCCACCTGATGGCCGGACCTGTCGCGACCGGCGATTGTCCTGCGGCCGCTCACGGCAGAGCACCGCCAGCATTCCGCGGCGGCGCGCCGACGCAACGGTTTCGCCAATCTGCCTGTAGCGTCAACCGTGCCGCCGTGGCTTGCTTCGTACGTGAAGTCGTTCTTTCCGATCAGCCCGCCGGCCCCGGCCAGACCGGTGGCATTATATCCGATCCGGCGGATCGACCCAAGAACGTTTCACCGGCGGTGAACCGTCGGATCGCCGGATCGTCGGATAGTCGGGGCTGCGGCACGCCGGCCCACCTTGGCCCGGGCGTGCCTGCCAGCCAGGCATTGGGAGGGCGTCGACGATCGAGTCAGCGGCGTTGCGGGATGGCTCGTGGTGCGGGCTTGTGGAGAGGCTAATGGCGGCCGCGGTGGCGATGACAGCGTGAACGGCGGGAACGTCAGCCGTTCTTCATGCTACAATTGTCCGTCGGCGCGGAAGGTGCTACGCTTGAATGATGAGCCGCGTCTTGGTGAGGAATGGGTTACATGGCAAAGGTAGCAACATTGGCAAGCCGCCTTCGCGACGCCTTGCTGGGGGGGCTGGAGACCGCCGGCATCGACGCGAGGGTCGAAATCGAGCGCGTCCGCGGCACCAGGCTTCACCGCGTGTATGCCATCGCGAATGCATTTCAGCACTTGCGCCCTTCCGAGCGGCAGGATCTGGTGTGGCGCATTCTCGACCAGGCCCCGGCCCCGGACGAGCGGTTGCAAGTCAGCATGATCTACACGGTGACGGAAGATGAGTTGCCGAACTGACGTCCGTCAGTTGACGACCTGCATCGCCTGCGGATGCACGCGCGTTGAACGCAAGGTCGTCTCCGTACGACGCCGCGACGGACGAACTGTCCGCGGCATCACGGCGGAAGTATGTCCCGATTGCGGCGAGCGGTATTACGATCTGGAGGCCATGCGGAAGCTCGACGCGGCGGCCGGCGCGGATCGGTAGCGGATGCTTCACTTGGCCGCCAGCTCGCCGACGGGCGAACGGCATGCCTGGCCGCCGTGGTCGAGGTAATGGACTCAATCATGAGTCATCCGATTGACTTAATGAGAGAGAGCGGCCTGCTCGATTGGGTTTGTCTCCTGGTGGGGTTCGAGCGCGGCTGGGCGCGGCGCAGCGACGTGATCGCGTATGCCGTCCAATGGCTCCTGGATCATCCCGGCGAAACGGATCATCGCGTCGCGTTGATGGCCGGCGGGGAGTGTTACGACGACGACCGTCTGCAGGGCATGCTGCGCGACTATCTCGATGTGCCTCTGCCGCAGGTGGCAATCGAATTCGCAATTGACAAGTGGCGCTTCGCTCACTTGGTCGAACTGTCGCACAGACCGATAGCCGATGACTCGATCGACGATCTGGCAGTTCTAAATGCGACGATTGGGTTCCCCGCGGAGATGCCCCAGCCTCCGTGGCAAAGCGAATCCTGCGCACTGAGCGCTTTGCAAGATGCAATCGAGGCCCTCAAAGTTCGATTCGGGATTGCGGGCGCGAGCTAGTATTGCCCGCCTGCTCGAACGGCGTGCCGCACTCCGGGCAGCGCGGCTCCGGCAGGCCGCGCAGGTCGTAGTCGCACACGCGGCAACGGCCGGGATCGTGGGTCGGATGGAGAATCCGACGGTCGAACCACCGAAAGGCTGGCGCCAGAACGGCGCAGAAGGCCCCTACGACGACTATGAACACGGTATGGTCGCGCAGGTACTCACCGAGCGTCTCGCGGCCCATCCCGATGGCGATGTAGTCACGCGAATCGGGGAGCCAGACATCGAAGAAGCCCGCGCCCATGGCCCCCATGACAAACGCCTCAAACGGGCGGAGCCCCCGACGGGCGGCGATGCAGGTGCCTGAGAGAATCGCCAGCAGCGAAATTGTCTCGCTCAATTCCCAGACGTTGCCCGGGGGCGTGAGTCTCGGGGCGATCAGCGTCATCAGCAGAACCAGCGCATTCGTCCCCAGCATGACGCCGAAGGGCGGCGTGAACGTCCAATGATCACACCGGCTCCACCATGTACCCTTCGGCTTGTCGATCATGTCCGGCAGGTCCGACCACGACAACGACTCACTTGGCGATCGAGCAGGCGATGTCGGGGCTGGCGGGGTTGACGTCGATGCGGCGGTCGCGGGGGGACACGACCAGGTCCATGTCTTCCATCGCGATCGCCCCCAGCAGCACCTGGTCGCCCAGGACGATGGCGCCGCCGAAGCCGGTGCGGTTCTTGAAGCGAATCTGCACGGGGCCAACGTAGGGCACGACATGGCGGGTGCTGTCGGCGATCGTCACCTCTTTGCGATCGAACTCGTCAAGCCCGAGCCGGTCGGCCAGCGATCGCGGAATGCATGTATGCACTGAGCTTGTATCGGCCAGCGCCTCGACCTCGATCGGCGACAGTTCCGGACGGCGCGGGTTGCTCAGCGTGATCTTCGTCATCACAAGACCCATCCAGGGTAGGATAGCAAGCGCCAGTCGAACCGGACAGATTTGCAGGGTGCGATCGCGTCGCTGGGCAGCCCGTTTCAGCCGCTCATCCCCCCTCCCCCTCCTCGACCTTCATGCAATACCCCGCCCCGATCACCGTGTGAATCAGCCGGCGGCTGAAGCCCTTGTCGATTTTTCGCCGCAACATGCTCACGTAGACGTCGATGACGTTGCTGTCGGTGTCGAAGTTCATGTCCCACACGTGTTCGCCGATCTGCGTCCGCGTGACCACCCGGCCGGCGTTGCGCAGCAGGTATTCCAGCAGGGCGAACTCCTTCGTCGTCAGCTTGATGGCCTGACCGGCGCGCGTCACGGTCCGCCGCACCAGATCCAGTTCGACGTCGGCGAAGGTCAGCCGGGAGGCCTCGCGGGCCTCGCCGCGGCGGAGCAAAGCGCGCAATCGAGCGAGAAGTTCGTCGAACTCGAACGGCTTGGTGAGGTAGTCGTCCGCCCCGGCGTCGAGACCCTGAACCTTGTCGCCGGTCGTGGACAGGGCGGTAAGGATCATGATGGGCGTGCTGACGCCGCGGCGGCGGAGGTTGCGGCAGACGTGCAGACCGTCCTGATCGGGGAGCATGACATCGAGGATCACCGCGTCATAGGCCGCGGCCGCCGCCATCTCCTCGCCCTGATGCCCGCCGTCGGCCGTGTCGACGGCATAGCCGTTCTCGACCAGTCCCTGGCGGATCACGCCGGCCATCTTCGGGTTGTCTTCGACGATCAGGATTCGCATGGCGTTATCGGCGTCATCCGGTCTGGCGGACCGCGGCGGCGCCGGGCCGCGCGGGCAACGTCAGCGTCAGGGCGGTCCTTCGCCGGCCAGGCTCGGCGGCGCGCCGCGAGAATTGTAACGCCATGCCGATGCGGCGATACCGCCTCGCCCCGGCACGCGGAGCACAAGACCGCGGCCCGCAACGACCGAAATAAACGAGTCAACGGGCTGGCCCTGGACGCGCCTATAATGGACAATATGCACGTGAGCCCCGCCATCTGGATCAGCCTGCTGTTGGTCGACGCCGCCTTCGGGGCGGTAACGCCGCCGCCGACCCATGCACCGGTGCAGGACGCCGCCCAGGTTCAGGATCAGGACGACGATCTGGCCGACCGCCTGCTGCGCAAATCAGCCGGCGAGGAAGACGAAGACGTCATGGACCGCATCATGCGGTTGATGGCCGAAGCGGGACGCCGGCTGGAACTGGGCTTCGACCCCGGTGACGAAACGCAGGCCGTTCAGGCCCGCATCCTGAAGGAACTCGACGACGCCATCAACGAGGCCGCCTCGCGCCAGCGACGCCGCCAATCGAGCCAGCCGCCGCCGCAGGGCGACACGCGCAAACAGCAGGATCCCTCCAAGCCCAAGCCGCAGCCGTCCGACAAGCAGCAAGGCGAGGATGCCGCCATGCAGGCAGGCAATCCCAGCGAGGCTGCGCCCGCGGGTACCGGCGTCGCTGAAGGCGCCGCGCTCGACGGCACGCTGATCGACCGCCGCCGCGGCTGGGGGCACCTGCCGCAGCGCGACCGCGACCAGATCCTCCAGAGCTTCGGCGAACGTATGCTGGAGCGCTACCAGTCGTGGATCGAACGCTACTATCGTGCCCTGCAAAGCGACGACGATGCACTGAGCCAGCCGTGAGCGGCGGGCGCGCAGCGACGGGTGGACCGCAAGTCCGAGCCGCGCCGCCAGGAGCGTACCGATGCCGAAGGTAATGCCACCCGCGACGATGATGAATCCGCGTAGAAGCTGTGCCGGAATGGTGCTTGCGACGATCCTTCTCGGCGGTGCCGACGCCGCCTCAGCGGCGCCTTCGCCCTTATCGCAGGAAGCCCATCGCAACGCCGCGCCGACGAGCGGCGAACTCACCCAGGCACAGCTTGACGCGATCGAGCACGGGCTTAAGTGGCTTGCGGATCACCAGGCCGCGGACGGCTCGTTCGGCAGCCTGTCTCACTACGGCCCGCACGTCGGCATCACCGGCCTCTGCGGCCTGGCCTTCATGATGGACGGCAGCACGCCCGGCCGCGGACGCTACGGCGACAACGTCGACCGATGCATCACGTTCATCGTCAACCACAGTTCCGAAAGCGGCATGCTGGCCGCCGAAACGTCGCACGGACCCATGTACGGCCACGGCTTCGCTACGCTCTTCCTGGCGGAAGTCTACGGCATGTCGCCACGGCCGGAGGTCCGCGAGACGCTGCGCAAGGCGGTGCGGCTGATCTCCTCGACGCAGAACGACGAAGGCGGCTGGCGCTACCAGCCCGTGCGCAACGACGCCGACATCTCCGTAACGGTCTGCCAGATGAACGCGCTCCGCGCCGCCCGCAACGCCGGCATCTATGTGGAAAAGGACGTGATCGACAAGGCCGTCGAATACGTCAAGAAGAGCCAGAACCCCGACGGCGGCTTCCGCTACATGCTGTCGACGGGCGGCTCGGCCTTCTCGCGCTCCGCGGCGGCGGTGGCGGCGCTGCAATACGCCGGCATTTACAGCGGCGACGAACTGGAACGCGGCCTGCAATACGTCGATCGCTTCCGCCCCCCCGCCAGCGGCACCGTGAGCCATTACTTCTACGGCCACTACTACGCCGTCCAGGCGATGTACCTGGCCGGCGACGATCGCTGGCAGTCCTGGTGGCCCGCCGTGCGCGAGGAACTGCTGGAGCGCCGCACGGAGGAGGGCTTCTGGCGCGGCCAGGCCGGCAACGAATACGGCACCGCCATGGCCTTAATCATCCTGCAGATGCCTAACCGGCTCTTGCCGATTTTTCAGAAGTAGGAAGAAGCCACGCAGCGACGGAGCCACGGAGGCACGAAAGGGAAGAGAGGGACGAAGCCACGAAAGGGAAGAGAGGCACGTCGGCACGAAGCCACGGATGGAAGAGAGGTGCGGATACGCCCAGAGCCCCGGCTTTCAAGCCTCGTTGTTCTACACAAGTCTGCGCGCGCCTGTCTTCGGCCCCGGCGGGGCCGTGGACCGTTGCCACGGGCGGAGCGAAGCGCAACCCGTGGACGGCGGCTCCGCAATCCTACCCGCCCCGGCGGGGCGGCGGACGGCGCGCCGCATGGGCGTCGCCGGTCATCGAGAATCACGGCCACCCGATGAAGAGACCCTTTTTCACAAGGTTGTCGGTGGCTGAGCATGCGAGTCAGCTCGACAGCGACGGCCGAGAGGCACAGACCGGCCATGTCGGCGAACTCGTCAGCGGGGTTCGTGACGAGTCGGTCGAAGAAGGAGTGGCCGGCCGTCGAGCCGTAGCCGGCGGTGATGCTGTCGCCGATCCCGACGAGCAGGACCGGCCCGGTGAACCACGGCTTGGCGAACGCGTCCCGCGGCACGGCCGGCCCGGCGGGGCCGTCGCCGACAGGCAGCGTAAACCAGAAACGCTGGATGCCGAGAATCGCCAGGACGAGGGCCAGGCCGGCGGCGAGGATGATCTTCAGGCGTTTGGACACCAGCCTCGGCTCCATTCAATGGTCGCCGCGAGCACTGTCGACGCCTCCACGAGACCAGCCCCGCCGAGCAAGGGTGCGCGGCGTTTGATTCGCTCTTCCGCTTGCCGGACGCCGCGGTCGAGCCTGTCGCTGCCGATCGCTCACGGACAGGACGTCCGCTGCTCCAACAGGCACTCGACGATCGCCACCCGCAAATCGCCTCGAGGCCAACCCTTCGCGCGGTATTTTAGTTTGCCGGAATCATTGAGCAGCACCATTGTATCCGTCTCCGGATCCCGGTCGAATCTGAGCGTCACCTCCGCGCCGGGCACGCCTCTCCCAAGTCGCACGGCAATCCTCGAGCCCTCTGGCTTTCCGCGGCGGCACTTCAGCTTCATGGTCTCGCTCCACGTGCAGGCGCATTCGGGATTGCCGAACGGCGATTCGTAGGCGCCCATGTCGACGGCGCACGCCTGGATGCGCGGTCCGCCGTCCAAATCGCTGGTGTTCAACAGGCGGTCATCCATGCGGCCGGCGTTGATGCTTGGCGAGCCGTCCAGCAGACGGAAATCTCCCCGCTCGGGGTCGGCGAAAGCCGGATCGAGGTCAATGTTGCCGCGTCCCGGCCAGCCGCCCTCGACGTTGCTGTACGTGACGCCATCGTCCTCGGCGATCTGATCCGGCACATTGCCGCGGATGATACAACTGATCGCCTTGCTGTCCAGGATCCCGCCGCCGGGTCGCTCGGATCGGTTTCCGACGATCGTACAATCAAACAGCTCGGCAGCCGATGCCGCGCCGCCTTCCTGCGCGGCATTGTTCATAAAAAGGCAGTTGTAGTAGCTTCCACCCCAGGCTCCGCCGCCCTCTTCATCGGTCGCGTTGTCGGCAATGATGCAATTGTACACGACGCCTCTCGTGGCGATTCCGCCGCCGCCATGCGTACCGTTAAACACGTAACGGCCGCGCCCGTTCCTGATGGTAAATCCTCCGATCATCGTGTCGTCGCGACCGATGTTATTGTATTGAAACGATCTCTCGAATCCCTCCAGGTCCAGGATGCAATTGCGCGGGCCGTGCCGCGAGTGCACGCGCCAGGCGGAATTCCCGGTGTTCAGGTTCTTGTTTCCGTAGCCCCGATACGTGCCATCTGCTACAACGATCGTGGACGTGTCGCCCGCGACATCGATGGCGTCCTGAATCGTGGCGTACTCGCGCGGAACATGGAGCGTCTGTCCATTCTTGAGATTCGCGCAGTCTGGCAGCGTATTGCCTTCCTGGCACACGTCGATCACGCCATTGTCATCGCAATCCGCCTGCCACTCGCAATAGTCCGGCGTAGAATTGCCATTACAATCCGGCGCGCCATCAGCGAGTTCTCTGACGTCCCCGACGCGATCCCCGTTGCAGTCCCAAAGCCAATCCGTGTAGCGCAGCACCGAGGGAAGAAGAGACTCGCACGTCGGCCGGATCATCTCTGGTGGAACGTGCTTCGAGCGGTTGACTTCATACGTAAGCGACCAGATGCCGTGAACGCCATACGTATAATCGCAGGATCCACCATTAACCGGGTAGAGAGTCTTCAGGATCGGCCCCCGCCGCCCATAGTAGTCCCCACCCGCGTCGAAAATGTCTTTAGCCATGGCGTACGCGAGACTGCCGTACGTATGATGGTCAGGCGGGTGCCCGGCCAGGTGGCCCCACGGCCACATGATCAGATTTCCGTTGGAATGGAAGTCAATGAATCCCTTGATGTTCGGGTGTGCGAGGAAGAACCGCTCCAGGTTGGCCGTCTCCGGTTCCGAGAACGGGTTGGGGTTGGATCCGGGGCCGCCCCAGTTACGGTTAAGATCGACACCGTTGCTGTTCTCGCGGCCGCTCAGATAGTTGTCCGCGTTCATGATCGGCAGCAGCCACCACTCGATATTGTCCACGACGTCGGTGATCTTTGGATCGACGCCGTAGTTGGTCAGCAGATGCCGAGCCACGTACGCCAGCACGGCAGGGTTGACAGCTTCATCGCCGTGTTGCGCCCCGATGTAGAACACACCGGGCTTTTCCTCCCCCGTTCCGGTGATGCGAATCGCCCACTGACGCCGGCCCTCGACCGTCGGCCCCAAATCCACGATCGTGGCAAGCTCCGGATACGCTGCCGCCAGGTCGTTGAGGAACGCGACGTGCTCGTCGTATGTTCGATAGACGTCGAAAAAGTCGCCATCACGCGCGCCGCCAAGCAGCTCGGCCTGCCAGGCGGCCAGGTCGTCGATGACCACCAGGTAGCGGAAGCCCCGCGCGTCCAGCGCCTGTCGCGCGGCCGGTGACACGCGCACTTCAAGCGCCTCCCGGCCAAGATCGTCCTCCCATATCTCCATGTCTGCACGGGCGACGTCGAGCGCGATCAACGCCTCCCGGGCCGTCTCATCCGCGATCGTCACAGTCACGACCTGCAGCCTCGCCAGATCGCGGTTGTCGGCGTGATCGGAACGCGCCAGCGCGGCCACGCAAAGCACGGCCGTCGCACATGCCGCCACCACTCGAGGCGAAAGCCGTGTCCGGCGCCCGCCGTTCGTCAGCCAATGAGCTCCGAATTTGGCAGTTGTGATCCACATTGCGAGATCCCCCAGCAGCAGAACAAGACGTATGGTCATCCATGACGATGTATTGAGCCCGCTTGCTCCCCCGCCCTGCCGTCCCGAAGTCCCAGCGGTACGTACGTGCACGGGCACCCGTCGCGTGACGCCGATGGTCGTTCACCTCCGCCCATCGTCGGCGGCGCCACTCTGCACCGGCCTTGGATTATACCCCCATCTACGGCGGGTACTAAAGCCTCCCGGCCTGCGCGGAGCGCTCCGGGCAGCGATGCTCCGTCAGGCCATGCAGCGCGTAGCGGCAGTTCAGACCGCGTGGGCTAAGCGGTGCGTTCCGATGTCGTACTCATCCGCTGGCTTCCAGTGCATTTTGCGTGCCGACGTATGTGCTACGCCTGCTCCGTCATCACGATAATCACCCGCGCCTTTCCGCGCAGCTTCACGTCCGCATCGACGGGTCGCACGAGACCATTGTGGACGATGCCTGCAATGGCGCGGGGGCGGCGGGCGAGGCGGGCGAGTTGGGCTTCGACGAGTTCGGCCTTCGCATCGGGCGGCGGGTCGAGGCGCGGCAGTGGCGGCTCGGCTGAGCCCGCCTCACCGGCGACCCCGTCGCCACACCCAGTATAGCCCGCCGACCCCTGCCAGGACGGCGCAGGACCAGCCGACGTCCGTGGGCGACTCTCGGGCGATGTTGGCCGCCAGCGCCGCCTGGAAGACCAGGAGGCAGACTGCGATGGCGCGGCCGGCCGGGCAGCGAAAGATGGCTTGGACGGTTACGCCCTCCGCCGCACTGCGGCCGTGCCCCGCCGGGGTCGCGGCGTTGCGGGGGGTGTCGGCGGCGGGTCGGCTCGGCGTCGACACGTCGCGGTCTGTATCGTTCGCGCGGTCTTTGTCGTGGGCTCGCCCTGTATCGTGGGCGCGGTCGGTCGCCGTCGCCGCGTCCCGCCGGCGGAACACGAGCAGGCTGGCGTAGGACAGGCCGAACAGGATGCAGCCGGCGAAGTAGTAGATGTTCAGCACGCCGCTGAAGTCTCGGACGAGGCATAGTACGATGGAAAACCCGCTGACGACGAACAGCGCGGCCACCGGCGACTGCCCGGCCGACATCCGGGACAGGAAGCGAAACGTCAAACCGTCGCGGGCGAGCGCGAACGTGACGCGGATGGTCGCCAGCACGGTCGCGCTGAGCGAGCCGAGGCAGACGACGATCGCCACCACGAGCATCGCCCGCCCGCCGGCTTCGCCGAAGAGCCGCCGCATCGCGGCGCCCGGCGCCGAGACCTCGCCGCGAAGTTCGGACAGGGGAAGCACACGAAGCAGGGCCACATTGACCAGCGTGTACAGCATCACCAGCGACAGCGTCGCCCCGATGATCGCCCGCGGCATGGCCCGCCGCACGTCGCGAACCTCTTCCGCCATCTTCACCGAGTCCGTCGTGCCGTCGTAGGCCCACAATGCGGGGAGCAACGCCGAGAGGAACAGCGCGATGGCTGCCAGCGAGCCGCGGGCTTCAGCCCGCGCGGATTCACCAGCGCCGGCCAGAGTCGGCTCGGCGCGTGGGCCGCTCTCATGGGAATGGCCGACCATTGCACCGGAACGCGAGTCGCTCTGCGCGTCCGGACTCTGCACAGCGGCTGACTCCGCGCGGGCTGAGGCCCGCGGCTCGCTAAAACCTCCATTTGTTTCCGTCGCTGCTGACGCGGCAGGATCGCCGCCCAGCCAGTGCGTCGGCTCGCGCCCCCACCCCAACCCGATCACAATGATCGCGATGAGCGCCAGGATTTTGAGCATGGTCAACGCGTTCTGAGCCCCCGCGCCGACGCGCAGGCCGCAGGCGTTCACGCACGTCACCGCCAGCACGGCGCCGGCCGCGATCGGTCCGCCGAAGCGTTCCGCCGGGATTTCGAACAATCGGCAGGCGAAGTCGCCCAGCGCCACGGCGATCGCGGCCGCGCCGCCGCCGATGATGAAAACGGTGTACGCCCAACCGAAAAAGAACGCGACGAACTCGCCGTACGCCTCGCGAAGATAGACGTACTCGCCGCCCGCCCTGGGGAAGCGCGTCGCCAGTTCGGCCGTCACCAGCCCCTGCGCCAGCACGATTCCCCCGGCCGCGATCCACACGATGAGCATGATTACCGGCGACGACACGCCGCCCGCAATCTCACCCGGCGTTCGAAAGATGCCCGAACCAATGGCGACGCCCATGCCGATCAGCCACACGGTGGGCGTCCCGAGTATGCGCTTCAGGTTGGCGGGGGCGACAGGCATCCGGCACGCGTGATCGTGGCGGTAGTCACCGATCAACGCAAGCGTCGATCACTGGGCGAACCGCGGACACCCATAGCGATTTGCTCCCGCGCTCGACGACGCGGCCGGCCGGGGCCTACACTCTGGTGAGAAGGATATCGCTACACCACCCGCCGGGGGGATGGCTTTGCACCTGTATGTTATCGTGATGTTGTCCTCCGGCGTGGGCGGCTTCATCGGGTTCGCCCGAGCCCAATGGCGCGGCCTTTGGATCGGCGTCGCGCTTGGGTGTTTCGGGGCCTTCGGGTGGGTCGCAACGTATTCCCTCGCGAAGCACGCAGGCACCAAGTCGTCCTGAACCCACCGGCGCACGGCACCGCTCCTGATCGCACTGCCCGTGCCGGCTGAGGCCGACCGGCCGGCGCCGTTCCGTTTGACCCTGACTACGCCCGATCGCTATTCTCATATGTCCCGAGGGCGAAGCAGGGAGGAGAGAGCGATGTCACGTCGAGTGTTGTTTTGCGCAGCGGCCGCAGCGTTGATGAGTGTCGGTTCGGTCACTTCGGCCCGTGTCATTCGAGTTCCGCAGGATCGTCCAACGATCCAGGCGGCCATCGACGCGGCCGCGGCGGGCGACGTCGTCCTCCTCGACGACGGCGTGTATACCGGGCAGGGCAATACCAGCGTCCGCTTCAAGGGCAAGTCGATCACGGTTCGATCCGCCAACGGGACCGAGGCATGTGTGATTGACGGTGGCGGCGCCGCCCGTGCGTTCGAGTTCCTCGGCGAGGACCGGTTCGCGCCCGTCGTGCAGGGCCTGACGATACGTAACGGGTCCGCCGGCAACGGCGGGGCGATCTCGTGCATCGACGGCGCCGCGCCCGTCATCATCGGATGCCGGTTCATCAACAATCGCGCGACCAGCCTCGGCGGCGCCATTGCCTGTTTCAACGGCGGCCGGGCCAGGATCATCGACTGCCATTTCGAAGGCAACCAGGTCCGCGGCTCGAACCTTGCCCTGGGAGGCGGCGTCGCATGTGCGTCCGGCAGTTCGACTCGGATCGAGCATTGCACGTTCGAGGCCAATGACGCTCGCGTCGGCGGAGGCGTGGCCTGTGACAATTCCGGTGCGACGGTCTTCAACTGTCTCTTCGTCGCCAACACCGCAGACTTTGGCGGCGCGCTGTCCTGTTATGACGCATCGCCTGACGTGTCGGTGTGTACGGCCGCGGGCAACCGGGCCAACGTCGGCGGCGGACTGTCCGTCGATGGATTCAACGGCAGTTTCCCCGTGATGACGGACTCCATCCTGTGGGGCAACGTTCCCGACCAGATCAGCGAGTCGAACGGACAAGCCTCACTGTCTTACTGCGACGTTGACGGAGGCTGGCCGGGACGGGGCAACATCGACGAGAATCCCCGCTTCGTCTCCGGCCCGCAGGCCGATTACTATCTCAGCGATCGCAAGGCCGGCCAGCCGAAAACCAGCCGTTGCGTCAACGCGGGTTCCGGCCCCGCCGGGCACGTTGACCTTGCCGCCCGCACGACCCGCACGGACGAGGCTCGCGACGGCCGGGCCGTAGACCTGGGATTCCACGCCGCAACCTACGATGGCGCGCTTCATTGCGGTGCGATCCGTCGTGTTGCGGCGCGGTGCAAACCAGGGCCGCAGGGGGCGAGGCTTAAGGCGAACGTCAGGTCGGATCTGCCCGAGGGCGTCGTGCCGACGCTGATTCTGGACGGGGGCGATGCGCGCTATCAGCGCGGCAATCAGCGCGGCAAGGCCAAGGCGGTGTGGGAGGATCTTGCGCCCGGCGACCACGAGGTCGCCGTTCGCGAGTGCGCGGCGGTCTCGGTCAGAACGACCTGCCCGCGCTGAACCACGCGGCATCGCGCGGCGGCGCGTACGGCACCCGGAGTTTCGTGCGAGCCCGAGACCGCCACCCGCCATTTGTCGCAGGATCGCAGGTCGCGCCGGCGAACGTTCATGCCGGACGATCCAGACTCAGATCGACTCAAACGGCTCGCAGTCCGATTTGCTGACATCGACCTTGGCGTTGGGGAGAAGTTCAGCCAGTCGCGCCGCCAGCGACGCGAGCACCGGTCGTTCGCTGGTCCAATGGCCCAGCGCGATGGCGCCGCAGCCGGCGCGCCGGTAGGACAGCGCGTCGTGATGACGGATCTCGCCGGTCACCACAACAGTCCGCTCATCCGGCTTGCCATCGAACGGCAGCGCCCCGGCTGAGCCGGCCACCACAATGGCGCGCTGCACCTCTTGAGTGGCCTCACCGACGATCTGAACGTGCTTGACGCCCAGTGACTTCTTCAGTCGTTTGGCCAGCGCTCCCAGCGTCGTGGCCTTAGCCAGGCGTCCCTGCCGGCCCATGCCTACCTCGGGCGGCGTACTGAGCGGGTAGATGTCGAACGCCGGCTCCTCGTACGGGTGCGCCTTTCGCAGCGCCGCCACGACGCCGGGCAGTCGCGACGCGGACACCATCATCTCGATGCGCACCTCTTCCACCTGCTCCAGCCGACCGCGCCGGCCGACAGTCGGCGTTGCGGCCTCGTTGCCCATGAACGTGCCCAGCCCCATGAGGCGGTAGCTGCAATGTGTGTAATTGCCGATGATGCCGGCCCCCGCCTGGAAGAGCGCGCCGCCGACTTCGTCGAGATTGCGCTGCGGCACGAAGGTCACCAGCTTGAAACGGCGACGATCCGACTCGCTGTATTGCAGCGGCTGCGGCTGCACCATGCCGCACAGTTCGGCGAGCGCGTCGTTCGTCCCGCCCGCGGCGGCATCGAGCGCCGTGTGAGGCGAGTACACCGCGATGCCGGCCGCAATGCACCGGAACAGGGCGCTTTCAGCGCCGCCGGAGTCGGGTCGAAGTCGCGTCACGGGCTTGAAGAGCGGAGGATGATAAGCGACGACCATGCCGTACTTGCCGGAGATCGACTCGCTGACCACGGCGGGCGTTAAGTCAATGCAGCAAAGAACGCTGGCGAAGGCCGCCGCCTTGTCACCCGCCAGCAGGCCGACGTTGTCCCACGACTGCGCGAGGCGCGTGGGCGCCAGCCGTTCCATCGCGGCGCAGGCGTCGGCGACTTTGTGCTGAGGTTTCTTGGGAGTGGGTTTTCTCCGAGCCAATCTCTTCTCTCCAGCCAAAAGGGTGCGCCTGAGGCTCGCGCTGGCCGCGGTGGCGTCGCCGGGTGCCTTCGAGCGGTGGCATTATAGCGGCGTCGTTCGCGGCCGCACGGGCGTCGGGGCGTTTCGGCCTCGGATCCGGTTGGCGTGCCTGCGGTCGAACGCCGCCTCAGACCGGGCGCTCGCCCGTCGTGCTCGGCAGGATGGGGCAGATGCAACATGGGCAATAATACCCATTGCCGAATCGGGTTCCACGCTTGCCAGGGTTGACGCGGGAGAGGGTCAGCATTAGGCTGTGAGGAACTCAGTGGTGCGGCTCGCGCGGGGCTGCGGATGGGCGCGGACGCCGGTGGGCGACCTAAGGTCGCCAGGAACCCGGAGAGGCTCTCATGATACATCCCGCAACAGATTCCGTCGGGCTTTCGGACCCGATGCTGCAGGTGGATTTGGACGACCGCCGCATCTGCCCGCGGCGCTCGTGCGCGCTGGATGCCGTGCTGATCGACGATCAGGGCTGTGCGATCGAGGCGTGTCAGGCCGTCAACATCGGCGAGCGTGGCGTGCGGCTGGACGCTCCGCCTTGTGAGGTCGCGGTCGGGCAGCGTTTCGAGGTGCTGTTCCACGTTCGCCCGGCCGGGCGGGAGTGGTCGGCGCTTCCGATCGAGGGGTGGTCCGGCACGGTGGTCCGGACGGAGCCGCTGGGTGAGGGGGGGCGTGACGGCGTGGCGATCGCGGTCTACTTCGATCAGCCGCTGTTCCTCTAGTGGTCGGCCGCGGGCGTGCTTCGCCGGCGGCATTTTTTGCGATCAGGCTTGAAAGCAGTATTCAGCTACGCTATAGGGAGCGAACTCGGTTCGGCGTCGTCCGCCGAACGTGGCGTCCCACGGGAGAACTGCACGCCTCGTGGCTTCGGTCCGCACCAGCGGAATTAGGATATTATCTATCTTTCGCCTGGGCCGGATCAGCATGAATCCGGCGCGAAGACTGGGGTATGGCGGCCGCAGCCGACGGGAGTCGATGGCGCTGCCGGTGTCCCGCATTCCAGGAGTAGATCCTTGAGTATTCTCACGAAGGTTTTCGTTGTCATCCTGGTAATCGCCAGCGTGATGTTTACGTCGGTGGCTGTTTCCATTACCGGGCGCACGCAGAACTGGCGCAGCGCGGCCCAGGGCTACGAGGCGCAGTACAAGGCGGCCGACGCGACCGTGCGCAACCTGGTCGCAGCCAACGCCATGCAGGTCGCCCAGCTCCAGGACACGATCTCGGAGCTGGAGCGGCAGGGCGCCGACCTGCGGCAGCAACTGGCTCGGGCCCGGGAAGAGGGCGAGCGGTACAACCTGGAACTGAAGCAGGTGGTGGCGGACCGCTCCGCGACCGAGGCAATGAACGCCGCCCTGGTGTCGCAGTTGAAAGTCGCCCAGGCCAACGGCGAGGAATACCGCAAGCAGCGCGACAACCTTGAGTCCCGCAACATGGAACTCGAGAAGCGCAACCTCGACCTCAACGAGCGCGTCAACGAAGAGACGGCCCGTATCGCCGTGCTCATGCAGCAGCGGCGGCAGTACGAGCAGGACATCAACATCCTCAAGAACGAAAACGAACTGCTTTCCCGCGACGCCGGCGCCATGCCGATCGGCTCGCGCCTTGAGGATCCGCGCGGCGCCGGCCTGGCCGGCGTCAACGCAATGACGCCCGTCGCCGCCACGGCGGTCCGTGGGCAGGTGGTCTCGGTCGAGGGTGACATCGTCACGCTCTCGGTCGGCTCCGCCGACGGAGTCAAGAGCGACATGGTCTTCGTGATTTATCGCGACTCGCAATATGTCGGAGACGTGCAGATCAGCGCCGTCGAGCCGAACAAGTCCGCCGGGCGGTTGACGCGCTCTCAGGCGAGTCCCCAGCGCGACGATCAGGTGGTGGACCTGGCGACGCTTCGGTCGGGCCAGGGTTGATCGTCGGACCGCCCGCAGCAGCGGCGTCCGATCCATGCGGCTTCAGCAGGAGAGTGTGCATCCATGAGTGATCGCCCAACCGCCACGCCTGACAGCGACGTGTACACGGTGCTGTTGATTATCGCCAACATCGCAACCATCGCCGGAACGGTTTACCTCTGCATGCGCAGCCAGGAACTGTTCGGCGCCTGGTTTCCGTTCGTCAAGGAGGCCGTCGCGGGCATTTCCTGAACGCGCCCCAGGGCGAGACGCAGCGCGGCAAGAACATGGGCCTGCTGACGAGGCGCGGGAGAGAACCGGCGCGGTCCGGCGGTTCGTCCTGCGCTCGGGGTTCAGGTTGGCGCCGTCGCACGACGCTTCCGGGAGTGGGACAGGATGTTAAGCTCGCTTTACGGCTGGTTCAGCGTAGACATGGGCATCGATCTGGGCACGTGCAACACGCTCGTGTGTACGCGCGCCGATGGCATCGTGCTGAATGAGCCGTCCGTCGTCGCCGTCCACCGCGGCACCAACGAGGTCGTTCACAACGGCGCCGCCGTCGGGCTGGTCGCCAAAGAAATGCTGGGCAAAACGCCCGGGTCGATCACCGCCATACGCCCGCTCAAGGACGGCGTCATCGCTGATTTCGACATTACCGAGGCGATGCTGGGCTACTTCATTCGCAAGGTCCACGGCCGGTCACGCTGGACGCGGCCGCAGGTCGTCATCGCCATCCCCTCCGGGATCACCGCCGTCGAAAAGCGGGCCGTGCTCAACTCGGCGGAGCGCGCAGGCGCCCGTCGCGTGTTCCTCCTCGATGAACCCATGGCCGCCGGCATCGGCGCCGGCCTGCCGATCGGCGAGTCCACCGCGTC